>NZ_BJKJ01000003.1:0-351280 GCF_006538305.1 Alteromonas sp. KUL17
GAACGCAGATTAGGCTGACGCCTTATAACATTAAGCTAAGTGGCGCAGTTACGTGGGGCACAATGGCGAAGCCGCCCCGCGTAAATGCGTCCGAGCGACCGAAGGGAGTGGTCTTTAGCGCTTTGTTAGAGCAGAAGCCAGTTCCTTTGGTCTTTTTAAAAACTAATGAAGCCAGCATACGATTGATTGTTAACGCAGACAAGAAAAACGACTGTGCATTGATGTTTTTGATTTGACAGAAGCTAGCCGCCATTTGAACTGTCGAACGCATTGGCGCTTGTTGACGTTGAATAATAACTTGGCGATAAAGCGCCTAATGCGCAACCTTTGAATTGAAAGCGGCGGATTTAAACCTACCACAAGCCAGAGCGATGCTTATAAAAACAGGTGAGGGTAGTTGTACGGGGATTTTTATAAAGCCAAACGCAGTTTAGGCTGACGCCTTATAACACCCAACTTTGGGGCAAAAGTACGTAGGCTAAAATAAGGAGCGAAGCGACGGGAGCCTACGTATTTTTGTCCCAGCGAACGCAGTGAGTGGCAACAGTTGTTTGTTAGACACGTACTTAAAGCGATCTCGAAATTTGTTTGCATATAGATACGTCATTAGCCCTAGCACTACTATATTTTTTTCCATTTTTTCTGAAAACTAGCCTACAGCTTTGGCTTCTGCCATCCGGGTCGAAAGTTGATTTTGGATTATTCAATACTATGTGCTTTTTTGCAGGGTATACATAGTGTAATTCGATAGTCCCACTCCCTTTGTTATCTAGGGCGTAAAAAACGTCAAGATATTGTTTGTAACCATAGTATGTACACAATATTGGTACCACAGGAGAAAACAAAATGATTCTATATAAGCTCAAAGCTGTATCGTATTTAACCTTATAAATTAGGCCCACAACAACACTTAAAAATGCCGCTGCAATGGAGACATTTCTGATGACCTCAAAATGAAAGAGGGGTATAGCGGGATCTGTTAATGTGATATCCATGGCAAGTGTCTAACTTTTAAATAAGGGGCGATAACGCGTAGGGCATAATGGCGAAGCCGCCCTGCGTGTATGCGTCCCAGCGAACGAAGTGAGTGACTTAATTTTTTTGTTATACGCGTTTTTCAACGAAGTGCATACCCCAGCGGTTTGATGCAGAAAGCATAAAGGCAAAATAAACGATTGAAAATATACAGCCCAAGAATGCTTCACTTCCTGTTTTTAAGAGTAGAGATTTAAAGAAATTCACTACGAGGCAAAACAGGGCTATAAACCAAATTGCTTTTAAAACGTTATCGTAAATATGGTTATTTAGAATGCCGCTGTGTTCTTGGAAGCTGAAGAAAAATCCTGAAAGTTTACAAATAATCCAAGTTAAGAAAAAAGATGAGAATGAAATGAAGATTGCAGCTGCTATTTCTTGAGTAACCACGCCGATTAAAAGCGCTGAGGCACACCAAATTAGTGGTAACTTAAGTCCTAATTTTTGAGTAATGAGAAGGTACTTAGGCTTTTTGAGCTGCATTTCTATCCTTGATGCTCATAGCGTATAACTTTTAAATAAGGGGCGCAGACATGTGGGGCATAATGGCGAAGCCGCCCCGCGTGTATGCGTCCCAGCGAACGAAGTGAGTGACTTAATTTTTTTGTTAGAAGCCTGCACGCCGTTGTTCCTTAAGAGGATCGTGTGGATTTACGTTACCACCAAATGTTTGTTTATACACCTTGCCTAAGTCTGACGTGATTTCCAACGTTACCAGATAGGGTGAGCCCAGCGCCGAACGCCAATAGTGATACTGCTTTTGATATTGTTCATTAAAGCTAAAAGTAACAGTAGCTGACGTAAGCCATGATAAGGGGATTTTATGAGAGTTCAGCATATTAATGAGTGATTTCCGAATGCTTTTAGCAAAAGGTTCGAGGTGGTTTATTACGCTGTTATGCTCTATTTCTAACAGATTGATTGATATAGAAGAGATGTTCTGTTTCTGTGCGAGCAAGCATAGTTGTCCTGTAGCCCAGTAACCAAGATGATCGTTATTGCGGTTATTTAGCATGTGAGCAAAGTTTCTTACGATTCTTTTGAACTCTGAACGACGAGCCATGATTCTCCTTGGCTTCTAACTTTCCAATAACGGGCGCAGACATGTGGGGCATAATGGCGCAGCCGCCCCGCGTGTATGCGTCCCAGCGAACGAAGTGAGTGTGTTGATTGGGTTGTTATACGCGTTTGCCATTAACTGCCTTGTACCCAAAGAGATAGCATAGCCCAACAAGTAGCCATACAACACCCACAATCAAAACCGTGTCAGTTACCTTGTTTGGGTCCCTCATCCAAAGTTGAATTGGCAAAATGCCACGTATAATACACGCAGCAGCAATTGCATATATGCCAAAGCTGAGTAACGGAAGCCTACGAATGAGTGTAGCGCCCGACAGAGCGTAACAGCCAAAAACGATAAATATTGCCGAAACCACGATCGTACCCAGCGGTGCCAAAAGTGTTCCTGCTTTAGCCGATTCAATTACGCTGACTGGAGCCATTTGAGACTCAAAGCAGTGAGGCCCCAAAAAGATACAGGAAAGGTGAGCGAAAGCGGTTAATACAGCTATTGATGCAGCTATTAATAACAGAACTATTCCTTGTTTAGTGCTCATTAATTAAGAATTCCAGTAGCGTATAACAATTTAATGTACAGAAAAAATCCTTTATGCAAGGTGGAAACTATCCGTATATCACTTATAAGCGTTTTGATATTATTACCCTAAAACAACCCATTAAACAAAAAATAAACGCTTTTAAGCATAAAAGCCGGAAAGCATCCTTTTTATTTTCTTCATTTGTAAAAAGCTACGTTGCTGGCCATAAAAACAGCGTTTATCTACACGTTATAAATAGGCATCTGGATGAATTTTATTAACCTTCCATTCACCGTCTTCTTTAATCAAGTCTAGGCTACGCAAGTCTTCAATTTTATCGTCGTTGTATGTTCCACTTAAAAATACGGTGATTGTCGATTTTTCTGCGAATTCGTTGCGGCCAACTCGGCCTGCACTTTGAGGCGTGATGGTGACGGTGTCATATTTAAGGTTTAAGAGGTGGCGCTGAACGTTACTGTTAGTGTGGTATCTCGTTAATATACGAGACAGTTTTTCGCTTGATAGGCGAATTGCTGTATCAAGGTTGTCATCTTCATAAACACTTTTGAGAAACGCTACGGTGGTGTACTCAGGGGTACTTTCATCAAGCATGCCGTATCGCCCGATGCCTTCTTCCTTTTTACCGCAAGCGGATAAAATCAACACTGTAAAAAGCCCGAAAAGGGCGTACCACATACGCGTTTTCATTTGGATTACCTTAATGTAAAGAGGTCCGTTTCTTATTGATAGTTTGATATCTCAACGAAGTCAATGTGCTCGCCGCTTCGCTAATCTATGCTTTGATTATTCACAATATTGTGCACAAAAGCAAAGTAATAGAGCGTAAAACTCAGGTGTTTGTGTTCATGAAACTTCAGGGGAAACAGAAGAGAGTAGGCATAAAAAACGAGGCACTAGGCCTCGTTTTTAAATAATTGAAACATTTTGGTGGTTATTGAACTTCTTCTTGTTCGTCGAACGCACCAGCAAACAGAGGGCTACTTAGGTAACGTTCTGTGCCGCTTGCTAGAAGTACTACAACCACTTTGTCTTTGTTTTCTGGACGTTCAGCAAAACGCTTAGCGGCAACAACGGCTGCACCAGAAGAAATACCTGCAAGAATACCTTCGTCGGTCATTAGCTTGCGCGCCATGTCCATACATTCTTCGTTGGTAACTTGCTCAACTTCATCAATTAGGTCTAGGTCTAGGTTACCTGGAATGAAACCTGCGCCAATACCTTGAATTTTGTGTGGGCCAGGGGTTAATTCTTCGCCCGCAAGCGCTTGGGTAATTACTGGAGAGTCTGTTGGCTCAACAGCAATTGAAGTGATCGCTTTACCTTTCGTATTTTTAAGGTAGCGACTTACACCCGTGATAGTACCGCCCGTACCTACACCAGCTACGAATGCATCTACTTTACCGTCTGTATCTTCCCAAATTTCAGGGCCAGTGGTTTTTTCGTGAATAGCCGGGTTAGCCGGGTTGTCGAACTGTTGAAGCAATACGTATTTGTCTGGATCTGATGCCACAATTTCTTGTGCAGCGGCAACGGCACCTTTCATGCCCTTAGGCGCTTCAGTAAGGACAAGGTTTGCGCCCAATGCTTTTAGAAGTTTGCGACGCTCAAGACTCATGCTGCTAGGCATGGTCAGCGTTAGCTTATAACCGCGAGACGCTGCAACAAACGCCAAAGCGATACCAGTGTTACCACTGGTAGGCTCTACAATTTCTTTACCTTCGGTAAGGACACCGCGCTTTTCAGCATCCCAGATCATGTTTGCGCCAATGCGGCACTTAACGCTGAAGCTTGGGTTACGCGATTCAATTTTGGCGTATACATTACCTGATGTTACGCGATTTAGCTTAACTAGTGGCGTGCGGCCAATAGATAGGGAGTTGTCGTCAAATACGTTCATTATAAATCCTTACCTCGTTCCTTATTTTATAGGAAACCCCGTCTGTCGTGATCTGTACGACCTTTTTAATAGTTAATAATTCAACGCGTGTGATAGTTAATAATTCACAGCCTGAATTAGGGGATTTCGTCATACCCCTATATCATTGGTCCCAATCAGTAAAATGCAAAGTGCTTTTTAGCTATATGTTATATCTATGGGCAATCATGAGAAGGCCTTGATATTATAGTTAAAATTGCAAAGACGAAAAATTATACGGAGTACAACAATAATGGCTTTTAGTGGCACGTCTAATTATATCGCAACCAAAGACTTACAGCTGGCGGTTAACGCAGCTATTACGCTAGAGCGTCCGCTTTTAATTAAAGGCGAGCCGGGCACAGGTAAAACCATGCTTGCTGAAGAATTGGCCGAGAGTTTAGGCACCGAACTAATTCAGTGGCACATTAAATCAACCACTAAAGCACAGCAAGGTTTGTACGAATACGACGCAGTGTCACGTCTTCGTGACTCTCAACTTGGTGATGATCGCGTTCACGATATCAGCAACTACATCGTAAAAGGTAAATTATGGGAAGCCTTTAGCGCAGAAAAGCGCCCGGTACTATTAATTGATGAAATTGATAAAGCTGACATTGAGTTTCCCAACGACTTGCTGCTAGAGCTCGATAAGATGGAGTTCTTCGTTTATGAAACGCAGGAACGTGTAGTCGCGAAGCAGCGTCCTATTGTTATTATTACATCGAACAACGAAAAAGAGCTGCCAGATGCTTTCTTGCGCCGTTGTTTCTTCCACTACATTCAGTTCCCGAATCCAGAGGAAATGCAAGAAATCGTTAACGTACATTTCCCAGATTTAAAGAAAAAGCTGCTTGATGAAGCGTTAAAGGCCTTCTTTGAAATTCGCGATGTACCAGGGCTTAAGAAAAAACCTTCTACCTCTGAACTTATCGACTGGTTGAAGCTTTTAGTTGCTGAAGATATTCCACCAGAAGCGCTTCACTCAAAAGACGGAAAAGCTGCTATTCCACCACTTTACGGGGCACTACTTAAAAACGAACAAGACATACATTTGTTTGAAAAACTGGTCTTTATGGCGCGTCGCTAATGCTTATTCAGTTTTTTTATACACTGCGAAAATATCAGGTTAAAACCACGCTTCGCGAGTTGCTGGATTTGCTTAGTGCGCTTGAAAAGCACGTGGTGTATGCCGATATCGAAGCGTTCTACAGTTTGTCGCGTACCATAATGGTGAAGGACGAAACGCAGTACGATAAGTTCGACAGGGCGTTTGCTGAATATTTTGAAGGTGTCGAATCTGTCGATCTATTCGGTAAAGATATCCCTGAAGAATGGCTGCGTAAGGAAATTGAGAGAAATTTAAGCCCTGAAGAGCGTGAGGCGCTGCGTAAAGCCGGTGGCCTTGAAGAACTGATGGATACGTTGAAAAAGCGCTTAGAAGAACAAGAAAAGCGTCACCAAGGCGGAAATAAATGGGTGGGAACCGGCGGAACTTCCCCGTTTGGCGCTTATGGCGATAATCCCGAAGGTGTGCGAATAGGGCAAAAGGGCAATAGAAAGTTTTCGGCAGTAAAAGTGTGGGATAAACGCGAGTTTAAAAACCTAAGCTCTGATGTAGAACTGGGTACGCGTAACATAAAAGTGGCTCTTAGGAAGCTACGCAAGTTTGCTCGCACCGGCGCCAGTGAGCAGCTAGATGTGCCAACGACCATAGGTGAGACAGCTAAAAAAGGCGGCTTACTCGATATCCACATGGCACCAGAGCGTCACAATGCGGTAAAAGTGTTGATGTTTTTTGATGTGGGAGGCTCTATGGACCCACACGTAAAAAGTACTCAAGAGCTTTTTTCTGCGGTGCAAAGCGAGTTTAAATACTTAGAGTACTTTTATTTCCACAACTGCGTGTATGAGGAGGTGTGGAAAGATAACCTTCGTCGCAATAAAGAACGCATTCCTATTTGGGATATCATTCATCGCTACGGAAAAGACTACAAGGTTATTTTCGTAGGTGACGCTACCATGGGGCCGTATGAAATAACGTATCCAGGTGGCAGTGTAGAGCATTGGAATGAAGAACCGGGCAGTGTGTGGATGCAGCGTTTATTGAACCACTTTAACAACGCAGTGTGGCTTAATCCGCAAGCTGAGAATTACTGGCCGTATTATTCGTCTATCAAAATTATTCGTGAAATTATGGAAGACAGAATGTATGGGCTTACGCTTGAAGGGTTAACGGCTGCTATTAAAGGGCTTAGCAGAAGCCGCTAAGCCCTTTGACGTGTCACGTTTTATTTCTTTGATATAACGGATGTTGAATTGAAGTCGGAAAATTATGCCGTAGCTCTGGTGGTGTTGGCGGGCGGAAAGAGCGCTCGCTACAAGGGTAATAAGCTTTTATCGGAACACCCAATTTCTGCGCTTTCTCTTATACAACACAGTGTGGGGGAGGTAGTTAGTGCGCGCAATGACTTAGCGTTAACCAGTGAATTACCCATTACTGTTGTTACGGGTAAATGGCATGATTCCGTAAATACGCAGCTAAAACACTCTCAATGTAAGGTTTTTGAACTACCCATCAGTATCGTTCACAACGCTAATTGGGATGAAGGCCTTGCATCAAGTATTCGCACTGGACTCACCCATCTTTTAAGCCTTTCATCACTGTCGAAATCAGTATCCCCGACAGCAAAGGGCTTGTGTACAAACCCTACTCATGTGCTATTCACGTTGGCCGATTTGCCGAGTCTTAATGCACAAGACTTCGCTCGCCTTATCAACACTTCTTATGCGAACCCTAATCACATAGTATGCAGTGAATGGCAAATGCAGGGAGAGAACAATAGTCGATTAACGGTGCCTGCTATCTTTCCTGAAGCGGTATTTAGTGAACTGCTAGCGCTAAGTGGCGACATGGGGGCTAAGCCGGTTATTAGGAAGTATGCGAAATTAGGTAGGGTAACGGCTGTGTCTATACCTAACGCACAATTTGATATAGACACGCCACAAGACTGGGACAAACTAAAAAGCAGGGGGTAACTGCTTTGGTTCAATTGAACGGTTATGCACTCGCGATACGATGCACAGCACTGGGCCTTTGGATGTAAAGAAGGCGTGCACCTAGCATAACAGCTGCAGCACTCAATCCTACAATGAAGCCAATCCAAAACCCTGCTGCGGCCATTGGTTCTGCCGTTATCCAGTTTGTTCTACCTAAAATAACGCCTGTAGGTAGACCTATTAACCAGTAGGACACAAAGGTAATAATAAACATCGCTGTTGTGTCTTTATAGCCGCGTAATGCATTAGCTGAAATCACCTGAACCGCATCAGACAATTGGAATAACGCCGCATAAATCAATAGCGCATTTGCCAAGGTATATACGGCTTCGTCGCTGGTGTACAGGCCAATGATGAATCCCTTTGCTAGCAGGGTGAAGCTAGCCGTACACGCAGCGGTGAAAAACCCGATCAGAATAGCGGTTCGAGCTGCAATTTTTGCTTGTCGTGGGTTATTTTGCCCTATGCGATAGCCAATGCGAATTGCTGCTGCCATACCAATGCTCATAGGAAACATGAACATCAGGGCCGAGAAATTCAGTGCGACTTGGTGGGCTGCTACCGTTGTGGCACCAAAAGGGGCTAATAACAATGCAACCAGTGAAAACAGCGTCACTTCAAATAGGATAGTCATAGCAATGGGTAAGCCCATTTTGAAGGTCCGATTTATGGTTACCATGTTAGGTTTATACAACTGTCCGAACAAATTGTACTTTTGCAGGGCAGGGGCAAAACGAACATAGATAACGGTTGCTACAAGCATAGTGTAAATCACAATGGCCGTTGCAATACCACAACCCGCACCGCCCATAGCTGGTAATGGGCCTACACCATAGATAAACAGGTAGTTTCCTACAATGTTCGCCATCAGCCCGATAACCGTAATAATCATAGTGGGTTTGGTTTTACCCAAGCCTTCACAATAGTTTCTAAGCCATTGGTAAAGTGCAAATCCAGGCATAGCGAACAGCACATAAAGTACGTAGTCTACGGTAATGCTAAATAGCTCGGGCGCCATTGGGAACAGCGCGACTATGCTTTCAGTAAATGGAATTAAGCCTGCTACCGCTAATCCCACAAAGAAAACCAGATAACCAGCTTGCTGACTTGCGTCGGCAATACCACTTAAATTTTTGTTTCCCTGCAGCCGTGAAATGATTGGGGGAAGTGCCAGCGCTATACCCTGTATAAAGCAAAGCAGTGGCACAGTGATGCTAAATCCAAGTGCTACCGCAGCCATGTCGGTTGCACTGTAACGCCCAGCCATAATAGTATCGCTAACGCCCATTAGCATTTGAGTAATCTGCGCAACCAACAATGGCCATGCTAGTTTTAAAATGTCTCTTCCTTCTAAAAGAAAGCGTTTTTTATTCACGGTAATGTGTCTCTATATGGGTCGCCTAGGGCGATAAAAATGCAGAAAATAAAAACGAGCTTAAAAGCCTTAACGAAGTAGCGTTTCAACAACGAACTTGTTAAAAATGTAGCGGTATAACCGGAACCGTATCGCCAACTTTTAACTCACTTATATCTTCATGTACTACCATTAGGCAGTTAGCAGAAGTGATTGAAGTCATAACGCCAGAGCTTTGTGACTTAAATGGTGTGACTTCCCATTCACCTTGGTTATTTCTTACCATGGTTGCACGCTGAAAGTCTCGGCGGCCTGCACGTCGCTTAAGAAGTGTCGTAATGCTAGCGTTAACAAAGAACGGCTCGTGCGGTTTTACTTGTCCTTGCATTTTTTTGATAACAGGCACAACCAATAATTTTGCGGTAACAAACGAAGACACAGGGTTTCCCGGCAAACCGCAAAACAACGTGTTGTTTATTTTGCCCAGTGCAAAGGGTTTACCCGGTTTAACTGCGACTTTCCAAAAGTCGATAGTGCCCAATTCAGCGATGATATCTTTTACATAGTCGGCATCGCCCACAGATACACCACCGCTACTTACCATTACATCTACACGCTCGCTCGCCTCAATGAAGAGTTTACGCAAAGAAGCTTCGTCGTCTTCTACAATGCCGAAATCAACAAGCTCTACGTTTTCATTGCTTAAAATGCTGCTTACACCAACGCGATTAGACTCGAAAATTTGTGTCGATTTACAGGGTTCGCCAGGTGCAGCAAGTTCAGAACCAGTCGCGACTACACCAACGCGAAGTTTTCTGAATACTGCCACCTTACTGTTTCCTTGGGAAGAAAGCAGCATAAGGTGTTCGGCGTGAAGGCGCGTGCCCTTGCTTATTAGTGTATCGCCACTGGCGATATCATTGGCCTTTTTACGTATATTCTCTTGCGCCGATGGAATTTTATTGATCAAAACCGCGCCATCATGACTTTCGGTATTCTCTACCATTACAACGGCGTTAGCATTGGCAGGCACCGGGGCCCCCGTCATTATTTTAAATGCTTTGCCTTTTTCAAGCGGCTCATCAGCACTCATGCCAGCTGTAATTACACCCTGTACTTCGAGTTTATCACTGTGTTTGAGATCTTCCGCATTTACGGCATAGCCATCCATTGCTGAATTATCCCATGGCGGGACATCAACGTGGGCAGTTACATCTTGGGCCAAGATGCGGTTGTTGGCGTCAAAAATGCTCACTTGCTCAACGTCGTTTATCGCTTTTGCAGCGTCTAATGCTTTAGTGAGGGCTTCTTCTAGTGAAAGCCATTTAGATGACATACCAACAACTCCATGAAATAATTTAACACGCGGATATTACAGAAAAAGCGGCCTTATACCAAAGGTTAAAGCGTGAAATAAAAGAAAGTATGCGTAAACGACGCAATTGAAGTTTCATCAACGGCTATGTCAGATGAATTAAGAAGCGAACGTTAATATCTCTTCAAAGTCGTCGAAAACCCAGTTAGGTTTATATTTTGCGATGTTCTCACCATAGTTATACCCGTAGGTAAGCCCTATACTTTTAATGTTCGCGGCTTTTGCGGCAACAATGTCATTTTTAGAATCTCCAACCATTACACACTGTGAGGGCGAAACACCAAGCTTTTCACAGGCGTGCAGAAGGGGAAGGGAAGAAGGCTTTTTTTCCGGTAAACTATCACCGCCAATGGTAAGCGAAAACAACGAAAATATTGAGAACGATGAAAGAATAGGCTCAATAAATTCCGAAGGTTTATTAGTGATTAATGCTAGCGTGAACCCTTGTTCTTTTAGCGCGTGAAGTGTTGAGAACACGCCGTCGTACAGCACTGTACTCTTAGTATCTAGCGTTCGGTAATAGAAAAGAAATTTTTCTAAAGCGGCATCAATCTCGTTTGATGTGTAATGGTGTCTGATCTCTGCGTTACCGCTCAATCCGCGTTCCACCAGAACACGGGCACCATTTCCAACCCAGTGTCTAATTGTCTGCTCGTTAAACGTTGGTAATTGGTAGTCGTTTAATGTTTGGTTTAACGCTGTTGCCAAATCAGGAACAGAGTCCACCAAGGTTCCGTCTAAATCGAAAAAAAGGGTATTAATTTCTTGCATTACAAACTTTTGATTTGCTAACTCGTGTGACAAGCATAACACCGCAGTATCCTTACCGCGGCAGATTTATTGGTCGACTGGCGTTATAAGCTCAAAGATTTATTCAAAATCTTGGTTGCTGATCCAAAGCACTTGATAAGGCTTCATTTGTAAGAAACCACTAGAAAGGGCTATCTCGTCACGGGTGATGAGATCAATCCAATTATCTGTGCCAATAAGATTTATGTCAGACAGCAAAATTGTTTGTTCTTCGTCTGAAATATTACTAATACAGAAAATACTTTGCTTTCTATCGAGACTTTGTCGCCAGTAGCCAAATAATTGATTACCAAGCTGCAATGTAAACTGCGTTGCATTGGGGTGAAATGCGGGCTGCGCTTTACGTATGCGTATAAGCTGCGAGATTCGAGTGAGTACTTTATGGTGCTGTGAAAAGGGCGAGTCTAACAGAGCCTCTAACTCGTTAAAGTCCCAACGTTTTCTGTTGATTGAACGATTTTGTCCTGTATTAGCGACTTTTTCGTAATCGTTAGATGTGCCGAGTAAACTGTGAATGTAAATTCCTGGGATACCTTCCATACCTAACATAATGGCGTGAGCACAAATAAATCGATCCACCTGATACTTGTCAGGGCCCTTGGTGGTTCCTTGCAGCGCGTCGAACAGGGTGATGTTTATCTCGTAGGGCTTTTGTTGACCGTGATCAGAAGCGCGCCACGACACTTTGCCGCCAAAGTGCTGCATTGTATGCACAAGCTCTGAAATTTCTTCATCTGACAGTAGGCCTTCAGCTGGGCGTAAACCAATACCATCGTGCGAGGCGATAAAGTTAAAGTAGGCTGTGCCGTTTTGCGCCGGTGGCATACTCATCATCCAGCTTTTTAAATACGTACAATCACCCGTTACTAATGTATTTACAAGTAACGGCGGAAGCGAAAAGTTGTAGATAGCATGGGCTTCGTTAGCATTACCAAAATACGTTAGGTTTTCCCTGTTGGGAATATTGGTTTCGGTAATGATTATGATTGATGGATCGACATGTTCAATCAGCGTTCGGATCAAACGTATGACTTCATGGGTTTGGAACAAGTTGATGCAGTTAGTGCCAACAATTTTCCAAAGGAAAGCTACAGCGTCTAAGCGAAATAGCTTAGCGCCTTTATCAATATACAATTTTATAATATCAATAAACGCTAGCAATACTTTGGGGTTTCTAAAGTCAAAGTCAACTTGGTCGTGACTAAACGTGCACCATACATGCTTTGTACCGTTGGCGGTTTCCGTTTCTCGCAGCAAGGGCGACACACGAGGTCGAGTTACCATGGAGAGGTCATCGGATGGATCTGCTGTGAAGAAAAAGTCAGATCCCGGTCCTTCACCCTTCACAAAGTTATCAAACCACACGCTTCTTGCAGAGCAGTGATTGATAACTAGGTCGGTCATCAAGCCATAATCCTCAGCAATGACTTCAATATCGTCCCATGACCCCAGTGCTTCATTCACCGTAGAGTAGTCGATAACCGAAAACCCATCGTCTGAGCTGTACGGAAAGAAGGGCAGGATGTGAACGTTATTAACGGTGTTCTTGCAGTAGCGGTGCAAAAACTTATTTAACGTAACCAGCGGGCGCTCCCCTTCGTCAATGACACTATCACCGTAGGTAATCATGATAATGTCATCTTCATCCCAATAATTGTGATGAGACTGAGGTGAAGCAATATCCGTTTGCTGCTGAATGCCTATAGTGTTCATTAACTCAGTCGCTAGCGTCTCATACGAGACGTCCAGCGATACATCGGCATAAATGCTTTCTAAATGGTGTTTTACTTTGTCATGGAGATGGTCCCATGCCATATTACTTACTCCATATATTCTGCAGTATCGGCTTCAACCGCTTCTAATAGTCGTTCTAAAATATCGGGTACCGCGCTGGTCACGCGGTTCCAGCTTGGTATAAACGGTGTTTCCATAGGGTTTTCTAAAAAGTTTTGTCCCGCTTTCATGATGTTGCTGGCAAACATTTCTACTGCTTTCTCTTCGCTGTGAATGTCTAAGTTCAAGCCATTCATTACCGCGTCATTGTGGTAGGTTTCTATAAAGTCTAGCGCAATACGGAAATAGGTGGCTTTAATTGAGCGGAACATTTCGTTGCTAAACGTATAGCCTTGCGTGGCAAGTTTTCTGAAAATGGCTTTGGTAATGTCGATAGACATTTTAGACAAACCACCTTGGTCGTTATTAAGCGATAAATCCTGATGTTTATGGTCGTAAATATCACATATATCTGCCTGACACAGGCGGTTGTGCGAATAGTTGCGGTGCATTTCAGACAGCACACCAATTTCTAAGCCCCAGTCACTTGGAATGCGAATATCGTTTAGTACGTCGCGTCTAAACGAAAACTCTCCCGCTAATGGATAGCGAAAGCTGTCCATAAACTCCAAGTATTCGTTGTCTCCCATAATGCGTTTTAATGCACGAAGTAATGGCGTAACGAGAAGTCGAGAAACACGGCCATTAATTTTGCCGTTAGCCACACGCGCATAGTAACCCTTACAAAACTCGTAGTTAAACATTGGGTTGGCTACAGGGTAGATAAGCTTTGCGAGCAAATCTTTGTTATAGGTAACAATATCGCAATCGTGTAGTGCAACAGACTCAGCACGATTCGATGCTAGTACGTAGCCCATGCAGTACCAAACGTTTCGGCCTTTACCTAACTCCTTTGGCGCCAAGCCTTGAGCCTGAAGCTCTTCATCAAGTGCTTTAAGACGAGGACCGTCGTTCCATAGCACTCTGTGATGCTGAGGAAGTTTGCCGAAGAATTTTAGTGCGTGTTTGTACTGCTCTTCATTGGCTCGGTCTAGACCGATGACAATTTCTGATAAGTAGGGCACGTCTGTTAATTCGTTGACGATATGTGGAAGTGCGTCGCCTTCTAATTCAGAAAAAAGCGACGGTAAAATAAGTGCCATAGGGCGCTTCTGTGAAAACTGTAGAAGCTCTGCTTCAAGCTCTTCGGTAGGACGACGAGCTAAGTTATGTAACGTAGTAACCACACCATTTTGATAAAAATCAGCCATGTGTCCTCCTGATCATAGGGATAGCAATTGAGTAAGCATTTCGTTCCAGCCTTCAGGGCCGGTTAGGGTGCTGGTATAGACCTCTTCTTTTTTTACTGCTGGTGGAGGATTTACCGGGGATAAAATGCGAATGGGGACGTGCGCCGCTTCAAGCATTGCAACGTCGTTCTTACCATCGCCAAGGGCAATAGTGTTAACTTTGGTGGTATGTTGCTTTTGATATTCATTGGCCAGCCACTTGAGAGCCTGGCCTTTATCGCAATTACCTGAAATATGAATGAAGCGGCCGCCTTCCAGAGGGAAAGCACCGCGATCTTTTACTACCTTTAAAAAGCGTTGTTTTTCTTCGTCAGTGCCAAGCCACAAAACCGGCTCGCCAAACTGGCGTTTGGCAGCAAGTGACGCTGACCTTTCGTCAAGCCCAGTACATTCCTGAATTTCTTGAATCGACATTTTTGAGAATTGTTTATACTTGCCGTCAAATTCGCTACCTATTTTTTCAAGTAGCTTAATCCAGTAATTTTTGTTTGAGATAAACGCCTTACACCAGTAGCCATCTATCCAAACTGTACCGCTGGGTTTTTGTTTGAAAAAGCCATGAGGGATGAAAATAGCGGCGCCATTTTCAATAATAAAAGGCCCGTCTAAACCAATACTCTCGCGCAGCGGTTGTAATTCAGCAAAGGTTTTGCTGGTAGTGGGAATAACGGGAATGTCCTTTTTTTCTAATGCCGTTAAAGCCGGTTTCGCCGCCTCGAAAGAGTAGGTATGGTGGTCTAACAGCGTGCCGTCCATATCGGTGAAAACAAGCGTTTTCGTCATCGTTTTACGTCCTGTTTAGTTATCGTTCTTGTTTCATCTAGATAAAACACGGTGTCGCACTTTTCAGGCAAGTGACTTAATGCGTGTTCAGTGATGCGTTGGTAGTGTTGCACAAAGTTTGCCACTTCTTCATCAGACATCACTCCATCGCTATCTTTTAACGCTTTTTGAGCGAGTTTATGTTCTTGTTCTAACCGCCATTGATACACACAGTCGAAACTCGGTGCTTTTAGCATAATGCGGTAGTCTATTTTGTCGAACAACGTCTGATAATCGCCTGCTAGTTCAGTGTTTACAAAAGAGCGCCAAATGCCCAATGGGTCCTCTACTTCTTCAAGGTGGTTTACTGGCCGTTTAAGTTCGCTAGATGTTTGCGCAATAGCGCCCACACACCATCCTTCAAGTATGATGAAATCGGGTGAAGATTCGATTACAGGCCACTGTTCTTTGGGGAACGGGTTATCTGTAGCTTTGTTAAAGCGGGGCAGCGATGTACGCGTGCCTTTTTCTAAACTGCGAAACGTATTTAACGCTAGAGGAATGTCATGAGTACCCGGTACACCACGAGTTGCTAGAAGCGGGTGAACTTTTATTGCTAGCGCATTTCGCTGCGATTGGTCGTAGTAAAAATCGTCAATTGAGAGTGATACCACTTTTTTGTTGTGGACCGAGGTAAGGAAGGACTCGATAAAACTGGTCAGAGTTGATTTACCTGAACCCTGACTGCCATTTATGCCCACGATAAATGGTTGTGTTGCACCGTCTTGGTGCTTAAGCAGTTGCTCACATAATGGGGTGAACCATTTTTGTGCAGTTTCTGCATAGGTACTTGGCAATTGATGCGTCGTTAGAAAGCCATGTATATCCATGTTGTCACCTTAATCAATGCAGAATTCGCACGTTCTTCTTGATTAAGATAACAACATTTGTGCCAATAGGGTAACAGAGGCGTGGTCTTACGACTTACTTCTTGTTAGCGACAATAACGGCCCTTTGTGGTGCAGGGTAACCTTCGATAGTGCGAGTAATATCTTCCGGATCGAGAAAATCTTTCAAAGATTGCGTTTCCATCCAAGGCGTTGCGCGCTGCTCATCTAGGGTTGTGTGGTTGATATCTACAACGCGAATATTTTCAAAGCCTAAGCGGCCTAACCAAACAGATAGGGCTGCAGTGCTCGGTAAGAACCAGACATTTCGCATTTGTGCATAGCGTTCACCCGCCATCAATACTGTGTTTTCATCACCGTCCACGACAAGGGTTTCAAGAACCAGTTCGCCACCTTTTCTTAGCTGGTCTTTAAGTTGCTGCAGAAACGCCATTGGGTCTTTACGGTGGTAAAGTACACCCATAGAAAACACAGTGTCGAAAGCTCTCAGTGGCTGCATGTCTTCAATGCCCATCGGTAGAAAATGGATATTGTCGGAAGGCGCACTACTTTTACTAATAAATTGTTTAATGGCGTGAAACTGAATAAGAAACAGCTGGGTAGGATCTATACCTATTACGTTATTGGCACCTTCACCCAGCATGCGCCACATGTGATAACCACTACCACAACCTACGTCTAAAACGTTTCGGTCTTTCAGCGAACTAATATGAGGTGCTACGCGGTCCCATTTCCAGTCCGAACGCCACTCTGTATCAATATGAATTCCATGAAGATTAAATGGCCCTTTTCTCCAGGGCATAAACTGCTTTAACAATCCTTCAATTTGTTTTTGGACATATTCATCTACGTCATTTTCGGTGCCAATGGAAACGCTTGAGGCTAAATCAACACAACTCGGCGACGTAGTCGGCAGCTTCGAAAGTAAACGGCACCATTTATCAAACTCACCGTGTTTAGCAGTTCGCTGCCAGGTGTCCATTTGTGCCGGTAGCGTTTGAAGCCAATGTGATAGCGGGCTGTCTATTAACGATTTGTAGCAATCGGTAAACCAAGTTTGTTCTAATTTGCTCATACTGTTCTTAATATGTGTTGGCGTTGCGGAAAGACGGACGTAGCGAGATTTGTTTAGCCTTTAATGGCAACCATAGACGTGAAGTTATAACATTTGTACCACATCACAACATCGGTAAACCCGACTTTTCTCAAGCGAGTATCATGCTCGTTAAATGTATCGGTTAGCATAACTTTTTCTAACGCGGCGCGCTTTTGGCTCACTTCTAGTTCACTATAACCGTTGTCGCGCTTAAATTGATGATGTAAATCTACCAGCAGTTCATTGCCAGTAAGGGTAGGGTGGCGTATTTTTTCTGATAGCACCAACATACCGCCGGGGTTAAGCCCGTCGTAAATGCGCTTTAATAACGCTTCGCGGTCAGCGGGTGGGATAAATTGCAAAGTGAAATTCATCACAACCAAAGAGGCATTCTTAATTTCTACACTTTGTGCAAACCCATGCTGAATAACAATTGGGTTTGGCAGTGTGAAGGTCTGTACGACGCGTTTGCAGCGTTCTACCATTGCTTCTGAAGCATCCACACCAATAATTTCACATGTATCGTTAGGTACAGCTCTTGCCACAGATAAACTTGCAGCACCTAAGCTACAGCCAAGATCATAAACGACGGTATTGGGCGTAACGGCAATTTTAGCCAATTCGCCTATGGTGTGAACAATGGTTTCGTATCCAGGCACTGAGCGCTGAATCATATCGGGAAACACATCAACGACAGACTCGTCAAATTTAAAGTCATCTACTTTATTGAGTGCCTTTGCGTATATATTGTCGTGTTTCTTCACAGTGGGTCTTCAATTAACTAATTTGGGGCGCAATTTTACCGTTTGATACGTAAATGCCAATGGAAAACACCAAATTTGTTATATTTTGCGTGATTTTTCTGGTTTAGGGCTTTTCGTTAATGATCTAAAGTATTAATCTATACTCATAATACAATAAGGAAGCAGTAACGCTAATGACAAGAATTCTAGTAGCAGACGATCACCCATTGTTTCGCGAAGCTTTGAGCGGCGCGTTGGAACCTTACTTTGAAAACGCACAGATAATTCAAGCAGGAAGCTTGGATGATGTGATGGCGAAGCTAAACGAATTCGACGGTGTTGAGCTGATCCTTCTTGACCTTAATATGCCTGGCGGTGAATATTTTAACGGCCTTATCACCCTGCGTGAACAATACCCGAATATCCCTATTGGTGTTGTTTCGGGCAGCGATACTGTTGAGGTTGTCGCTCAAGTAATGAGCCTAGGTGCTCAGGGCTTCATCCCCAAAGTGTCGCAAACACGAGAAATTGCTCAGGCTATTGTAGACATTATTGGTGGCAAAAAGTGGCTTCCAGAAGGTATGGAAGAAGAACTAGAGAAAGTTGACGATGAGCTTAAAGTTCTACTTCAGCGTTTCCGTGAACTTACACCTAAACAGATTCAAGTGCTTTCTTACTTACGCGCAGGCTTAATGAACAAGCAAATCGCTCACGAGATGAACGTTACGGAAGCAACCATTAAAGCACACATTAGCGCCATTCTTCGCAAGCTAGAGATCAACACGCGTACGCAAGCCGTATTGTTGATGGATAAACTTCAACTTAGCTAAACTAAGTATTTATCTAGCGCTAATAAAAAACCGGATTATTTATCCGGTTTTTTTGTTTTTAGCGTAACCTCGCCACTTTTAGTAACTATTCCTAAGCCTTTGTCAGGTACATGTTCAAACTTCTTTTGACGCTTTATTAGAAGCGTAGTTGTTGTGTCATCCTTTAAGTCATTGTTAGACGTTTCTGTGTCAATCAGTTTGGTCAAGTATATAGCCCAGTATTCAACGTGAGGCGTTGAGTAATCTTTGTAAAAGGCAATACCTATTTGATCTTGTTCTTGATAAAAAGGTAACTCTGCTAACAAGTGTTGACGGTGTGAAGTCGATGTTTTAAGTGCGTACCACACGTCATCAGCTGTTATATAACCACCAGCAAGGGCCTCCACTTGATTGCTCATCGCATCGCCATAATATTCTGGTAACGTTAAACCAGCATTGCGAATGCGAGTGTTCGGACTGCCGCCCAAAAAGTGAGACACCAAGCCTCTCTCAGCCATGTCTTTCGCTTTTGTTTCAGCCAGCATAACAAGCGTAGGATTACATTTTAGTACCGAACGTTGTTGACCTTTGTCGTTAGCAATTAATAAAGAGAGTTCTCTCGCCTGTTCGGTATTTCCGCAGGTTGTTTGATCGGCCAAGCAAAGGCTAGAAAATACGTAGGTGAGTGATGTTAATAGAATGAATCGTTGACGAAAAAGGCCGCGAGAGCGGCCCTTTTGTTTGGGTATGAAATTAAGCAGCTTTGCCACCTCGTTTCTTAGCAGTGGTGTTGGAATTAACCTTCGCTACTAATTCTTCGTGGTCGAAATCATCGACGTTGATAGTGCGAAGTCTTCCAGCTTCAGTCTTACGAAGTAGATTCGCTTCTTCTTCGTTAATAATTCCTTCTGCTAGCGCTTCGTCAGCAAGCACATCTAAACGGGTAAACGGTAGTTTAGCTTTTTTGTGCTTACAAATACGTTCGAAGATAGGCTCACTTGCTAGTACATCATCAAGAGTTTGCTCAAGATCGCCAAACAAGCTTCCTTCCTCACGGGTGAGGTACTGACCATAACCTAAACGGCTACGTGCAGTTGAAGGCGTTTGAAGCATTTGTGCAATAGCATGTTCTGTCTTGTCTGAAGGCTTACCAATACGTCGGCCAAACGGAATCACCATAACGCGAAGCGCTGCAGCGATTGCGCGGTTAGGGAAGTTAGCCAAGAAGTCATCAATTGCTGTCTCGATATCGTGCAATGTAGTTTGCATTGCCCAATGTAAAAGCGGTAAATCTTCTTTTAGACGACCTTCTTCGTCGAAGCGTTTAAGCGTTGTACTACCCATGTAAAGGCCACTTAGGATGTCACCTAAACGCGCTGATAAACGCTCGCGACGCTTAAGATCACCACCAAGCACACCCATAGAGACATCGGTTAGTAGTGCTAAGTTTGCACTGTAGCCTTGAAGTAGCTTGTAGTAACGCGCCGTTTCGTCAGTGAACGGTGCGCTGCTGAATGCGCCATTGGTTAACGAGAACCAAATACTGCGAACAGTATTAGCTACCGCAAAGCCAATATGACCGAATACCGCTTTATCAAACGCTTTCAACGCTTCTTTCTTGTCTTCGATAGACGCAGCTTCTATTTCCTTAAGCACGTAAGGGTGACAACGCATTGCACCTTGACCAAAGATCATCATGTTACGGGTTAGAATGTTTGCGCCTTCAACCGTAATTGATACTGGTACACCTTGATAGCCGCGACCAAGGTAATTGTTTGGCCCAAGCATAACGCCTTTACCGCCGTGAACATCCATCGAATCATTAATGATTTGACGCATCTTCTCGGTCAAGTGGTACTTACAGATAGCCGAGATAACAGAAGGTTTCTCACCAAGGTCTACACCCACCGTTGAGAAGCGTGTTACGCCATCCATCAAATATGCATTACCACCAATGCGCGCAAGCATTTCTTCAACACCTTCCATATGACCTACAGGCATACGGAACTGGCGACGAATACGTGCATATGCACCCGTTGCAAGAGATACTGATTTAGCACCACCAGCAGCAGATGAAGGAAGGGTAATACAGCGACCTACCGACAAACATTCAACCAGCATGCGCCAGCCGCGACCTGCCATTTTCGGACCACCAATGATGTAATCGATTGGAACGAAAATATCTTCACCCTTAATAGGGCCATTTTGGAATGGCGTATTGAGTGGGAAGTGACGGCGACCAATCTCTAAACCTTTAGTGTCGCGAGGAATAAGGGCACATGTTATGCCCGGCTCTTTGTTATCACCTAGAAGACCTTCAGGATCTTGAAGTTTAAAGGCAAGACCAATAACCGTAGCAACAGGCGCAAGGGTGATGTAGCGTTTGTTAAACGTTAGGCGCATACCCAACACTTCTTCGCCATTCCACTCGCCTTTACATACAACGCCAACATCAGGGATCGCACCTGCATCAGAGCCAGCTTCTGGGCCGGTTAATGCAAAACAAGGGATTTCTTCACCGGCAGCAAGACGGGGAAGATAATGATCTTGTTGCTCTTTTGTACCATAGTGCTGAAGTAATTCGCCCGGGCCCAATGAGTTTGGTACACCGACTGTGCTTGATAGCACCGCGCTTACGCCTGCAAGTTTTTGAAGAACGCGAGACTGGGCATATGCCGAAAACTCTAAACCGCCATACTCTTTCTTGATGATCATAGCGAAGAATTTGTGTTCCTTAAGGAACTGCCAAATTTCAGGTGAAAGATCAGCATCTTTATGGTTTATTTGCCATTCATCGACCATTGAGCACACTTTGTCACAAGGACCGTCTAAGAATGCTTGCTCTTCAGCAGTGAGTCGACCTTTCGGAATGCGGTGTAATTTATCCCAGTCTGGCTTGCCGCTGAAAATATCACCGTCCCACCATACCGTACCTGCGTCGATAGCTTCTTGCTCAGTGCTCGACATTTCAGGCATAACTTTGCGGTAGAAGGCTAGCAGCTTCTTAGAGATGTGCTGCTGTCTGATATTTGCAAGCGTGAACGGCAGTGTTAAAGCAAGGAACACTACCCAACCAAGCAGGCCGATGTCACCGAAAAGGGTGCCTAAAATCATAACACCTGCGCCCATGGCAACCGCTGTTACCAAGCTGGTTCGCTGATAACTAGCTACCGCTAGTGTCAGAACGACCAGTAAAAACCATATAAAATCTGCCATACTTCACTCCTGAAAGGCGTTAAACGTTACGCTAGTCTTATCTGGAGCATAGTGAGTTGCTTTATGAAAAGCAGTCACAGATCGAGGTCAGACCAGCATGCTGTAAACCTATTATTTAATAGGGCAAAGATCAAGATTTTTACATGAATATTCTATTAACAACGACATAAATAATAGGGTAGTGCGTTATCCGCTCTATAAGTATAGTCGTTGCTTATAAATACTGATTTAGAATGTGAATTGTGTTGCGAAACGAGAAGAGGTTACGTGAGGATAAGACAGCAACAGTGTAAATAAAAAAGCACGTCTGAATGCTAGTTCATAACGTGCTTTATTCAACAATTGTGAAAAAGTTGTTGAGACAAAAAACGGTTTATCTTTACGCTTTACTGCGTCTCAAACGATTTCAGTTTGATATCGCCCTGTTCATCGCCTTCTTTGAACTGTTGCAGACGAACTAACGTGTAGTTAAGTGATGGCGCAAACCAAGCAAACGTCTCACGCTTATTTGAGTCGCGAATAAGCTTAACTTTTACAGTTTCAATTTTACCGAAAGGTAAAGACAATACCTCTTCATCCACCACTTGAACGCCGTAGTGACGAAGTTCGCCACGATAATTTACGAAGTGGTATTCTAAAGATGTCTTACCTTCCGCTAACTGCTTTGCAAGGTCAATACGATAAATTTGGTTATCAAATTCACCGTTCCAATCAAATGTTTCGCCATTCTCGACTGCAATTTTGCCTTGTCCCTGATGACTAAACGTTACCTTAAGCTCTTTATCAGGCCCTGTGCCAGAACGATTATAGTAGTACTCAGAAGGTACGACGGTATTATCATTAACAGTAAAAATAGAATGTTCACTGCGTTTGTCAGACAAGAAAAACTTAGACACTTTTGACGTGTAAATTAGAGAATACTGTTGGTCACCTAATTTCGAGAGCTCAATATTCGCTTCGCCTACGTCGTCACCCCATTTGTATGCGGTATAGGTTGCCTTGTAGGGATGAAGCGGTAGCTCTG
Organism: Alteromonas sp. KUL17; assembly: GCF_006538305.1. Taxonomy (NCBI): domain Bacteria; kingdom Pseudomonadati; phylum Pseudomonadota; class Gammaproteobacteria; order Alteromonadales; family Alteromonadaceae; genus Alteromonas; species Alteromonas sp. KUL17. The sequence goes on from NZ_BJKJ01000003.1 coordinate 22,810, forward strand.
CACTATCCGTATTTTCTGTACTAGGGTTTGCTTGCGCCGCCACTGAAAGCGATGCTGCTAACAGTGCGCCTAAAGCAAAAGGCTTAGTCGCTTGCATAACCAGATTCTGGTAATTCTTGCTCATCTAAAACTGCCTTATTGTTTCGCATCGATAATCGACCTGCACTAAACCAAGATAGCACAAGCGGATAGATACGACGTTCTTGTTCTTGAACACGCTCGGCCAAGTCGCTTGCTGTGTCATCTTCAAACACAGGTACGCGGCTTTGAATGATAACAGGGCCGCCGTCGAGCTCTGGTGTAACAAAGTGCACGCTAACGCCGTGCTCCTTGTCTCCATTGTCGATAGCTCGCTGATGCGTATTCAAACCTTTGTACTTCGGCAACAAAGATGGATGAATGTTCACTAATTTTCCAGCAAAGCTGTCGACGAACTCCGGTGTTAAGATACGCATAAAGCCTGCAAGAACAACACAGTCTGCGCCAAAAGCCTCAATTTGTGCTTTGAGCGCCCCGTCATAAGACTCTCGTGAATCGAAGCCTGTATGATCTAAGCAAACCGCATTGATCCCGGCTTCTTTAGCGCGTTCCAGACCATAAGCAGTAGGGCGATTACTGATCACGCCGCTGATTTCCGCATTCAGACGGCCTGCTTTTATTTCATCGATAATGGCTTGTAAATTGCTGCCATTACCTGAAATAAGTACGCATAGTTTGGTTACACTGTTACTCACGCGTTGATCTCTACTTGCTCTTCGCCATCTTTTGCTGCGATATCACCAATAACCCAAGCATTTTCACCGTGTTGTTTAAGAATATTCAGTGCAGCATCGGTATCGCTTTCGTCAACAACGATTACAAGGCCAACACCACAGTTAAACGTGCGGTACATTTCGTGGCGAGTCACGTTACCGTTTTCTTGTAACCAAGAGAAGATTGCAGGCCATTCCCAGGTGCTTTCATCAATAACCACTTTCGCATCTTCAGGTAGCACGCGAGGGATGTTCTCCCAAAAACCACCGCCCGTGATGTGAGAAATAGCGCTTACTTGCACTTCTTCAAGCAATGCCAATACCGATTTAACATAGATGCGAGTAGGCTCGAGAAGTTGGTCGATGATAGGCTTGCCGTTTAGGTCGGCGTTTACATCTGCACCACTAACTTCAATAATCTTTCTAACTAATGAGTAACCGTTTGAGTGAGGGCCCGATGAACCAAGTGCAATTAGTTTTTGACCTGGTTTAACGTTAGTGCCGTCAATAACCTTATCAGCTTCAACCACGCCGACGCAGAAGCCTGCAATATCGTAGTCGCCATCGTGATACATTCCAGGCATTTCGGCTGTTTCACCACCAATTAATGCACAACCTGCTTGCTCACAGCCGGCGCCAATGCCGGTAACGACCGACGCGGCTACATCAACGTCAAGCTTGCCAGTTGCGTAGTAATCTAGAAAGAATAGGGGCTCAGCACCTTGAACAATAAGGTCGTTTACGCACATTGCTACTAAGTCGATACCAACACCGTCATGACGGTTAGCATCCATAGCAACTCTTAGTTTTGTACCCACGCCGTCAGTACCTGAAACAAGTAGCGGCTTTTTATATTTAGTAGGCAGTTCACAAAGTGCACCAAAACCACCCAGATTACCTTTTACTTCTGGTCTATGGGTTTTCTTGGTAACAGATTTAATGCGTTCAACAAGTTGATTACCTGCATCGATATCTACGCCTGCATCTTTGTAACTTAAAGAGGTTTTATTTTCGCTCACGGTTGGGCCCTGAAACTAAGAGGTAGAAAACCGCGGATTCTACCAGCAAGTCGTCACAAGTCCAATTTGTGAAGGCTATTTTATGCGCTTTTTGATCTTTTTTATTTTAGGGGTGAAATTAAACCCAATATAAAAGACAATAGAAGGCTATCTTTTGGTGAACATCTTGCTTGATAAAATGTCTCGCTCTAAAAAGTTGAGTGAATTGCGCGCAGGTTAGTCCGAGTTTACCGTATATAGGTAAGCGAGATTAACTGACGATTCGATAGGTAAGGAATTGATTTTAAGAGAGTATGGAGTGTCAATGTTAACGGCAGTAAAGCGTAACACCAATGGAACTAATTTAACGAGAGTTAGCTTGAAAGGCATTCTGGGCATTTCATTTCTTGCTGCGCTGACTTACGCCCCCTTTATAAATGCGGCTCAACGCGTGGTGGTCAACGAAGCGCAGATTCAAGTTGAAGATCAAACTCAGCGCACCCAACAAAACGCGCTTAAAAAAGCATTAAGGCAGGTTTTTGTGAAAATGTCGGGCAGCACAAGTGTGCTCGATAATGCCGGTGTTAGAGCAGCCTTATCGTCGCCTCAATCGCTGCTTCGTTCCTATCGATTTGCTTTTGACAAAGGCAGAACGTATTACGTTGCGGAGTTCGATCAAGCAAAACTCAATGAACTTCTTCAGCGTGAAATGCTTCCGCTCTGGGGTGATAGACGCCCTGAAACGATAGTGTGGCTTGCGCAGGAAGACGAAAACGAAACTCGCATCATCTTAGACGAATCTCTCAATACAGAATTACAACATACGCTCAAACAAACGGCGAAAGAACGAGGCGTTCCATTAAGCTTGCCTTTAATGGACCTTACCGACAATGTAAATATTTCTACTTATGATGTGTGGGGACGATTTGTTGAGCCTTTGCGCAAAGCATCTACACGCTATAGCGTCGACAACATTATTGGTGCCAGAGTTTATCGTAACGACGCGAGTGCAATTCCTGATTTGCCGGAAAATGTTGTGCCTTCTGGCACAGTAGAATCTCTTGATAGCGTGCTAGATGAAGAAGCACAGTTTAGAGCACAAGCTGATGAACAAAGTTTCGATGAGCGAAATCCGCGTGTAGATAATACAGACGCACAGCGTACCTTTTCAGATAACGTTGAGTCTGGTGCGATTAATAACGGTGTTGATGCTCAGTTAAACGACGGTTATGACGCTACAAACCAAAACTTAAATAATGCTGACGGAACCTCGGCGAAGGAGCTGGCGCAGGAAGAGAGCACAACGATGCCGTTCACCATGAACGAGTTTGCCAACTATGCGAAGCGTGCCGATGAAGGTGACTATGCACTAGACTGGGTGTTCGTTGGTGGCGGTAAGGTTAGCTATGGCAGCATATACGGTGATTCGCCCGAAGCTCTTGGCAATCAGTTAATCGATGCCTACTCAAATTATTTATCGTCGCTTTATGCAATCGTAGGAATCGAAGCGTCTGAGCGAGAAGTTATCAAGGTATCGATTGCCAATATTGGCTCGGTAAAAAGTTACGCCAGCGCTACTGACTATTTAAATAGTTTAAGTGTGATTGAAAACGCTACACTAGTAGAGCAATCTGGTTCTGTTGCCACGTACTCACTTACATTAATTGGAACGGTGGACGATTTACTTAACAGTATTAAACTAGAAAGCAAATTACGTCCCGTAACCGATTCGTACGGACAATCCGTGAAAGGACATAGTTTCTATTGGAGCAATTAATTTAGCATGCAGCTGCCTTTGCCTGTCACGCTACCTGTTGACGAAAACTTCGATAGTTTTGTCAATACGGGTAACGAAGAAGTAGTTTCAGTCCTTGAGCAGATTGCAGATGCGCTGCCACACTGGCGCGAGGCTCCTGAATTGGGGCCTTTAGCATCGCTTCAGCTGCCTTTGCTTACTTTACTAGGCAGTACCGCTATCGGTAAAAGTCACTTATTGTTTGCCACTTGTCATCAACTAGCCGAAAAATCGGTTAGTCACCTTTATTTAAATCTTAATAATTACGAAGCGTGGTCGCTCGATATTTTCGAAGGCCTAGAGAATCTTTCGTTAATTGCATTAGACAACATTCACGCGATAGCGGGCGATTTACGTTGGGAAGAAGCGTTGTTCGATTTGTTAAACCGAGTGATTGAGACTAAACAAACCATGGTACTTTGTTCTAGTCACCTAGGCCCATCTAACCCGGCTTTTGTATTACCTGACTTGCGTTCTCGCTTGGCGTGGGGGGTTATTTATCACGTAAACCAACTGGATGACAATGGTCGTGAAGAAGCCGTGCGCTTACGTGCAGCGGAACGTGGGTTAAAGCTATCAAACCAAGCACTACAGTTTCTTTTGCACCATAGTGAACGAGACCTAAAAAGCCTCATGTCACTATTAGCCCGTTTAGACACACGCTCACTCCAAGAACAAAAACGCTTATCGGTGGGCATGGTTAAGCGGGAGCTTAACCTAAGATAGTCTAAGCGCGAGCTTAACCTAAATTAGTCAAATCGCTGCTGTGTTGCCGTTTATTGTTCTTTTCTTAAACTATGAGCGCTTGATGTGGTTCTAAATTCTTCTGCTACCGTCATTAGAGTTCCATCAGAAGTAACCGAATTGTTTCCGCCGTTCTGTAGCATTAACTTATCGCTCGCAGACTGTACGTTTGGATTTGTACTAGACGCAGAGTCCCGCCAGGTAATATCGTTCGGAAGCAGATAAGGGCTTGGAAGTGACGCTTGAATAGCAGGTATTTCGAGTTCGGGTAAAATTCTACTTAATACGTAATCTACGCGCATAGTAACGTTATCATCATTTACACGGTTTCTCTGAGCCCAAGTGGGAATGAAACTGCCGTCTTCCAGTGTCTCTCTTGTAAATACGCCTACATCCGCTTCTGCCTCAAGCCGGTAAAGCATCATGAAGCGCTCGAATAACATGGCGAGATCTTCTCGTTCCGTAAAGTAAGAATAGAAAGCAACCGCACCATCATCCTCAAACCAATTTGCCACTTGTAGCGCGGTATAATTTCGCTGCGCGCTTGAAGCGGTTGCGCCGCCGTATCGAACTTCGGCCAAAGCATGGAGTTGTGACGACGTAAGAGGCAATGAAGTTGTTAGCCCCGTAGAAATGGGAGAGCTGTCATCATAAGACGACAGTGGGCTCGCGCTATTGCTGAGTTGTTGCCATTCGGTGTAGTCGAAAAAGTCATTGGCGTGAGCTAGCTCGTGGTATAGCAAATAGCTTAATGCTGCTTCTACGTCGCTCACGTCACGTGGAAGTCTATCTGCTACGTTCGCTGTGCTGATATTAGGGAAATAATAGGCCCCGTTTTTCACGTAGCGCCATGACGTCGTAAAATCGAGCTCACTACCAAAACCACTTCTATAATCTGGGCGAGTATTTAGCGTGTCTCGCTCTTGCGGTGTGCGCCAAAAGTTGTTGGCATCTAAGTAAATGGCACCAGTGGCAACCCAATAAAATGACGGGCGGATATCGTAAGAAATCACAATCGCGTTAGTTGCGCGTAGTAACTTAAGCATGTCATCACGGGTTGCTGAAGTTTCTAAATACGTTCTAAATGCATCGCCCATCCACGGATGCGAGACGTATGTTCTATCTAAAATATCATCGATAGTGGGGCTTTCGGTGACTTGGCCAATCAGTGGTAGCTGAGAGAACGTACAGCTGTTTGAAACCTGATTGTTATAAACACAATCAACAAGTGCCGACGCGTAAGGGCTGTCGGCTCTATAGGGCTGCATATGCGCGCTTACCGTTTCGGGAATACTTGTCTCGTCATCTACAAAAAAGCCGCTATTGTTAATGTCGATGTTTTTCACTAGAACTTGCGCGCTATCGGTTAACACCTCGCCATTTGAGAGTGTAACGGTACTTTCTATTTCAATGATTGTGTCGTTGCTGACTCGAGGCGCTTGAAAATATATCGAATGAGAATAATCACCATCATCAAAGTTGAAGTTATTGACGATTGGTCCAGACGTTTGTTGCCACGTGATATTTGAGATTGTTAACCCTTGCGAGTTAACGGTGTCAACGCGAAGAGAAACTCTGCCGCCTTCGGATGCCTCATGACCCAATCGTAATGCGGCAATCGGCGCGGTACTTTCGTTCGTTTGTAACGTTATGGTGTCTGTAAGCGTTGTGCCATTTTCTAAGCTAACGTTTACGGCGATATCAAAGCTACCTGAAGAGGTAACATCAAAGCCGATAGCCTGCGTGTGAGCACTGAGAGGCTGCTGTGATACGCCTGAGACTTGCCAATCGATATCTACAATAGCGTGGCCAGTAGGCGAGGCGACAGCAAAGTCGACCGCATCGCCTACAACGGCGTTTGTAGGGCCTGAAATGCTAATGGTTGGAGGAATGGAAGGAGTGCTTGGGGCTGAACTATCGCCTGAACCAGAACCTCCACATGCTGCAAGTAACGATAATGATGCGATTACTAATGTAAATTCAGGCAAATGGCGTGTCATATTAACCCCTTGGCAGCATGTGTTTTCGCTGTGTATTACATGATCATTGTTGACCTTGCTCAAAGCGTGCTTTTTCTTCTTGCATCTCTTCTTTAAGCTTTTTAAGGCCCAAACCCAATTCACGACCACGTTTTCTAGCAAACGCACTACAGCCGACAAACATACCCGTGCATAGAATAATCTCTACCACTGCATACCAACGTTCATCAGGTACAGCGTATGCCACAGTGCATCCGTGAATGAGGTAAAACAAAACGACAAAATTGGCCCATGCGTGAGTATATGGCTTGCCTTTTAATATACCCCAGTAAGGTAACAATAAAGGTAAAATATAAAACAAGGCAATAAACAAAGGAGAGTAAGTATGCTCTTTAGTAAATGTAAATTGCCACAGTGTTATCCATACGATTAACCCGGTGTGGCTTATAAGTGCGAGATAGCGATAAAAACGCGTATCTGGTGCCATGGTAATGTCTCCGAAACAATTTGTTTTTTAATGTTCTTTATAAGGTCTACGTTTTATGCGCCAAATAACGTAACTGTTAGGCGTTGTCTGCTAGTTTTTTAGCGAACATTGCAAGTCGCTTACCCTGAGCAATGCATAGCGCTTTTTCATCTACACTCAATTGCTCTGGTGCACTTAAACTGTGATGAGCGACGTGTGTTACACCGTAAGGGCTGCCACCCATTGTGGTGTTGTGTAGCGCAGGCTCACTGTAAGGTAGCCCGCAAATCACCATGCCGTGATGGATAAGCGGAACCATCATGGAAAGTAATGTGGATTCCTGGCCGCCGTGCATGGAAGAAGAAGATGTAAATACACACGCAGGCTTGTCAATCAACGCGCCTTTTAACCATTGACTGCTTGTAGAATCCAAAAAGTGTTTTACTGGCGCTGCCATATTGCCGAAACGCGTAGGACTACCTAACGCCAGGGCACTGCACTGTTCGAGTTCCTGAAGGGAGACCTCGGGTACAGCACTAGATGCCGCGTCATTAGCTGCATCGCTGATACTCTTGACTGTACGTACTATCACAGGAACATCTAATGACGATACTCCTTGGGCGATGGCATCAGCTAATCGCTTTGTGCTGCCGTTGCGGCTGTAATAAAGTACGAGAACAGGTTGCACTATACAATTTCCAAAACAGATTCTGGCGGACGACCAATTCTGGCTTTCTCGCCATTTATAACAATGGGACGCTCTATCAACTTGGGCGTGTGAGCCATAGCTTCAAAAAGCGCATTATCAGACAGTGCGCTGTCACCTAAGTTAGCATCTTTATATTCTGCTTCTTTAGTACGCATCATATCTCTAACCGATCCAAGGTTAAGTTTTTTAAATATCTCTTTCAGTTCTTTTGCGTCAAGAGGGTGCTTTAGGTACTCAACAATAACAGGCGCTACACCTTGCTCTTTAAGTAGTGCTAGGGTTTGTCTGCTCTTTGAACAGCGAGGATTGTGAATAATGGTAATGTCTGTCATAAATACTCTTGTTCATGATTATATGAATTGGCGCGAACTATTGCGTTTTTGCCATAGAATATCAAGCAGTTTACCGATAACGGGTAATAAATTCGTACTATTCTTTGTTTACAGCATCGTTTCTGGAAAACGGTGTTTAAACAGCGTGGTTGAATTTATGTTAGTGCGCGAAGTAAGAATCTGGCACTATGAAAAAATAGTCAAAATTAGAAGGTTATATGTTGTTGTCACAGCTAAAAAGCAATGCAGGAAAAATAAAGCCTATACTCTTTCTAGTGCTGTTAGCGCTTGTTGCGTTTGCCGGTGCATATACGTATCAGCGTCTTCAACATGACTTTGAAACATTAGATGGAACTGCTTACCTTTGGCAAGATCTTGAGGGGAAGTGGGTTGTGGTAAATTACTTTGCGCCATGGTGTGCACCATGTCTACGAGAAATGCCTGAGCTCGTCACATTTAATCATTCGCTTCCTGACGATACCCGTCTTTTTGCTATTAACTACGACCTTAAAACGAAGCCTGAACTCAAAGCCATGGCTGAGAAGTTTGATATTGATTTGCCTGTTATTATAAGTTCGCCAGACACTAAACTGCCCATGCAAAAACCCCCTTATTTACCAGCAACGTTTATTCTTGGACCTGATGGGAAAATAAAGGATACGATAATGGGAGAAATTACGGCAGCGCATCTGCGTCAGCGCCTAGCTGAATTGAAAGGCGCTGACGAATAGCAGGGAAGTGCGATGGTCTAGAGTCGTTGTAAACGCTCTTCTTGGTCGCGAAATTGTTTTATTCTCGCTCTGATTCTTTGTTTTTCAAGGTGATCATCGCCTGCGAAATTATACGCATATTGAAGTTCGTCAACCGCGCGGTTATAAGCACCATACAATGCATATACTTCCGCTTTGCTCTGATGCATTTGCGAGAAACGTTTCGACTTTTGATACGCCTCACTCATCAACTGATGTGCCAATTGATAATCTTTTTTAACCAGCAGGAAATCCTTAAGTAGAGACACCGCTTCTTCATATTTGTTTGCGCTTATGTAAGCATTGGCCTGGTTTAGTGCCAATACTTGATTTCTAGGGTTATGCGTAACGTGAGGTCTTAGCATTTCAACGGCTTTTAAAGGCTCACCTTGCGAAATATAGATATCTGTCATAGCGTCGAGATAAAAGAGGTTACCTCTATCTTTTGCTATTAACTCATCCATAATGTCTTTGGCTTTTTCGATTTTTTCGGCGCGCATATAAGCAAGCGCTAAACCATATAATGACGCTTCTTTACTGCGCTGTACGTCTTGAGCCACGGCCGCTTCGAAATATTCTACAGCGTAATCAGCTTTAAACGAGTAGCGTGCCTTTATACGTGCTTTTGCCAACTCGAATTGCTTGTTAATGGGTAAGTAGCGTCTAGGGTAGTCACCAGCGCGATTTCTCGCATCAGCAATACGGGTTTCGGTTAAAGGGTGAGTGAGCAGCCTTGCGGGTGGACGAGAAACCATGCGGTACTCTTCCGCCATGGTAGAAAAGAATGAAGCAGCCGCACTCGGATCGAAGCCCGCACGAGCAAGCATTGCGATACCAATTCTATCGGCTTCTTGTTCATTTGAACGGGTATAGTCGATTTGCAATTGTGCAGAGGCTGCGGTTCCCGCCTGCATGGCCGCAATTCCCGCTTCTGGGTTGGCCATAGCAATTAGCACCCCGCCGATAAGTGACGCCAAGGCTAGGGGAGATGAGCGCTGCTGCGCCTGCATACGTCGCGCTATGTGGCGTTGAGTTACGTGAGAAATTTCGTGCGCTAGCACCGAAGCCAGTTCACTTTCATTTTCAGCACGACGCATTAAACCGGTGTGAACACCAATGTGACCGCCAAAAAACGCAAATGCGTTAATGGCATCATTATTTACCCAGAAAAATTCAAAAGGAAATTTGGCGTTGTCAGCATGGACAACCAATCGGTTGCCTACATCCTGTAAATATTCATCCAGCACCGGATCTGAGATTACAGGACTTTGACCGCGCATTTGCCGCATTACGGCATCGCCTACGATCATCTCTTTATCAAGCGATATGGCGTCTGACGCAACAACACCTATTTCAGGTAACGCATTTTTATTGCTGTAATTGGCATCTTGTGCAACAGCCGTGAGGCTCGATGTGAGCACGAAGGAAAGGGCAACCAAAGATGCTGAAAACTTTTTTCTCATGAACCTACAATCATTGTATACGGTTAATACTGCTTAATCCTTAGAGCGCTAAGTTGCTAAACAGTTTCAAATTTTATTTTTTCTTATATGCATCATTTTCGAAGACACAAGGCAATATCGCCTATGCCATCTCGTTTATGACACGTCAGTTATACCAATGCGACACAAACGCATCCAGTTTATTCTTTTACTGTTGTAACAACCACTCTACACATTAATGCTTATACTGTAAAAACATCATACCAGTTTGATTTTGAAAGATTCTTAAGTGCTACTTATTGCTAAGTGCTAGCGCTATCAACTATGATGCGTGTCCTATTCTTAGTAATTTCTAGGCGTTTATATGATTAGCGTTTTTGGTCGTTGGTACCGACGCAAATTTTCTGATCCTGATGCAGCAATGTTGCTTATCTTGATCCTTTTGACCACGGCAGTGTTGCTATTGTGGGGCGGGCTAATTATGCCTGTGTTGGTCGCAGCAGTGATTGCGTATTTACTCGATTGGCCAGTCTGTCGCTTGGTAAATGTCGGCGTAAGTAGAACGCTCGCCTGCGTCGTTGTAATGCTCGGCTTTATCACTATAACCATATTAACCTTAATTGGCCTTGTTCCAATTATATCAAAGCAAAGCGTTAACTTGATTCAAGAAACGCCGCTAATATGGCAGAAAGCACAAGAATGGATATTAACGCTTCCGGACAAATATCCAGATTACGTTCAGGTATATCAAATCCATCAAATGATGGAAGGTTTAAATGACAAATTGGTTGAGGTGGGCGAAACCCTTATTTCTGCTTCGTTTAGTAATATCGCCAACTTAGCTGCGTTGCTCGTTTACGTTATCCTCGTACCGCTTATGGTGTTTTTCATGCTAAAAGATAAGCTTTTCTTTTTAGACAGCATATCTCGCTTGCTGCCTAAGGAGCGACGCTTAATTACGCAAGTTGGTCACGAAATGAACTCTCAAATTGCCAACTATATTCGCGGCAAAGTGATCGAGATTATAATTGTGGGCGCGGTGAGCTGCGTAACGTTTGTATTGATGGACTTACGTTATGCTATTTTGCTTGGCGTATTGGTGGGATTTTCAGTACTTATTCCGTACATTGGTGCAGCAGTGGTTACTATACCCGTGGCCGTTGTCGCTATGTTTCAGTGGGGTATTTCACCAGAATTTTGGTATTTAATGATAGCGTACGGTATTATTCAGGCGTTAGACGGTAACTTGTTGGTACCGCTGCTATTCTCGGAGGCGGTTAGCTTGCATCCGCTTTATATAATCGTTGCAGTATTAGTGTTTGGAGGTCTTTGGGGTTTCTGGGGCGTATTTTTCGCTATTCCTCTCGCTACCCTCGTGAAGGCGGTAATTACAGCGTGGTCTAGTAACCCCGTTATTGTACCCGAAGAGGCAAAGTAGTTATTCCCATTTGGCGAACCAGTCAGCGCCATCCAGTACGAGATTCAAAACGAGTACTGATTCAAATAGGCGTTATAGGTAAACACTGATACGAATTGAACAAGTATAAAAAAGCCCCGAAAACATAATGTTATCGGGGCTTTTTAAATTCTATACCGGTTTAGCTGTTTAGATAATCAAGTACTACGGTGTGGTGTTCTTTTGTTTTGAACTTGTTGAAAACGTGCTCAATAACACCGTTTTCATCCACGAGGAATGTTTGGCGATGAATGCCATCATACTCTTTACCCATAAACTTTTTAGGTCCCCACACACCAAAAGCGTCGGCAACGGCGTGGTCTTCATCAGAAAGCAACGTAAAGTTTAGGTTTTCTTTTTCGATGAATTTAGGCAGGCGTTTAACTGCATCTGGGCTAATTCCTAGCACAACCACATTTTTCGCCGTTAGTTCTTCGTTTACGTCGCGTAAGCCCTGGGCTTGTACTGTGCAACCTGGCGTCATCGCTTTAGGGTAAAAATAAACCAGTACTTTTTTACCTGCGAAATCAGCTAAAGATACGGTTTCATCATTTTGGTTCTGCAATGAGAATTGTGGGGCTTTATCACCAGCTTGTAACGTTTTCATTGGGATCCTTTTTTTGTTTGTCTACAACTTTGCCTGTCACATTTAACGAAGTGAACAGGGACATTAGATCAGATTCTAGTGCGTCTACATTTTCATTAGAGGGAAGAGAAACAACAAATTTGCAGCGCATGTTGTCTTTACCCGATGTTTTGTCTTTAAATGTGCGTTGTCTAAATGCGCTTATCATTGCATGACGCTCGGCAAAAAAGCCGGTCACCGCTTTAATCAAGCCAGCTGCATCTTCGCCACTAAACTCGACATTAAAAAGATGGGCAAGGTTTTGCTTTTCGTGATGGCTAGTGCGCTTCATCATAGAAAGCAGGTCAAGACGCTGAAATAGCGAAGGTAAAATACATTCAGCTTTTGTGATAGCGCTTTGCGTTCCTTCTATGATCATGGTCAACGAGAACTCTTTGCCGTAAATGGCTTGCCTGCTATCTAGAATATTGCACTGAGCTTCTGATACCGTCGTTGCAATTTCGCTTAAAATGCCACTTTTGTCTGTCCCCAAGATGGTGACGATAAGTTGGTGTTTCGACATCTACTTCACTTCAATGTTAATAATGTCGGGATGTTAGCACAGAGTTTTTTTATAAGTCAGCGCCTTTTTCTTGCCTTTGAATAAGATATTGTCAAATTCTTGTCATTTTACTTGCGCTATTACTTGTGTTTAAGCACCGACATATTTACCATGTGCGCTCACATTTTTCGGAGAGATTATGTTTACTGGTAGTTACGTAGCACTCGTCACGCCGATGTTCGAAAACGGCGATATTGATTACAAGTCTTTAGAGAAACTTGTGAAGTTTCATGTAGAGCAGGGCACCCACGGTATAGTGTCGGTTGGAACTACTGGTGAGTCAGCAACGCTACCTTTTGATGAACACATCAATGTGGTTAAAGAAACCGTTGCTATGGCATCGGGAGCAATTCCGGTTATTGCCGGCAGTGGCGCAAACTCTACGGCAGAGGCTATTTTTCTTACAGAGCAATTAGGCTCTACAGGTATAGACGGTTTCCTAAGCGTAGTACCTTATTACAATAAGCCTCAACAGGCGGGTATGGTCGCGCACTTTAATGCAATTGCAGACGCTAGTGACTTACCTGTTATTCTTTACAATGTGCCAGGCCGCACCGTAGCCGACATGCTGCCTGAAACGGTGGCTAAATTAGCAACGCACAAAAATATCGTTGGTCTTAAAGACGCGACTGGCAATATTGCACGCCTTAAGGCTACTCAGCCTTTGGTTCCCGATGACTTCGTTTTACTTAGCGGCGATGACGGTTCAAGCTGCGAGTTTATGTGTGAAGGCGGTCATGGCGTTATCTCCGTAACGGCTAACATAGTGCCTAAAGCAATCGCACAAATGTGTGAAGCTGCGCTAGAAAATAATTTTGATAAATGTCGCGATATCGATGAAACCATTAAGTTGCTTCACAGCGAACTATTTATTGAACCAAATCCTGTAATGCCGAAGTGGGCATTGTATAAAATGGGCATGATGGAAAGCGCAGTTATGCGATTACCTATGGTTTTACCGGAACTATCAAGCCAAAAACGTATCGAAGAACTACTAAAAAAATACGCATTGATTTCTGGTTAATAAGGAACACAGATGAAAAGAACGCTGGCTATAGCAAGTTCAGTAGCGATGGTTGCACTTGCAGGTTGTTCAAGCCAAATAGATAGAAAGACCGCGTCTGGCAGCTACGAATACTTAAAAACTAAAGAACAAGAATCGCTAAAAGTACCTTCTGACTTAGATGCACCTGCTTTTTCTCGTGATTTTGTATTACCTGAGTTAGGTCAAGAGGCCGATTCAAATTTGGTGGGCAAGTCGTTGATGGTTCGCTCGCCAGCATTAGTTTTACCGTTAGTTACGGGTTCTCACATTCAGGAAGGTAAGAGTTCAGCAACCATTTGGTTTGACCAGGTTGACGATAGTCAGCCGCTAAGCCAAGCAATTTGGAACTCGCTTTTAAGTTTCTTAGATGAACAAGGTATTGGTGTAGATAGCTTTAGTCCAGAAGAGAAAGTGCTGGTTACTGACTGGATGGTGATAACTAGAGAAGTCGAAGGTCCTTGGTATAGCTTTATAGATGAAGAAAGCGAAATCGGTCGACGTTTTGAATTCAGCTTAGAAGTTAAACCTCACGGCCGTAGTGCTGCGCTTACTGTTGAATTAAAGGACTATATGCAAACATTGGGCAACGACGTGGTTGCAGAAGTCTCTTCAATGGAAGAACGTCGCGAAGAAGTTGAGGTGTTGAATCAAGTTGTTGGTCACTATGAGTACCAAATTCAGCTAGCAGAGACACGAAGAATTGCTCGTATCCGTCAGGGTATCAATACCGAGATGGGCTTTAATGCCGATGGTGATGCGGCGTATATCGTAGAAGCTAAGTATGATGTAGCGTGGCCAAGAATGCTGTTAGTACTGCGTAAGCTTGGTTTTGACGTTAAAGATTTAGATAAATCAAACGGCCTATTATTTGTCACTTACAATGGTGATCAAGGTAGTTGGTGGGATGGTTTATTCTCAAGCGATAAAGAGTTGCTAAAGAAAGGTGACTATCGTTTGAAAGTTGCAAGAGCGGGTGCAGATCGCACGTCAGTTACCTTCATGAATAATGAAAGTGTACCGTTTGAAGCAAATCAGGTTTCCGACCTTTACAGTGCATTTGCTGAGGTCATGTCAGAAGATAACCTTGATATATAACTGAGACTGAGAATGGAAAAACGCGACGAGCTTTACCGCGGTAAAGCAAAAACTGTTTATTACACTGATGATAGCGATAAACTTATTCTTCACTTTAGAAACGATACTTCGGCGTTTGATGGTGAGAAGATTGAACAGCTAGAACGCAAAGGTGAAGTAAACAACAAGTTTAATCACTTTATTATGACAAAGCTTGAAGAAGCAGGCATTGCAACGCAAGTTGAGGCGCTGGTTTCTGACACTGAGTCTTTGGTTAAGAAGCTCGACATGATCCCTGTTGAGTGTGTGGTGAGAAACTTGTCTGCTGGCTCTTTAGTTCGCAGACTGGGTGTGGAAGAGGGCAAAGAGCTTAACCCACCTATTTTCGAGTTTTTCTTAAAGAATGATGCACTTCACGACCCAATGGTAAATGACTACCATATTTTATCATTTGGTTGGGCAACCGAAGCGCAAATTGCTGAAATGAAAGCATTGACCTTCAAGGTTAACAGTGTTTTGAAAGCACTCTTTGATGACGCGGGTATGTTGCTTGTAGACTATAAACTAGAGTTTGGTGTCGACAAAGATGGCAATATCGTACTAGGTGATGAGTTCACACCAGATGGCTGTCGCTTGTGGGATAAAGAAACCCGTAAAAAGATGGACAAAGACCGCTTTAGACAAGGTTTGGGCTCTGTAGTCGAGACCTATATTGAAGTGGCTGAGCGCTTAGGCGTATCGCTTTAAAACTCTCATCAAGTAATAACTAATTTAAAGAGGACCTTTCGGTCCTCTTTTTCGTTTTAGGCAGTTTGACCTGTCTACGTCGTTGTAAAATATTGTCTCTTGCGTTTAAGCATTTACTTTTCGATGCATTACGGGATAAGTTAGTGTACTGCTAAGCATTTTTGCGTTTAAAACTAGGGAGATTCGGTTTGTTGAAAACCTTTGTATTGGTCGCTATTGCCATGATTGCATTTGCTGCTAATTCGCTACTTTGCCGCATGGCTCTTGCTAACACCGATATAGACCCTGCTAGTTTTACTATCTTACGCTTAGCGAGCGGGGCGATAGCGTTGTTACTTTTGTCTTCTTATTTCCTACGTCGCAAAAGTGAGAGCGTGCCTTCTCAAGGCCTTTTTCATGGCCTAAAAACCAACGCCAGCGTACTCGGTGGCATTTCGTTGTTCGTTTACGCTATCTGCTTTTCATATGCCTATATTTCAATGTCCACGGGAACGGGGGCACTTTTATTATTTGGTGCCGTGCAACTCACTATGATTTCCGTAGGGTTGTTCAATGGCGAGCGATTTAAAAAATGGCAGTGGTTGGGGTTTGTGTTGGCATTTTTAGGCCTTGTTATCTTACTGTTGCCTAGCGCGGCAGCACCGCCTCTTTTAGCAGGCGCGGTTATGGTTTTGGCGGGTATGGCTTGGGGCGTCTATTCGCTTTTGGGTAAAAAAAGTAGCTCAGCCCTTTTATCTACATCGGGTAATTTTGTCTATGCCGCGTTTTTCTGTGTTCCTTTGGTTGGTGTGGTTTGCTTCGTGGGCGCAGATAATTTTGTCTTAGATAGCGAGGGTGTTTATTACGCGCTTGCATCAGGGGTGTTTGCATCGGGTTGCGGATACGCTATTTGGTACAGCGCGCTTCCCCTTATCAAATCAACCACCGCCGCGACAGTGCAACTGAGCGTGCCTGTCATAGCATCGCTGATGGGGTGGATAGCGCTTGGTGAGCCACTCACAATGCAGATCCTGGTTGCTTCAATAGCTACGTTGGGTGGCATCTACTTGGTTATAAAAAAATAGCGTTTTATACGCTACGTTTAAAACAGAAAAAGCGTTATTTTCCGCCGTGGCGAAATAGTTCTATAAAGTTTAATGGGGGAGCGTTAACGCATATTTCTAGACTAAAGAGCAATATTTGAATTTTCCAACAGTGCTAACGTAGTAGATCACTAAATAATGGGAACGCAGTTATGAACGCAGAAGATCCAATAACGATAAGAAATCCAGGCAGATTGTTAACGCTAACTTATGTTATTTCGCTTTCAGTGATTGCGGTACTGTCTCTGGTTGTTCACTTCATGTTAGATGAAGTCATTTCAGAGCAGAACAATACTGGCAAAATTGTTAACGTAAGTGGTCAGCAACGCATGCTTTCGCAAAGAGCCAGTATGTTTGCGGTCGATTACTTGCAAACTGGCGCTCAAAAATCAAAAAGACTCTCTATAGCTGCGATTGAGAAAATGAAGCAAAACCATCAGTTTCTGCTAGCACCACATTTTGAAGCATTATCAAAAGGTCAACCCAGCCCACTTTCTGAAGAACTGTATAACCTCTATTTTATGCCTCCCTCTGATGTAAATAAGAAAATAAAGTTATTTGAAGGCGAGATAAGGGCCGCACTTTCAGAAAATGGTAATGTTGGCGCTGTCCAGTTTTCTAACGGAAGTTTGATGTTTTTACAACTCGCAGAAAGCGACCTGCTAACACCGTTACACAACATTGTTGGGCAATATGAAAAAGAGAGTTTGGAAAAAGTAAACGACCTTAGAAATGCACAAAACGTAGTGTTGGGCATCATTATTCTCACCATATTAGTTGAAGCGTTTTTCATATTTCGTCCAATGGTGGCAAAGGTAAGTCGTTTTGCCACTAAGCTCCAGCGAGACGCTAATTTTGATTACCTATCTGGTTTACTAAATCGACGGGCATTTCAGATTGTTTCCCAACAAGCAATAGCGGCTAGTCACCGCTACAAGCGATCGCTGTCAGTGGTGATGATCGATATCGATTTTTTTAAACGTATCAACGACACTCACGGCCACGACATGGGTGATAAAGCGATTAAACACGTAGCAAAAATTTTAAAAATGTCTTCGCGTAATGCAGATTGCGTAGCGCGCATTGGCGGTGAGGAATTCGTACTTTTATTGCCTGATACCGACCGCGCAGGCGCCTTCAAGTTAGCTGAAAAGTTAAGAGATCGAATAAGTAAAAACCCTCTAGATGTGAATGGGAAGTTTATTGATATCACTGTTAGTGCGGGTGTATCTTATGTAAAAGAACATCATGACACTATTGAGTCAGCACTATCGGAAGCCGATGACGCATTATATAAAGCCAAAGAGAGCGGCAGAAATAATGTCCAACTGGCTTAACCACGCTATTGAAAGCGTGTTGCACAATGTGCGCAATTCGACCGTGTTGGATTTAGGAGTGAGTTGTGCGCACACCCCCGACTATTGTAAATGAACATGAGAGGCTAGCCGCACTCAACAAACTGAGAGTGCTCGATACCCCACCAGAAGAGCGCTTTGACCGTATTACTCGACTAGCAAGTAGCATTTTTGATTGTAGATTCGCATCCATCACATTTGTCGATGACAGTAGGCAGTGGTTTAAGTCGGCTATTAATCTCGATATGACTGAAACAGAAAGGGATGTCGCCTTTTGTGCCCATGCTATAGCGCAGGACAAAACCTTAGTCGTTCCAGATACTCAAGAGGACCCTCGCTTCAAAAGCAATCCTTTTGTGGTTGGTCATCCTCGCATTCGTTTTTACGCGGGTGTTAGGCTGATGATAGAAGGGTTTGCGGTGGGAACGCTATGTGTGTCGGATAATAATCCAAAAATATTCAATTGCGTTCAAATACAGCAATTAGAGCAGCTTGCAAAACTTGTAGAGTCGGAACTACAGCGACAAGAATTCAATGCTCTCTCAACTCAGTTGGAAGAGTACCAATTTAAGCTAGCTCAAACACAAAAAATCACCCGTGTGAGGAGCGCTATTTTAGAGAAAGTGGTAAATGCAGAGTCATTGCATACCGTGCTCCACGACATTGTGAATGCTATAGAGGCCGAATACACAGATCAAATTTGCAGTATCCTGCTATTAGAAGATGGCAAGCTGAAAAAGGGTGCTGCGCCTTCTTTACCCGACTTTTATAACGACGCTATCGATGGCGTTGAGTTTGGTGTAGGCAGGGGAGCATGTGGAAATACAGCCGCGACGAACTTACCGACCATTGTTGAAGATATCAGTACGCACCCCTTTTGGACCGATTGGAAAGATTTAGCATTGCGCGCTGGTGTATGCTCTTGTTGGTCACAACCAATACAAGGAGCTAATGGTGACGCTATTGGTACTTTTGCAATTTATCATAGAGAAAAAGCAGTACCGACAGCGGAAGAAATGCGCTTAATCGAGCAGTTCGCGCATATCGCTAGCATCGCTATTGAAAGAGAGCTGGCGAATCAACTTATATGGAAGCAAGCCAACTTTGATTCTTTGACAGGACTTCCTAACCGAAACCTTATGTTGGATCACTTACAGTTAGCCATTAAGGCTGCCGATAGAGAGAGCGATAAGGTAGCGGTGATATTCTTGGACCTTGATAATTTCAAAGATATTAATGACACGCTTGGTCACGATATAGGTGATAAGCTTTTAATTGAGTGCGCCAGAAGAATAAAGCAGTGTTTGCGTTCAGATGACACCGTTTCCCGATTAGGCGGTGACGAATTTGTCATTATCCTAAACGGCATTAAAGGCCTAAGTTCTATAGAACTGGTCGTACAAAAGCTACTTGGCGAGATCGTAAAACCTTATAGTTTAGAGCTGGAACGTGTGCATACTAGCGCGAGCCTAGGTGTCACCTTATACCCGGACGACGCAAAAGATGTCAAAGGCCTGTTAAAGAATGCCGACCAAGCGATGTACGGTGCTAAAGATCTCGGTAAAAACAACTATCAGTATTATACTCACGACATGCAAACTGCAGCAATCAAGAGAATGACCTTGTTGAATGATTTGCGCTATGCAGTTAAGAACAAAGAATTGTTTATTGAGTACCAGCCAATTGCATGTTTCAGTAGCCAGAAAGTGATGAAAGCTGAAGCGTTACTTCGATGGCAGCATCCCACGAAGGGGAGAATTACACCTGATGAATTTATTCCACTTGCTGAAGAATCTGGACTCATCATTGATATCAGTAATTGGGTATTTAATGAAGTCTGTGCAAATATCAAACAATGGAAAGCCCAAAACCGTCAAGAACTGCAGGTGAGTATTAATACGTCACCTAGCCACTACTTCAATTTAGAATCTAATATAACTCAATGGTTAAACCTGCTTTTAGACCAGAATATCTCTGCGCGTTCTATACTTCTTGAAGTCACGGAAAACTTATTAATGGAAGCCAACGAGATGGTGTCCAAGAAGCTTTTCCAGTTTAGGCAAGCAGGCGTTGATATCGCGTTGGATGATTTTGGTACAGGTTACAGCTCTATTTCTTATTTAAAGCGCTTTCCTACAGACTTTATCAAGATTGACAGGAGCTTTGTGAAGTCGATGACTGACGTTAGCAATGATAAGGTGCTGTGCGAAGCCATTATTGTGATGGCGAATAAACTCGGAATAAAGGTAGTAGCGGAAGGTGTCGAGACACAAGAACAATACGATATTCTAAAAAGCATGGGCTGTGATTATGCGCAGGGTTATTTCATTGCAAAACCGCTCAGCAAATCAGACTTTGAGTCCTTTTGGGAGAGGCACTAGCGCAACTTTGCCGCGCTAGTGCTTAATTTAATAGGGCTTAAGACAGCGTTGCTAACGCTTTACCAGAGTATTGCTCTAGTTCGTTGGTGCGGTTTTCTTTTATTTTGTTTGCCCAGTTCGGATCTTGTAGTAGCGCTCTTCCTACAGCAACCAGATCAAATTCGCCAGCGTCTAAACGTTCAAGTAAATCATCGACTGAGCGAGTGCTGGAATCTTGCCCTTTGAATGCGCCGAAGAAGTCGTCATTGAGCCCAACTGACCCTACCGTTATGGTGGGCTTGCCAGTTAATTTTTTCGTCCAGCCTGCAAGGTTTAAATCACTGCCTTCAAATTCGTTTTCCCAATAGCGGCGCTGAGAACAATGAAAAACATCTACTCCAGCTTCACTTAGCGGCAGAAGAAACTGTTCTAGTTCTTGGGGCGTGTGCGCTAAACGAGCGGTGTAATCTTGTTGTTTCCACTGCGAATAGCGCAGTACGATCGGAAAATCGGGACCGGTTGCATCACGTATGGCTTTAATTATTTCAACTGCAAATCGTCCACGATTTTCCATGTTACCGCCCCAACTGTCAGTTCGCTGGTTTGTGCCTTCCCAGAAGAACTGGTCGATTAGATAACCATGAGCACCGTGAATCTCAATTCCATCCATACCAATAGTTTTGGCATCTGCTGCTGCTTGTGCAAAGGCAGTAATCACGGATTCAATGTGTTCAACGGTCATAGGTTCAGCGCCCTGTTTTCCTGGTTTGAATAAACCTGAAGGCCCTGCACTTGGAAGTTCAGGATAAGGCGCTTTTTCCGCTACCCTCGCCATACCCACGTGCCATAGTTGAGGCATAATTTTCCCACCGACACTGTGAACTTCATCTACCACATTTTTCCAACCGGCTAGCGCTTGCTCACCGTGAAATTGTGGAATGTTAGCATCCATAGTAGCGACCTTGTCATTAACTGTTGTACCTTCAGTAATGATGAGGCCAGTTCCACCTTCGGCGCGTCGTTTGTAGTAACCTGCGACGTCAAGCGTTGGAATTCCGTTGGGAGAAAACTGGCGAGTCATTGGCGCCATAACGATGCGGTTGTCTAATGAAAGGCTTTTGCATTTAAAATCGGAAAAAAGAGTAGTTTTATTCATTAACGTTTCATTTCTTTATTTTAAGATATAAACGAGTGTATTAGATGTACTAAGTCAGTCAATTGACCTTTATTGATGGATTGTTATAAATGAAACATCTTGAGGTCTCTTAATACTATAACTGTTTAATTATTTCTAATTCCTCTTTGTTGGCAAAATTCGCATCCCAATGTGCCAGGTTTTTTTTCCATAACTTTAAACCATAAAGGCGGGATCAGTGCTATTGCCATTGTTGAGATATAACCACCGATCATTTCTGGGGAGTCGGGCATGGCCTTAAGCTTTTCGAATGGTACTGCGCCTTGTGCGTGATGATGGCTGTGGCGTGGTAAATTGAACATAGTCCAACAACTTACGCGGCGGTTTGAGTTCCATGAATGGCGTGGTCGCACAGGTTGCTTTGGGTGGCGCACAAGACCGTAATGCTCCATATAATTGACAATCTCTAACGTAAATTTTGCGCTTAAGCCTACTGCAACAAACATAAGTGCGCCAAAGACACCCGACAGAATATACGCTAATGTAAGCAAGATAATACTCATAGCCCAACCGCGAAGAAAGGCGTTATGCCAGCTGTAAATGGAGATGCTTTTTCGCTCAAGGCGTTTTTTTTCTATTTGCCATCCTGCTTTTTGTGTACCAGTAAACGCCTTCACAAAATGAACATAAACATTGCGGCCTCTCGGCGCAGTAGCAGGGTCTTCAGGTGTGGCTACTTTGATATGGTGGTTGTACACATGCTCAATTGAAAAGTTTGCGTCAAAACTAAAAGCAAGAAGCCATCTTCCTACCGCAACAGCTATAGGATTGCCGATCTTGTGCACAAGTTCATGAGCTACAACAGTAGCGACTCCACCTAACATCAACCCCAGGAAAGGAACCGCAATGACGAGTTGCCACCACGATGTATCTAGTTTTGCATTCACAAAGTATAGGGGGAGGTTAGACATAATCCATTGACCGGTTGTGCTTTGAAACGGCAATACCAGCCACAATGCTGACAAATAAATCATTATAGCTATCGGCATAGCGCCATATAACATATATCTGAGCAGGCGTTGATTGAGTAAGGGCGGCTCTGAAATATCGTCACCTAATAGTGCATCGCCCAATATGTAGAGCGCAAGGTAGAGTGCGTATCCATACACAATAAAATAGTTACCGAGCCATATTGATGACAAGCCCAGCAATACGGCGATATAAAAGTTAAAAAATTTTAGATAATGCCACACTGTTTTGCCCTCTTAATTATAAAGGGATATAAGGGTTACAAGGGATAAGTGTGACTGAAGCTTTTAAAATTTAAGAGCGTAAAAAAGGTCATTGTTCGGTCATTTATTGCCAGGACTAGGTCATTACATTACTCTTTTGAAAAAGACATTTTTCACAGAGTTAGCAATATGAGCAGGCAAATTTACAACGTACCAACGTTTTACATTATGCAGTTTAGCAATGTGTTGGCAGCTCATGGGCTTTCTCTTAGTGATTGTCTGCATGCAATTGGAACAGACATTCAGACACTCTCTGCACCGAACGCAGTAATACCTGCCAATAAATTTGATGCATTGATATCTGACCTTGTCTCCGATAAAGGGATCGTTTCACCGGGTTTGCTGCTAGGAAACGCATTGAAACCCATTCATCATGGCTCTTTTGGTCTTGCAATAATGAATAGTCCAACGGGGTTAGATAGCCTTTTACTGGTTCAACGTTTTATCACTTTATTTGTACCCGGCATCACGTTGAAGGTGAGTGAAGAAAGCCAAAGCATTGTAGCCACCTTGTTAGATGAATATTGGACGCCAGAATCTCATCGGTTTTTTGTCGATGTGTTAACGTCGGCGTTTGCAAATCTGCAGCGCAGTATTATTGAAGCGGGAAACAACCCCATTATTACAGCGTTTTCTTTTGATTATTCACCGTGTGACAACGCGCTTATAGAAAACATTTTTGCCGACATAACATGCAGATTCAGTCAACCAATGTGCGGCGTTGTACTTAATAAAGAAAACGCAACATCTCTGTTAAAAGGTGGCGACCCAGTTAGCTATGAGTATGCGCTAGCAATTTGTGAAAAAGAAAGAGAACGAGCGCCTCATGAAGCGCTTAAAAACAAATTGCGCTTTATTTTTGAACAAAGTGACAAGACACTTTTGTCGCTAAGTGATGCTGCCTATGCGCTAAATATGAGTAAGCGGACGTTGCACCGTAGGCTATTGAAAGAGGGGACAAACTTTAAAAACGAAAGGGATGCTTTCCTTAAGTTAAGGGCTTACGAACTGCTGCACGTAAAACAGTTGAGCGTTCAGCAAACCGCTGAAGAGCTTGGATATGCCGACCCTTCGAATTTTCGGCGAGCTTTTGTAAGTTGGTATAACGAACCACCCTCTAAATACAAATAGTGCAAACCCCATTGTGGTTCATGCTCTGTTTGCATTTAGTAACAACCTAGCCTGTATTGTTTAGAAAACAGGCCAGGTCTTTTAGGGGGTGGGATTAGTCAATATTAAACTATAACTCTTGACTGGTAGGTCTGATAACCATTTCATTTATGTCTACATCGCCAGGTTGCTCAATGGCAAACGTTATAGCGCGAGCAATAGCATCAGCATCGATAGCATCATCATACATATCATCTGCCATTTGCTTTGAGTCTTTGTGAGAAATATGGTCGGTAAGCTCTGTTGCTACAGCACCTGGGGAAATATTTGTGGCCCTAATTTCTCCATTTGACTCTTTTCGAATGCCTTCGCTGATAGCTTTAACGGCGAACTTTGTAGCACAGTATACGGTCGCGCCGGGGAACACTACATGACCTGCAACGGACGATAAATTAATAATGTGACCGCTTTTCTGCTCTCGCATTGTTTTAAGCACTGCCGCAACGCCATACATCACACCTTTTATATTGACGTCGATCATTTGGTCCCACTCATCAACTTTTAATTCGTCAAGGGGCGCTAGAGGCATCAAACCAGCGTTATTGACCAGCACATCAATGCGGCCAAATGCATCAACTGCAGCGTCAGCAAGTTGCTTCACTTCATCTTTGTTTGTAACATCGACAGTTTTGTAAATGGCAGAGCCCCCGCTACTTTCAATATCATCAACTAGCTTCTTCAAGCGTTCGTCTCTTCGCGCACCCAAAACAAGTTTAGCGCCTTTGTTGGCCAGCATCTTTGCGGTAGCTTCGCCAAGACCGCTGCTTGCACCTGTAACAATGACGACTTTTCCTGAAATTTCACTCATAACATTATCCTTACGTTTGATTGATGTTAAATTGCTACGTGCAAATGCGTAACTGGATTATTTAATTTCGCAAAAATGATAAATAGGGAAGATTGATTTGAGTAACATTACGTTAGAAAAAACGATTAAAGAAACCATTGTCAGAGAGCTTCAAAACTATTTTGACTCTGAGTTAAATGTAGAGTTGGGTCAGTTTGATGGAGAGTTTCTACTTGATTTTATAGTTGAGAAAGTCGGCCCTGCGGTTTATAACCAAGGAATAGCCGACGCACGAGCCGTGCTAGAAAGACGAATTCAGTCGATTGATGAAGACCTGTACGCAATAGAAAAATAATCTGTACTTTAAAGGAGGCACAGTGCTTATACGTAAGGGCTATACGAGAGAGGGCAATTTTCCACTCGGTTTAAGCGCTAAAGTGATACTTTTATTTTCAGCGCAGACTTGGCAATACAACAACAAGGAAGAATTTCATCGTCGTCAATGAAGGCAAGGGGATCAGTAGTGTACTCAACTTCGCCTTCAATAAGTTTCGTACGGCAAGCACCACAAAAACCTTCACGGCAATGGTAGTGAATATGAACGCCGGCTGATTCGAGGGCGTTTAAAATGGTTGTATCGGAAGGGGCAACAACCGCCCCCACATCGACAACGTCGATGCGGAGGGGTTTGTCATTATTGCTCATTAAGCTGCGGCGTTACAGCTCAAAATCAGCAAAGTCGTCTTCGCTCACGGCAGAGTCGATTTGACCAACAAGATAAGAGCTGATTTCAGACTCTTGAGGTGCCACTTGCACGTTGTCTGAATTCAAATAGTTATTCATCCATGGAAGTGGATTACTGCTTATTTCGAACGGGGTGTCTAGACCAATAGCAGACATACGCTGATTCGCAATGTACTCAACGTACTGGCAAAGAATTTCTTTATTCAAACCAATCATTGAGCCGTTTTGGAACAAGTAGTCAGCCCACTGCTTTTCTTGCTCGACAGCGTTCATGAAGATAGCACGCGCTTCTTCTTTACATTCTTCTGCAATTTGCGCCATTTCAGGGTCATCTTTACCCTTAGCCCACAAATTAAGGATATGCTGTGTTGAAGATAAGTGCAGATTCTCGTCACGGGCAATCAAACGAATAATCTTAGAATTACCTTCCATCAGCTTCCGCTCAGCGAAAGCGAATGTGCAGGCAAAAGACACGTAGAAACGGATTGCTTCCAGTGCGTTCACCGAGTTCATGCATAGGTAAAGCTTCTTCTTAAGCTCATACATGTTGATAGTGTGTGCAACACCATTCACTGTATGTACGCCTTCACCCTGTGTCTGCCAAAGCTGAGTGGCGAAAATGAGATCATCGTAATATTTAGAAATATCAGCAGCACGTCGCTTAATTTCGTCATTCACTACGATATCTTCGAATATTTCGCTTGGGTCTGAGAACAAGTTTCTCAAAATATGGGTATACGAACGTGAGTGAATAGTCTCGAAGAAAGACCATGTTTCAACCCAAGTTTCTAACTCTGGTAGTGAAATAATAGGCAAGAACGCGATGTTCGGGCTACGGCCTTGCACCGAATCTAACAGGGTTTGGTACTTAAGGTTTGAAATAAAGATGTGCTTTTCTGGGTCGGTCAATTTTTGGAAATCAACTCGGTCTCGAGAAACGTCAACTTCTTCAGGGCGCCAAAAAAAGCTAATTTGCTTCTCAATAAGCTTTTCGAATATGGCATGCTTTTGCTGGTCGTAGCGTGCAACGTTTACGGGGTTACCGAAAAACATCGGCTCGATCAATGGATTAGTACTTTGCTGATTAAACGTAGTGTATTTCATGATGGCCTAACTAAAAACTTAATGATTAACGCGTATTATTGTTTGTGTTCTTGCTGCGAAACGTTAATGGCAAATGCAGTTAACTCCTTTTATGCATTTGCCATTTAAACAGGGGGCGTGTTCTAAATCTTACACGCACCACCTGCACAATCATCATCTTCCTCTACAACCACTTCTTCTTGACGTGGCATAGGCTCGCTCGCTTTAGCATCGAGAGCAGATGTGTCTGACGCGCCGTCGCGAGTGTTATGATAGTAAAGTGTTTTAACACCCAGTTTATACGTAGTAAGAAGGTCCTTAAGAAGAAGCTTCATTGGTACCTTGTTACCTTCGTAACGGCTTGGATCGTAGTTGGTATTCGCTGAAATAGTTTGGTCGATAAACTTCTGCATGATACCAACAAGTTGTAGGTAACCATCGTTTGAAGGAATATCCCAAAGTAGCTCGTATTGGTTTCTTAGCGTTTCGTACTCAGGTACAACTTGCTTAAGAACACCATCTTTGCTCGACTTAATGCTGATAAAACCACGCGGTGGCTCAATGCCGTTTGTCGCGTTTGAAATCTGAGAAGACGTCTCTGACGGCATTAATGCTGACAGCGTAGAGTTACGCAAACCGTGAGTTTTGATTTCTTCACGAAGTGCATCCCAGTCGTAATGAAGTGGTTCATTACATACGCTATCAAGATCTTTCTTGTAGCTATCAATTGGCATGATGCCTTGAGAATAGGTGGTTTCGTTAAACTTAGGACACGCACCTTTTTCTTTAGCAAGATTGTTCGACGCTTTTAATAGGTAATACTGCATTGCTTCGAACGTGCGGTGAACTAGACCGTTCGCGCTGTGATCAGAATATTTAACGCCATTTTTAGCAAGGTAGTATGCAAAGTTGATAACACCAACACCCAGCGTACGACGTCCCATCGTTGCGTTATATGCAGCAGGAACTGGGTAGTCCTGGTAGTCAAGCAGGTTATCTAGCGCACGTACTGCAAGGTCAGACAACTCTTCAAACTCGTCCAGTGACTTAATTGCACCTAAGTTAAACGCTGAAAGCGTACATAGTGCAATTTCACCATTCTCATCATTAACGTGCTGAAGCGGCTTAGTAGGTAGCGCAATTTCAAGGCACAGGTTGCTCTGACGAACTGGCGCAACTTCTGGGTTAAACGGGCTGTGCGTATTACAGTGGTCAACGTTTTGTAGGTAAATACGACCTGTGCTTGCACGCTCTTGCATGAACAAGCTGAATAGCTCCATCGCTTTAATTTGCTTCTTACGGATGCTGTCGTCGTTTTCGTATTTAACGTATAGCTCTTCAAACTTCTCTTGGTCAGCGAAGAAGGCATCGTAAAGACCTGGAACGTCAGACGGGCTAAATAGTGAGATATAGCCGTCTTTCATCATGCGCTGGTACATTAGTTTGTTGAACTGAACGCCGTAATCTAGGTGACGTACACGGTTTTCTTCAACACCACGGTTGTTCTTAAGCACTAACAGTGATTCAACTTCCATATGCCAGATAGGGTAGAACAGCGTAGCAGCGCCACCACGAACACCACCCTGTGAACAGCTTTTAACGGCTGTTTGGAAGTATTTGTAGAACGGAATACAACCCGTATGGAATGCTTCACCGCCGCGAATAGGGCTACCTAGTGCGCGAATACGGCCTGCATTTACACCGATACCAGCACGCTGGCTTACGTATTTAACAATGGCACTTGCCGTTGCATTGATTGAGTCTAAGCTGTCGCCGGTTTCGATAAGTACACATGAGCTAAACTGGCGAGTAGGCGTACGTACGCCAGCCATAATAGGTGTAGGCAATGACAGCTTGAATGTTGAAGCGGCATCATAGAAGCGGCGGATGTAGTCCATACGCGTCGCTTTATCGTAATTTGCGAAAAGGCATGCCGCCACTAAGATATATAGGAACTGTGCACTTTCGTAGATTTCACCTGTAACTCGATTTTGAACCAGGTATTTACCTTCGAGCTGTTTAACTGCAGCGTAGCTGAAGTTCATGTCTCGCCAATGGTCGATATACGAGTCCATTTCAGCGAATTCTTCAGGCGTGTAGTCTTCAAGCAGGTGCTTATCGTATTTGCCCATATCAACCATTTTACCTACATGCTCAAGTAGGGCAGGCGGCTCAAATTGACCATAGGCTTTTTTGCGAAGGTGGAAAATGGCCAAGCGCGCAGCTAGGTATTGATAATCTGGCGCATCGGTAGAAATAAGATCTGCCGCTGATTTGATCAGGGTTTCATGGATCTCGCTAGTATTGATACCGTCATAAAACTGGATTTGTGCCTTGATTTCAACTTGTGAAACTGAAACGTTTTTAAGTCCTTTGGCTGCCCATGTCACGACTTTGTGGATTTTCTCTAAGTCGATGGACTCTTTTTCACCGTTGCGTTTGGTGACTAATAAGTTGTTGTTCATGTTACTGGCCGTTTGTCTGTTAGCGCTTGATGCGTGGGCTATGTTATGCCCATTTTCATTTTTAATTTATTGAGTGTGAGTGAGATTATCACCATTGGCTCACGCCAGATAACAACACACACGAAAGCGGCCTAAACCAATACCGAAAGTACAAAGTAGAGACTGCTCATTTAATTTTTTCACTGCATTTATATTTTCAGCGAGGTTGATGTCACACACTGCATATGGCATTGCCATAATCTCGTTAGC
Source organism: Alteromonas sp. KUL17 (assembly GCF_006538305.1). Classification (NCBI taxonomy): domain Bacteria; kingdom Pseudomonadati; phylum Pseudomonadota; class Gammaproteobacteria; order Alteromonadales; family Alteromonadaceae; genus Alteromonas; species Alteromonas sp. KUL17. The sequence goes on from NZ_BJKJ01000003.1 coordinate 52,007, forward strand.
GATCTGTGCGATCCCAGAAAATCTGCATTGGGATCACGTGCTGAATTAAACACAAGATAGTGAGGTTTTAGTCTTAATGCAACCCAATATCTGGTGGTATTTCAAGCACTCAATCTGGCATGAAATTTATGTTAGTAACAACTAACTTTTTAGCGTTCTACAAGCGTAAAATATCTGGATTGCAAGCATTTTTAATAATTTCTTCGACATAAAAATTAATTTATTCTTAGAAAATAGTTTTTATATAAACACGATATATGGTGTTTAAAATATCGCCGCAACCCAATATATAGTGTTAAATTAATTTTGCGCTACTGTATATAGTAAGTAGTTAACGTCGACATTATTCGCAGAGAGATAAAAGCCTTGAGAAATTGGGTCCATGTGTAGACCTGTCATATCTCGAGGCAGCAAACCAGCATGATCGGTCATCGCCATAAGTTCAGATGGTTTGATGAACTTACTGTGATCGTGGGTGCCCTTTGGAACCAGTTTAAGGATATATTCCGCTCCTACGATCCCCATCAGATACGACTTTAGGTTTCGGTTAAGCGTAGAAAAGAAAACATGGCCACCAGGCTTAACCAACTTAGCACAGGCCATTACAACCGAAGCAGGGTCGGGGACATGTTCTAACATTTCCATACAGGTCACCACGTCGAACTGTCCCGCATTTGCTTCTGCGAATGCTTCGGCAGTTGAACATACGTAGTCAACTTTTACACCTGATTCTAAACCGTGCAGCTTCGCTACTTCTAACGACGCTTCTGCCATATCTAAACCTGTTACCGTCGCGCCTGCACGCGCCATAGACTCTGCTAGAATACCGCCACCACAGCCAATATCGACGACCTTTTTGTCAAACAGGCCTTCACTGTGTTGATTAATGAAGTCTAAGCGAAGTGGGTTAATAAGGTGCAATGGCTTAAATTCGCCTTCTGGATCCCACCAGCGTGAAGCGAGTTCAGAGAACTTATTGATTTCTTGTTGATCGACGTTCGTCATGAGTAAAACAATCCTTAATCTATCTCTTTTTAAGATATCGTAAATCGAGGTTGTGTTTCACTGTTTTTAAACAGAAATAGACAAATTATAAGAAGGGTCGAACGAAAAATAATCGCTTGCCTTTTAGTTGATTAATAAGCGTAATTAAGCGCTACATAATTCTGTCATCAAGTGGTACACTCGAAGCACGATTATGACCCACATAATAATAACAGTGCGCTCCCACGCCTTGTTTTCACAATGATGTGAAGCGAAGTGCTGGATAACGCAGAACAAACCAAGATAAAGGGATTAAGCAGTTTATGTCTGATAACGCTAAAGAAATCCTCCCCGTTAATATTGAGGAAGAGTTAAAGAACTCTTACCTTGATTACGCGATGAGCGTTATTGTCGGGCGAGCCTTGCCTGACGTAAGAGATGGCTTGAAGCCAGTGCACCGTCGTGTGCTGTTCGCAATGAACGAACTGAAAAACGACTTTAACAAGCCATACAAAAAATCTGCCCGTGTGGTAGGTGACGTAATTGGTAAATATCACCCTCACGGTGACTCTGCAGTTTACGACACTATTGTTCGTATGGCCCAACCGTTCTCACTTCGCTATATGCTAGTAGACGGTCAAGGTAACTTCGGATCGGTAGACGGCGACTCTGCTGCTGCGATGCGTTATACCGAAGTTCGCATGGCTAAAATTGCGCACGAGTTACTTGCCGATTTAGATAAAGAGACCGTAGATTTCGTACCTAACTACGATGGTACAGAGCATATTCCTGAAGTATTACCAACGAAGGTTCCTAACCTTCTTGTTAACGGCTCATCGGGTATTGCGGTTGGTATGGCGACGAATATTCCGCCACATAACCTCACCGAAGTGATCAACGGCTGCGTAGCGTTAATTCAAGACCCGTCTATTACCATCGATGACTTGATGACACACATTCCAGGTCCAGATTTCCCAACGGCAGCTATGATCAGTGGGCGCAAGGGAATTGAAGATGCGTATCGCACAGGTCGCGGTAAAATTTATCTTCGTGCTAAGGCGGAAATTGAAACTGACAGCAACGGTAAAGAAACCATTGTTGTTAACGAGATCCCTTACCAGGTTAACAAAGCGCGTCTTATTGAAAAGATTGCTGAACTGGTAAAAGAAAAGCGCATCGAAGGCGTTTCTGCACTGCGAGACGAGTCTGATAAAGACGGTATGCGCATTGTTATCGAAGTTAAACGCAACGAATCTGCCGAAGTCCTACTTAATCATTTATACGCGAATACCCAGCTTCAAACGGTATTCGGTATTAACATGGTTGCGCTTGATAACGGTCAGCCTAAGGTATTCAACCTTAAAGAAACGCTAGAATGCTTTATCCTTCACCGTCGTGAAGTAGTAACACGTCGTACTGTTTTTGAATTACGTAAAGCCCGTGACCGTGCTCATATCCTTGAAGGTTTGGCGATAGCGCTTGCGAATATCGACCCAATTATCGAGTTGATTAAAGCATCGCAAAGCCCAGCAGATGCCAAGAAATCGCTTGTAGCACAAGGTTGGGACTTAGGTGATGTAGCGCAAATGCTTGAGCGCGCAGGCGATGACGCTGCACGCCCTGATTGGCTAATGCCAGAATTTGGTATTCGCGACGGCAAGTACTACCTGACAGAACAGCAAGCGCAAGCTATTCTTGACCTTCGCTTACACAAGCTAACAGGTCTTGAGCACGAGAAAATTCTAGAAGAGTATAAGCAACTTCTAGAGATCATCGCAGAACTTCTTCACATCCTAAACAGCCCAGAGCGTTTGATGGAAGTGATTCAAGAAGAACTTGAAAAAGTACGTGATGAATTTGGTGATGAGCGTCGTACTGAAATTACGGCAGCAAGTCACGATATTGATATTGAAGATCTTATAGAGCAAGAAGATGTTGTAGTAACGCTTTCTCGCGAAGGTTATGTGAAATATCAAAAACTTACAGACTACGAAGCACAGCGTCGTGGTGGCCGTGGTAAATCAGCAACCAAGATGAAAGATGAAGATTTCATCGAAAGGTTACTGGTAGCGAATACCCACGATCACATTTTGTGTTTCTCTACCCGTGGTCGCTTATATTGGTTGAAAGTATATCAGTTGCCGTTTGCTAGCCGTAATGCGCGCGGACGCCCAATTGTTAACATTCTACCGCTAGAAGAAAACGAACGTATTACTGCTATTCTTCCTATCAAAGAATTTGAAGAAGGCAAGTTCGTACTGATGGCAACGGCTAACGGTACAGTGAAAAAGACTGACCTAAGCCTATATTCACGTCCACGTTCAAGCGGTATTATCGCCGTGAACCTTAATGAGGGCGATGAATTGATTGGTGTTGATATTACCCACGGTGATGACGACATCATGTTGTTCTCTGATGCAGGTAAAGTAGTTCGCTTTAACGAGAAGCTTCGCGACAGCGAAACCGGTGAAGTTAAGCGCGACCCAGAAACAGGTGAAGAGCTTCTGGCACTTCGTCCTATGGGAAGAACAGCCACAGGTGTTCGCGGTATACGTCTGCAAGATGGTCAAAAAGTGGTATCACTTATTGTTCCTAAAGGCGACGGCCCAATCCTGACAGCAACAGAGAATGGTTTCGGTAAGCGTACTCCGCTTGAAGATTACCCTGCTAAGAGCCGTGCGACACAAGGTGTTGTATCAATTAAGGTGTCTGAGCGTAATGGTAAAGTGGTTGGCGCGGTTCAAGTAGACGAAACCAATGAAATTATGCTTATTAGTGACCAAGGCACACTGGTTCGTACCCGTGTAGGCGAAGTGTCAGTAGTAGGCCGTAACACACAAGGCGTTCGCTTAATACGTACAGTAGAAGGTGAGCACGTTGTAGGGTTACAACGCATTGAAGAAGTGGAAGAGTTACAAGAATTCGACGAAGACGGTAACCTAATCATTTCAGACGATGCGCCAGAACAAGCAGAAACTGCTGTTCAAGAGCAAGAGAACACCGCAGAAGACGGTGACGGCTCAACGACAGAAGAGTAGGGATAGGGCGCAGGTATTCATACTTGCGTATTATCAGTGTTCTTTCAAACAAGCGGCTTAAGCCGCTTGTTTACCTAATAGACCCGCAAAACGTTCAAAACAAAGCGAGTTAAACGGTAATTATCTACAGGTGTTGAAAAACGCGATGAAAGAGGTTTTTAACTTTAGTGCTGGCCCCGCCATGCTTCCAAAAGAAGTTATGGAAAAAGCACAATCAGAATTTACAAATTGGCGCGACCTAGGCTGCTCTGTAATGGAAGTGAGCCACCGTGGCAAAGACTTCATTGAGATAGCCGCAAAAGCAGAACAGGACTTACGCGACCTACTATCTATTCCGTCAAACTATCATGTGCTGTTCACGCACGGTGGTGGGCGAGGGCAATTTGCAGCTGTTCCTCTTAACTTATCTACTGTCAATGACACTAGTCTGCATTTAGTCAGTGGCTCTTGGTCAAAGGGTGCTGTAGACGAAGCGAATAAATATAATCGTGCCGTTGTTGTAGGTGAAGTATCTGAAAAAGATGGCCTACATTATATTGCGCCACCTCAGTTGAGCGACATAGATCAGTCAGCCGCGTATTACCATTTCTGTCCAAATGAAACCGTTGACGGAATTGCTTTCGATTGGCTACCAGAGTCGGGCAAGGTGCCACTGGTTTCTGATATGTCTTCGACAATATTGTCTCAGCCGTTAGATGTAGCAAAGCATGGCGTAATATACGCTGGCGCACAAAAGAATATCGGCCCAAGCGGCTTATCAGTTGTTATTGTTCGCGAAGACCTGGTTGGCAAAGCACGTAAAGAAACGCCGTCAATTTTTGATTATGCATTAGCGGCAAAGTCTGACTCTATGTACAACACACCGCCAACGTTCTCGTGGTACCTAGCGGGGCTTGTATTTGAATGGCTTAAAGATATGGGCGGCGTAGACGCTATGGCTAAACGCAATGCTGAAAAGGCAGCGTTATTATATTCAGCCATCGACAGCTCTGACTTCTATTCAAGTAAAGTTCACCCTGACAACCGTTCAAAAATGAACGTGCCGTTTCATTTAGCCAATACCGAACTTGATGGGCTGTTCCTTAAGCAGTCACAAGAAGCAGGGTTACTTGCACTTAAAGGGCATCGTTCAGTAGGGGGCATGCGTGCCAGTATTTACAATGCAATGCCAGTAGAGGGTATTGTTGCGCTAGTTGAATTTATGCGCGAATTTGAAAGAGTGAATGGATAAAATGGAGCAGTTAACATTAGACCCGATTGCAAAAGTATCGGGAGAGGTCAATGTACCTGGCTCAAAAAGTCTGTCTAACCGAGCGCTACTGCTTGCTGCGTTAGCTGAAGGCGAAACTGAACTAACGAACTTGTTAGATAGCGAAGACATTGAGCATATGCTTAATGCACTAACAAAGTTAGGCATTAGCTATCGCTTAAGCGAAGACAAAACCCAATGTGTTGTACAAGGTAACGGTGGGGCCTTTAACGTAGCTGAACCACTAGAGCTGTTCCTAGGTAACGCCGGTACCGCAATGCGTCCTTTATGCGCAGCACTTGCTGCAAGTAACGTTGACACCGTACTTACTGGTGAGCCGCGTATGGAAGAGCGCCCAATTGGCGACTTAGTCGATGCGCTTTTAGAAGCTGATGCTGACGTCACCTATCTTAAAAACGAAGGCTACCCGCCGCTTCAAATTAAGGGAAAGACATTAAGCGGTGGCGAAATGTCGGTAGACGGCAGTGTATCTAGCCAATTCTTGACTGCGCTTTTAATGGCTGCGCCATTATTTTCAGGTGATGTGACTATTCGTATAAAAGGTGAGTTGGTCTCTAAACCCTATATCGATATCACGTTAGATACCATGGAAAAGTTTGGCGTTACTGTAGAGAACGACAACTACCAAACATTTACGGTTTCTGGTGACGCCAAGTACATTGCGCCGGGTAAATTTATGGTTGAAGGCGATGCATCATCGGCCTCTTACTTCCTTGCAGCCGGTGCCATTAAAGGTGGAACGGTACGCGTAACCGGAATTGGCCAAAACAGCATTCAAGGTGACATTCGTTTTGCCGATGTGCTTGAAGCCATGGGCGCAAAGGTGGTTTGGAACGATGAGTATGTTGAAATAACGGGGGCGCCGCTTAAAGGTGTGAATATGGATATGAACCATATTCCAGATGCGGCTATGACCATTGCCACAACAGCGTTATTTGCTGAAGGTCCAACTACGATGACCAATATTTATAATTGGCGCGTGAAGGAAACAGACCGTCTTGCGGCTATGGCCACTGAGCTTCAAAAGTTGGGTGCGAAAGTGGAAGAAGGGCACGACTACATAAAAGTGTGGCCAACTGATTCGTTGAAGCACGCTGAAATAGACACGTATAACGACCATCGTATTGCCATGTGTTTCTCGCTTGTTGCACTAAGCGATACGCCGGTAACAATAAACGACCCGGGTTGCACGCGCAAAACCTTCCCTGACTACTTTACTCGCTTCAAAACGCTGTATAGTGCATAAAGTTTGGTAAATGCCTCTTAAAAAATCGCGGTAGGCGAAAGAGCTATAGCCTCTGTAGCCCAATTATTCTAAGCGATTTATTCTAATGTCCAATGCCGCCACTAAGAGGCGGCATTGCTTATCTCTCACTAAAGCGTATAATTGCGCGCGATTTTTAGTAATTTAAATGATGGAGCAGGTATGCATTCCACACCCGTAGTCACGGTTGACGGTCCTAGTGGTGCTGGCAAAGGTACATTGAGTAGCTTGCTGGCAAAGAAATTAGGGTGGCACTTTCTAGATAGCGGCGCAATTTACCGCGTATTAGCCGTTGCTGCACTACACCACGACCTACCGTGTGATGATGAAGAATGTGTTGTTCCTCTAGCAACCGGACTTGATGTTAGTTTCGAGACGAATGGCGAAAACACTCGCATTATTTTAGAAGGCGAAGACGTCACTGACGATATTCGCACCGAAGAAGTTGGCGCCGTGGCGTCAAAAGTTGCGGCATTACCCCGGGTTCGCGAAGCACTACTTCGCAGACAGCGCGCTTTTCAACAAGATCCAGGCCTTGTCGCTGATGGTCGTGACATGGGGACGGTGGTATTTCCTGATGCGCCTGTAAAGATCTTCCTTACAGCGAGCGCAGAAGCCCGTGCTGAACGCCGCTATAGCCAGTTGAAAGCAAAAGGCATGGATGTTAATATTGCGCGCCTTTTAACCGATATCAAGGCAAGAGACGAGCGCGATACACAACGTGCAGTGGCTCCTTTGGTACCGGCACAAGATGCAGTAATTATAGATTCAACGGACTTGGATATTGACCAAGTCTTTGAAAAAGCGATGGATATTATTTCCTCACGCCTTTAATGACGAGAGCTGATCGCATCCAAAGCAGTGTTGCTACAGGAAGTGGCGACTAATTTTAATAACCCCGCGTTATCCGGATAAGAAGCGTGGATATCAACTTAAAAGTTATTTGAGACTTATGACTGAAAATTTTGCACAACTTTTTGAAGAAAGCTTACAAGAACTAGAAACACGTCCTGGTTCAATTGTAAAAGGTACTGTTGTTTCTATCGACAAAGACATCGTTCTTGTTGATGCAGGCTTGAAATCAGAAAGTGCTATCCCAGCTGACCAATTTAAGAACGCTGAAGGCGAACTAGAAATCGCTATCGGTGACCAAGTAGATGTAGCACTAGATGCAGTTGAAGATGGTTTCGGTGAAACTATCCTTTCTCGCGAAAAAGCGAAGCGTCACGAAGCGTGGGTTGAGCTGGAAAAAGCTTACGAAGATAAAGCTACAATTAAAGGCGTTATCAACGGTAAAGTTAAAGGCGGTTTCACTGTTGAAGTTAACAGTGTACGCGCGTTCCTTCCTGGTTCTCTTGTTGACGTACGTCCAGTACGTGACACTACGCACCTTGAAGGCAAAGAGCTTGAATTTAAAGTTATCAAGCTTGACGCTAAGCGTAACAACGTTGTTGTTTCTCGTCGTGCAGTTATCGAAGCAGAAAGCAGCGCAGAGCGCGAAACGCTTCTTGCTAACCTTGAAGAAGGTCATGAAATCAAGGGTATCGTTAAGAACCTTACCGATTACGGTGCGTTCGTTGACCTTGGTGGCGTAGACGGTCTTCTACACATCACTGATATGGCTTGGAAGCGCGTTAAGCACCCAAGTGAAATCGTGAATGTTGGTGACGAAATCAACGTTAAAGTACTTAAGTTCGACAAAGAGAAGCAGCGTGTTTCTCTTGGCATGAAGCAAATGGGCAACGATCCATGGCAAGAAATTGCGTCTCGTTACCCAGAAGGTACTAAGATCAACGGTCAGGTTACTAACCTTACTGACTACGGCTGCTTCGTTGAAATCGAAGACGGCGTCGAAGGTCTTGTTCACGTTTCTGAAATGGATTGGACTAACAAGAACATCCACCCATCTAAAGTTGTTAACCTAGGTGACACTGTAGATGTAATGGTTCTTGAAATTGACGAAGAGCGTCGTCGTATTTCTCTAGGTCTTAAGCAGTGCATTGCTAACCCTTGGGAAACATTTGCTGAGTCACACGAAAAAGGTGACAAAGTGTCTGGTAAGATCAAGTCAATCACTGACTTCGGTATCTTCATCGGTCTTGACGGCGGCATCGACGGTCTAGTTCACCTTTCTGACATCAGCTGGAACAAGTCTGGTGAAGACGCGGTTCGCGACTACAAGAAAGGCGACGAAATCTCTGCAGTTGTACTTCAAGTCGACCCAGAGCGTGAGCGTATCTCTCTTGGCGTTAAGCAAATCGAAGAAGATCCTTTCAACAAGTATCTGACAGATAACAAGAAAGGTGCTATCGTTACTGGTACAGTAACAGCAGTTGATGCGAAAGGCGTTACTGTAAACCTAGCTGAAGAAGTTGACGGCTACATCCGCGTTGCAGATCTTGCTGTAGAGCGTGTTGAAGACGCAACAGAAGTAGCAAGCGTTGGTGATAGCATCGAAGCGAAGTTCATGGGCGTTGACCGTAAGAACCGCACTGTTAACCTATCTGTTAAAGCGAAAGATCAGGCTGACGAAAAAGAAGCTATCGATAAAGTTAACCAGCAAGAAGATGTTGGTTTCGCTAACGCGATGGCAGAAGCATTTAAAGCTGCTAAAGGCGAATAATGCTTTTGTGGGTGTGCAGATGCACACCCAATTCGCGATAGCTGTTTAAACAATAATATTGACAATGAGGTTAAGCATGACCAAGTCTGAATTAATTGAACGGCTCGCGGATCAAGCGCGTCATATTCCGGCGAAGGAACTTGAGCTGGCGATAAAAGAACTTCTAGAGCAAATGGCGCAAACTCTCCAAAAGGGTGAGCGTATTGAAATTAGAGGTTTTGGCAGTTTCTCTCTTCACTACCGCGCTCCACGCGTAGGTAGAAACCCAAAAACGGGTGAAACAGTGAAACTTGACGGTAAATATGTACCGCACTTTAAGCCTGGTAAAGAGCTTCGCGAAAGGGTAGACGCCTCAATCGCATAATGCATTTTAAAAGCCGCTGAAAAGCGGCTTTTTTTGTCTGCTGCCTTATTGTTATTTAGCAAAATTCAATAGTCTATTTGCCTTAGCTAAAATAAGGCGCTCGTTATTGCTGATATACTTTCGTTTAATTTTTGATACCTATTGACCCCAACTCGAATAGGGTTATATATTGTTCAAATAATAATAAACGGTATTCATAGAAGTAATGTCAGCCGGCGACGAACAAGCAATAATAAAACAATACCAGCCGCTCATTCGCGCGTTAATCCCTTATGAACAACAAAACAAGCTGTTAGAAGGAATTAACAAGTTTTCGAAGCGTCTACCTAGTAGTGTTCGAAAAGTAGTAAAAGAGGAGGTTGTTCGATTAACGTCGTTAACCGACGCTCCTGCTGATAACTCTGCCTTTGCTCAATTCCCCGTCATGAAATTCAAGCACTTCGGGGTTCAAATGCGCCTTGATAAAGTCGGCGCGCAGATACTCAAAAACGAAACATCACTTTATCAAGACAGATATACGGTAGGCGTGTTTGAGTCAGTAATGAACTCAGACTTCTACCAAAACCAAATAAAAAAAGAACAGTTCAAAAAAATTGTCGATGCTTTTAATGTTGAAAGCCAATCGTTTACTGATATAGATTTCGGCGATGACATCGCTATTCGCCCAAATTTTACTATTTCTTCCCCCGATTTTGAGAAAGGCCGTCATTGTTCAATCAGTTCGATGTCACACAAAGGCATTGCTCTTGAAACGAAAAGGCCACCGAACGCTTCTACTGGTGACATTATTACGTTCACTATTCCTGAAGTTAAAGGACTTACTAAAGAACCGACTGAAATAACGCTTGAACTAGAGTCGGTAAAATACAACAAGCACCTAGGGAAGTATGAGACATCGTTTGTTTTTCAAGACGACGTGGATAAAGGCTTTCTTGCAACCCTTAAACGATATGTAGCGATTACCGCGTATAAACAGCCTTTGCAGCGTGATTTAGAAATAGAACGCGCCATGCAAGAACTAGAACGCGACCGAATACTTGAAAATAGCCCGTGGTTGCCCGTGTTTCTCGCGCCAGAGAAGAAGTCGCTTAAGCCCATTATAGCCCTGTTTACCAAAGCCAATGTCGAGCATAACGACGCCGAAAAACTCTTGGCTAGCCTACAAGATAAGCCTATCTTCGCGACGTTAGTTGACGAGCTGCGCAAGTATAATGAAGCTTATATCTTTCATGGCAACATCAAAACCAAAAATGGTAACGTTCAAATAACAGCGACGCATAGACAACTGCTAGCATTAAAACAGCTTAACGCGTTGGTTTATCTTCTTGCCAAAAGTGGCGAATTCATCTGTACCCATTGTCGACTTGATAGCGTGACGCGAGAAGATAAACAAAAAGCGTTTGCTATTCACGATATTGCCAGTAAAGAATTTGAGCAACTAGCGCAGATTTCACATGTTCTTTATTGTAAAGACGTGTCTGCTTATCTTACTAATCTGACCCTTTCAGCAAAATGCGATTTCAAACCCTTGTCAAAAACCTTGAGGGCTAGCGGCAATAATTGGCGAATTGATTATGTTATGGAAGAGGATTTAGATAGACGTAGTGAGACACGTTACGTTATTGATAAACCTGCCTCTATTAAAGTTGGACTGCTGACATCGATTGATGCGCGGGTTGCTGATCTGAGTGCAAGCGGGATGAAGTTAATCGTTGCACCGAAAAGTGAGCTACAAAAGGAAATTCGTGTTTCAGTACCGGAACTGAAAATTAAAGGTGAAAAATATAAGGTTGTGCACTACCAAGCGGAAACGGGCGTGGTGAGGTTGTGCCTTGTTGAAGATACACGTAAGGCTAAAGTGAGCTCGAGCGTCGATCATATGGTTGAAGAAAATACCGCGTATTTCAAAGTAAGAGATATTGCGCGAATTCAACGCTCAACTCACCGTTATATCTGGGAATTGGCGGTTAGACATATGCCGTCTTTATCGGTACTATGTGTGATGAACCGTTTTACGTTAGACAGGCTCAAAACGGTGTATCAAAGTGACGCATCTGACGACCTTTATCCTTTTTCGCGCACTCAAAATATTATTCCACTGCACGGCTTTTTTGCAGACAAAGGGCAGGCTAAGCCCAAGTCACAAATTCTAGAGGCGATGTTCAAAGAAACATCTGAACAAGCGTTAGTGGTTCACTGTGTTAGAAAGAGTGACAGCCGTTTAGTGTATATAAAAGAACGCGACTTCCTTTTTTCTAAGTTGCGAACACAGATAAAAACTCAGTTAGATGAAGAAAAAATACATCTCAGTGCCACAGATGTCACTGCTATCCGGTGTCAAGGTGCGATAACACCGTTAACTAAGAAGCGTCTTGCCCAGCTATCAAAGCTAGACAAAGCCATGTATGACAAGCTCGAAACGATGCAGGCGGGTTATACACACTGTATTTTTATTACTAATATGTCAGCCCTTCACCACGATTTAGTGGTAGACAATCTTATTGCCAAACCCCAACGACAGGATCTAGAAAGCGAAGGTGCGGCTTAATGCCAGAGCCTTCTGAATGGGCAATTATCGATGCAGATTGGTATAACATCATTTCACTTACGCTTTTAGTGTTATCTCTTTTCGCATTTTGCTATTCTTGTAAATAAATCAACAAAAAAGGGTTGAGTGTTGAAAGGGATCCTAACGTTTCTTATCATTTTGGTTCTGCTCGCGATCGCGTTTGTCATTGGCTCTCAAAATGAAGCACAAGTAACAGTTAATTATTTAATTGCTCAGGCGAATCTTCGCTTATCGACGTTAATAGCGATAACACTTTCAATTGGCGTTGGTATCGGAATTTTGGTAATGCTAATGAGCTGGCTAAAATTACGTGTTCAGCTGATGTCTGCGCAGTCTAAAATACAGAGTCTGGAACAAGAACACTAATGCTCGAACTGCTGTTTCTCCTTTTGCCTGTTGCGGCAGGTTACGGCTGGATAATGGGCCGAAATAGTGTCCGTCAAGCGCAGCGAAAGCAGTCTAGCATTCTATCTAAGCATTATTACAAGGGGCTAAACTTCCTTCTCTCAGACCAACCTGATAAAGCAGTCGATACGCTAATCAAAATGATTAACGTGAATAGCGATACAGTAGAGACGCATATCGCGATGGGGAGTTTTTTCCGTCACCGAGGTGAAATAGACCGCGCAATTAAAGTCCACCAGAATTTAGTTAGCCGTGATGAGCTCCAGCCGGCTCAACGAGAAAATGCACTGAGGGAGCTTGGTCACGACTACACACAAGCAGGCTTTCTAGAGCGTGCTGAAAATGCTTTTCTTCAACTGCTTAACAGCGATAAACACTACCTTGTAGCTCAACAGCAACTTTTCAGTATCTACCAGACCACGAAAGAGTGGGAAAGAGCCATAGAATTAGCCGAACGTATGGTGCAGTGTCATGGTGACAATGATGATTTGTGCGAACGCCTTGCACACTTTTATTGTGAACAAGCATCGGTTGAGTTGAAGAACGATAGCCAAGGGGCGGCATTGACCTTATTACAAAAAGCGGTAAACGCCGACGAACATGCGGTTAGGCCGTGGCTTATGTTAGGTGATATAGCGCTTGATCAAAAACGCTTTACTGATGCCAACGCGTACTTTACGCAAGTGGCCGAACGCGATATCAACTGGTTCAGCGAAGCCGTACCTAGTTTGGAAAAAATTGCTGAAGAAACTGACGACTGGGAAAGTTTTCAGAAGAACTTAGAAGCACACTGGCAAGAGTGTGCTACGTCCTATTTAGCCATGGTTGACGTGCTTATGAAGCGCGGTGAAACGGCACAGGCGGCTGAGTACTTACTTGAGCAACTTCGCAAACGCCCGACTATGCGCGGCTTTAAAACCCTTATGGGGCTTTACATTGACCAGCTTTCAGATAAAACCACGGCTGATAGCTTACGCTTACTTAAAGAATTGGTGGAAAAGCAAATGTTGCAGCGCCCTAAATACCGCTGTGGCAGCTGTGGCTTTTCCGGTCGAAAATTATATTGGTTATGCCCTAGCTGTAAAAAGTGGGGCGTAGTAAAACCTATCAAAGGGCTAGACGGAGAATAAAAGAACATGCATGACCCACGCGTTATTGTTGCATTAGACTATGACAATAAAGACACTGCATTGGCGTTTGTTGATAAATTAGATTCAAGCTTGTGCAAGCTAAAAGTGGGCAAGGAGATGTTCACCTTATTTGGACCGGAATTCGTAAAAGCGCTAATCGCTAAAGGCTTTGACGTTTTCTTAGATCTCAAATTCCATGACATTCCAAATACTGTAGCGAAAGCGTGTAGAGCAGCAGCGGAGCTTGGTGTATGGATGGTAAACGTACATGCATCGGGCGGCCTACCTATGATGCAAGCAGCTAAAGAGGCGATTGCAACAAGCAGCAACCCTCAAACTAAACTTATTGCGGTTACCGTTCTTACCAGCATGGATGAAGCGCAGTTGGCGGATGTAGTAAGCGGTGTGACACCAGAGCAACAAGTGCTGCGTCTGGCGGCACTAACAGAAAGAGCAGGATTAGACGGCATTGTCTGCTCAGCGCAGGAAGCCAGCGCATTACGCGAAAAACACAGCGACGATTTTCTGCTAGTTACACCAGGCATTCGCCCAGTAGGCGCAGACGCCGGTGATCAAAAACGCGTCATGACACCTCCCGATGCTATGAAAGCTGGCGTGAGCTATTTAGTTATGGGAAGACCTATCACTAAAGCGGAAGACCCTATTGCCGTACTGAAAGCAGTAAACGCATCAATAAACGGTTAGACTTATTTCGAATACAAAAAAGCTCGGATGTGATGTTCACATACCGAGCTTTTTTATTCCGATTTTCTTATTCAAGGGCATGGCCACAGGCCCACCCGAGACTAATCTTTAGAAGTTATTCGCCTTTAAGCGCTACTTCAGCTGGTGTATAGGTTAGACCCAGCTCTTCACCTAGCGCGTCAACTACAGCTTTGTACGTTACCTTACCTTCGTGCACGTTTAGGCCGTTAAGCAAATGCTTGTCTTCTAACATTGCTTTCGCTGGGCCTTTGTTAGCTAGGGCTAGACCAAATGGCAATGTGGCATTGTTAAGTGCCATTGTAGAAGTGCGCGCAACGCCACCAGGCATGTTTGCAACACAGTAGTGAACTACATCGTCAACAACATAAACAGGGTCTTGGTGTGTGGTCGCTTTCGATGTTTCAAAGCATCCACCTTGGTCGATAGCAACATCGACAAGCACTGAACCAAGTTTCATTGCCTTAATTTGTTCGCGAGTAAGAAGCTTCGGAGCTGCTGCACCAGGAATTAGTACCGCACCAACAACAAGGTCAGCTTTTGAAGAGTAGTGCTCGATAGCGTCAACGGTTGAGTAAACCGTTTTTACTTGTCCGTTAAAGATATCATCGATTTGACGAAGGCGAGGAAGCGAGCGGTCAAGAATAGTAACGTCAGCACCAAGGCCTAGTGCCATTTTTGCTGCGTTAGTACCAACAACACCACCGCCGATAACCAATACTTTACCTGGTGCTACACCCGGAACGCCACCAAGAAGTGTACCGCTACCGCCGTGTGCTTTTTCAAGGTAGTGCGCGCCAGCTTGAACCGACATACGGCCAGCTACTTCACTCATTGGTGCGAGTAGTGGGAGCCCACCGCGGTCGTCAGTCACTGTTTCATATGCGATACACGTTGCACCAGATTCAACAAGCAGCTTTGTTTGCGTAGGATCAGGCGCTAAATGTAGGTAGGTGTATAGTGTCTGGCCTTTACGAAGCATTTTGCACTCGTTAGGCTGAGGCTCTTTAACTTTTACGATCATTTCTGCTTCAGCAAACACTTGCTCAGCCGTTGATGCAATGGCTGCGCCTGCTTCGACATACATTTCGTTAGTGAAACCTATTGCTTCACCTGCGTTCGTTTCTACTAAAACGCTGTGACCGTGGCTAACAAACTCTTTTACAGCTGCTGGCGTCAAGCCAACACGGTATTCGTGGTTCTTAATTTCTTTTGGTACACCAACTAACATGTATAGTCCTCAATCTTATAGTGAGCTTCTAAGCGGCTCTGGTTGAACTTTTGATAAATAGTGTTCGGCTTTGAAGCACGTGAACATATTTGCGGAGTATACGTGATAAAAAAACGAACTATCTGCTGAAGAATGGGCGTTTGTAGCATATAATTCTCCTAAAAGATGCTTTTAAGATATTTTATATGCTGGTAAAGACACCAAAACACCTAGACCGAATAGACAGGAATATCCTGGTACAGTTACAGAAAAACGGGCGTATATCAAACGTCGAACTTGCTAAAGAAGTGGGATTAAGCCCCAGCCCTTGTCTTGAGAGAGTTAAGAGGCTGGAGGCTCAGGGTTACATAAAGGGATATCATGCTGTCGTTGACCCAGAAAAGCTCGGCGCAGCTATGCTTGTGTTCGTAGAGATTACGTTAACGAAAACATCGGTAGATATCTTTGCAGAATTTTCTGCTGCGGTAAAACTGCATGACGATATACAAGAATGTCACCTGGTGTCCGGAGATTTTGACTTCCTTCTTAAAGCACGCGTTGCAGATATGGGAAGTTATAGGAAATTATTAGGTGATACTTTATTGCGCTTGCCCGGAGTAAGTGAGTCGCGGACGTACGTTGTGATGGAAGAAGTAAAAAGTACATCGTCGCTGCGCATTAATTTGAAGTAATGAAAGCGTGGCTCAATAGCGTGGTTTTGTGGTAGGCTGTGCAAAAATACAGTGTTTGTGTTTTACCAAAGGATTAACAGCACGCTAAAGCACAGGGTAGGGGATGGGTGTATTAATTCAGTTGTGCGCTCAGTAACTTACCAAAAAGTAAATCAATAATAATTATGTAGGAATAGCAAAGAGTTCGCTAAGCTCTTTGTTGCGGTTAGTACTGCGGTTACCGCATAGCGTAAAAAGCTATCTGCGGTAATACATGCGATGGAAATTGAAGGTTTTTTAGGGTTATGGCGCGATTAACAGGGGTTCAGCGAGTGTGGGAAGCAGGTATGATTATCGCCTGTGTTTTCGCCTTCTTCTTATTGCTGGCACTAGCATCTTTTCATCCAGGAGACCCAGGTTGGAGTCAGGCTGGATTACAACTCGACGTTCACAACTGGGTTGGAGCAACAGGGGCATGGGTCGCTGATCTTCTGCTATTCTCATTTGGTTTTTTAGCGTATTTGCTGCCTTTCGGCTCCGCCTTCTTAGGGTGGTTTCTATTCCAACACATTAAAGAACTCGATGAATTCGATTACCTTACTATT
The DNA here is from genome assembly GCF_006538305.1 of Alteromonas sp. KUL17. Classification (NCBI taxonomy): domain Bacteria; kingdom Pseudomonadati; phylum Pseudomonadota; class Gammaproteobacteria; order Alteromonadales; family Alteromonadaceae; genus Alteromonas; species Alteromonas sp. KUL17. Next base: position 68,863 of record NZ_BJKJ01000003.1, read on the forward strand.
GGATTAAGAATTATCGGTGGGCTGTTAATGGCCCTCGGTGCAACGGGCATCGCCAGTATAAATTTTGACGACATTTACAACTTTTCAGCCGGCGGATTTGTTGGCGACGTAATTAGTTCAGCGCTAGTGCCTTACTTCAATACCGCTGGCACAATTTTGCTACTTCTTTGTTTCTTCTGTACGGGCTTTACCTTACTAACGGGTATTAGCTGGCTCACTATTATCGACAGGTTAGGTGAAGGTACGCTGTGGTTAGGACGTAAGACTCTTTCAGCACCTCAGAGTTTTTTAGCATTTGAAATGCCGCGACTAGCCCTAGCTAACAAATCGTCTAATCAAAGTGGCGACGAAGGTGCGGAGCTAGATATTACCAGTATGCGCGCTGAACCTTTGGCTTCTACTGCACAGACAAAACCATCACAGACACAGAAAACTACGCCATCACGCAGTGAGCCTACCTTTGGCATTGACGATGTAGATGATGAACCGCCGTTTTATACCTATGACGGAGACAAGTCTGTTCAATCTAATCCCAACGATACTGTCAACGCCGAGGAAGACGATGCGACATCAAGTTCAGATGTAGATGCAGCTGAGACGAAAAAGTCGTCGTTCTCATTGTCAGGTATGCGTAGTGCGGTTACGGGTAGCTTTAAAGACAAAGTGGGTTTGGGTAAATCGAGCCAAGATGACTCAGTTCAGTCAGAAGATGATAGCAGTCAACATGAGCATAAACACCAAGCGCAGCAAAGTCCGCATATTAACTTCGACGACTTAGAAGAGTTTGATGAAGACTTGCCTTACGAAACTGGAAGCAAGCCAATAACTTCTGCGAATAACAGCGCGCCATCAGTTGAAGGTAGCGAACCAAATACGGAAACGCTACAGTCGCAAACTGTTGAAACTCAGGGAGCGAGTCAAGGTGCTAACCAAGCATTTACGCCTGCTGCACTAGGTGCCAAACCCGTGAAGGCGAGGGCAGGTGAACTAGATCCTGATTTACCACCTATGCCGTCCTTTGATTTACTTGAACGTGCCGACAAACATGAAAACCCGCTTACCCCAGAAGAAATTGAAGGTATTTCTCGTTTGGTAGAGGAAAAACTGGCTGACTTTAACATTGAAGCGACGGTGGTTGGCGTGTTCCCTGGCCCTGTTATTACCCGGTTTGAGCTTGATTTAGCACCTGGGGTAAAAGTGAGCAAGATCTCGGGACTGTCGAAAGACCTAGCCCGCGCTATGTCAGCTATCTCGGTTCGTGTAGTGGAAGTTATTCCGGGTAAATCAGTAATTGGCTTAGAACTGCCGAATAAAAAACGTGAAATGGTGCGGCTGAGCGAAGTTATTAGCTGCGATACTTTTCAGTCTAATAAATCACCATTAACCATGGTGTTGGGCGCTGATATTTCAGGTCAGCCAGTGGTGGTCGATTTAGCCAAAATGCCTCACCTTTTGGTTGCGGGTACTACAGGTTCAGGTAAATCTGTAGGTGTGAACGTTATGATTCTTAGTTTGCTTTATAAGAGCACGCCAGAAGATGTTCGCATGATCATGATTGACCCGAAAATGCTTGAGCTTTCCGTTTATGAAGGCATACCTCACTTGCTTGCTGAAGTGGTTACCGACATGAAAGAAGCCGCCAATGCCCTTCGTTGGTGCGTGGGTGAGATGGAGCGTCGTTATCGTCTAATGAGCGCTCTTGGCGTGCGTAACCTAAAAGGCTATAACGCGAAAGTAGAAGAAGCTATTGCTAATGGCACACCAATAAAGGACCCACTGTGGAAGAATGAAGAAAGTATGGATGCTGAAGCGCCTGACTTAGCCAAACTTCCTGCTATCGTGGTAGTGGTCGATGAATTTGCCGACATGATGATGATAGTGGGCAAAAAAGTAGAAGAGCTTATTGCACGTATCGCGCAGAAAGCACGTGCTGCGGGCATCCATCTTATCCTTGCCACGCAGCGTCCGTCTGTAGATGTTATTACGGGTCTGATCAAGGCCAACATTCCAACCCGTTGTGCATTCCAAGTTTCTAGTAAAATAGACTCAAGAACCATTCTAGACCAACAAGGCGCAGAAACTTTGCTAGGGATGGGTGACATGCTTTATCTGCCTCCTGGTAGCCCTGTGCCAACCCGTGTTCACGGTGCATTTGTGGATGATCACGAAGTACATGCTGTAGTTGCAGACTGGCAGAAACGTGGTGAGCCTGAGTACATTGATGAGATCCTGAATGGCGAAGCGACGGCTGAAGTCTTACTGCCAGGCGAACAGCCTGAGGGTGAGGATCAAGAATTTGATGCCTTCTATGATGAAGCCGTGGCGTTTGTTACTGAAACACGTCGAGCTAGTGTGTCGAGTGTGCAGCGTAAGTTTAGAATTGGTTACAATCGGGCTGCGCGCTTGGTTGAACAAATGGAAATGAGTGGTGTCGTAAGTGCACAGGGGCATAACGGGAACCGTGAGGTTCTTGCACCGCCGCCCCACAAAGAATAACGAATGGATTGAATAAATGAATAAAGCAGTTTCGGTTTATTTTGTGAGTGCATTGGTAACGGCAGGTACAGCAATGACTGCTGCTAACGCTGCGGTAGAATTAGATACAACAGGTTCAACTATTGGCAACAACAATGCTCAAGAGGTTGTCAGTGATCATGACGATAATCAGGCTAATGCCACAGTAAACACAAGTCAGCCCAAAACTTCATCGCTTATCAATGATTCTGCGAGTACGTCACTGCAGGCGTTGTTAAGCAATATGAAGCAGTTTCGTGCAAGCTTTGCGCAAACAGTAGTCGATGCACAGCAAAATGTCGTTCACGAAGCACAAGGCACACTGACCATGACCCGCCCCAATAAACTTCGCTGGGAAACAACGTTCCCTGATGAAACCCTTTTGGTTGCCGATGGCGAAGCGGTTTGGAATGTGGATACCTTTGTAGAGCAGGTGACAGTCCTTTCTCAAGACAATGCGATTAAGGATAACCCTATTGTTTTGCTTACGTCGACAGATGAAGCAACGTGGTCAAAGTTCTCTATCAGTCAATTAAATAGCGGTTCATCGGCTTTAAAACCTGAAAAGGGCGCGGCAGACAACATCAATGGTGTTAGCGCAACAAAAAGCTACCAAATCACGCCTAAAGAACAAGGCGGCCAAATCGCAACGCTTACATTAACCTTTAACCAAGACAGTGAACTCGCTTCGCTTAATATGCTCGATGCGCAACAGCAAATCAGCACTTTGGTGTTCAGTAATATTGAAACGCGTTTTCCAGTGCCCGCTGATACGTTCTCAGTTGATATTCCAGACAGCTTCATAATTGATGACCAGCGTTAATCAAGATTTCGCGCCCCTCGCGGCGCGAATGCGCCCAGTCACCATAGAGCAGTACAGCGGTCAAGAACACTTACTTGGCGAAGGTAAGCCTCTACGTAAAATGTTAGAGGCGGGTCACTGCCATTCTATGATTTTGTGGGGGCCGCCCGGTACCGGTAAAACTACCCTTGCTGAACTCATTGCTCAATACACCAACGCATCTGTATTGCGTATTTCTGCGGTTACCTCTGGGGTAAAAGACATCAGAGCCGCCATGGATACGGCTGAAGAAAACGCCCGTTATAACCAGCGAACCTTGTTGTTTGTTGACGAAGTACACCGATTCAACAAAAGTCAGCAGGACGCGTTTCTTCCATTTGTTGAATCTGGCGTTGTTACCTTTATTGGCGCAACGACAGAGAATCCCTCGTTCGAATTAAATAAAGCGCTTTTATCTCGTGTACGTGTTTATGTGCTAAAGACACTCGAACACGAAGCACTGTCTGAATTGATTGATAGAGCGCTAAGCGATACCGAAAAGGGTCTGGGTGATAGAGCCCTTGGTATTGAAGAAACAGCCAGAAACGCGCTTATCGATTTAAGTGGCGGCGACGCACGTCGTCTTCTCACCTATTTAGAGCTTGCTGCCGACTTCACCGGAGCAAACGAAATAACCGTAAGCGATGTTGAGCATGCGGTAGGCGAAAAAGTTGCTAGTTACGACAATAAAGGCGACACCTTCTACGACCTAATCTCCGCGTTTCATAAATCTGTTAGAGGCTCAGATCCAGACGCAGCCCTTTACTGGTACGCAAGAATTCTTGATGGCGGGGGAGACGCGCTGTATGTAGGAAGACGTCTACTTGCTATCGCGTCTGAAGACATTGGTAATGCAGACCCAAGAGCAATGCAGCTCTGTATTAATGCCTGGGACACGTTTCACCGAGTAGGGCCCGCAGAGGGCGAGCGCGCTATTGCTCAAGCTGCGGTATATTGTGCGTTAGCTGCAAAAAGTAACGCGGTATATATGGCGTTTAACGAAGCAAAAGCATTGGCGCGTAAAACCTCTGATGCACCTGTTCCCATGCATTTACGCAATGCGCCTACGTCGCTAATGAAAGAGCTCGGTCATGGCGATGGTTACCGCTATGCTCACAACGAGCCGAACGCGTTTGCCGCGGGTGAGTCTTACTTTCCGGAAAGCCTTACCGGAACTCGCTTGTACAACCCTAATGAACGCGGTTTAGAGAAAGCTTTGAAAGCCAAGCGTGAATTTCTCGATTCACTTAATGCGAGAAGTAACAATAAAAGGTAAAGTTGCAGACAAGTAACTCAACTAGTTCAGATTATATGAATTAGTTAATAAAAAATGCGCTAGGGAGTTTTCGTGCCTCAAGGGTTAGCTTTGTATTGTTTTATTGCCGCTGGCGGTGCGACCGGCGCCTGTTTACGCTATTTTGTTACCACAAGTGTTGATTCCTTATTTGGAAAACACATGCCGTTTGGTACACTAACGGTGAATGTGGTCGGGTCGTTTGCACTCGCATTACTGTACGGTTTTATCGAACGTCATGATTTAAGCGACTCTCCTTACCGAGCGCTTATCGGTGTAGGGCTATTAGGTGCCTTTACTACATTCTCAACATTTTCCGTTGAAACCTTAACTTTATTAGAAAACGGGTTGTGGCTTAAAGCCGCAGCAAATGTATTTCTTAACGTTGGCGCTTGCCTAATAGCAGGTTGGCTAGCCATTCAATTGATGAAAGGATAATTAGAAACACATGTTAGATCCAAAGTGTTTGCGAAGCGATATAGAACAAACAGCTAAGCGATTAGCTGCCCGTGGTTTTAACCTCGATGTAGCAGCTTTCAGTTCGCTTGAAGAAAAAGAAAAACACTTCAGTCCAGAACACAGGATCTGCAAAACGAGCGTAACGTACGAAGTAAATCCATTGGTAAAGCAAAAGCGCAGGGCGAAGATATTGCACCGCTATTGGCTGAAGTGGGTAAGCTTGGTGACGAGCTTGACGCCGCTAAAGCGGAACTTAGCGAACTGTTGGAAGAAATTAACACCCTTACGCAAGGCATTCCTAATTTGCCGCACGAGTCTGTACCAGCGGGTAAAGACGAAGATGACAATGTTGAGATTTCTCGATGGGGCGAACCACGCACGTTTGATTTTGAAGTTAAAGATCATGTTGATGTGGCTGAAGGCTTAAACAACGGCTTAGATTTCGCCACCGCAAGTAAGCTTACGGGAAGCCGCTTTGTAGTGATGCGCGGCGATATTGCTCGCCTAAATCGTGCAATTGCTCAGTTCATGCTAGATACCCATACACAAGAGCATGGCTACCAAGAGATGTACGTGCCTTACTTGGTTAATGCTGACAGCCTTTATGGCACAGGTCAGCTGCCTAAATTTGGTGAGGATCTATTTCACACCAAGCCAGCAACTGAAGAAGGACAGGGGCTGAGCCTAATTCCAACGGCGGAAGTTCCGCTAACTAATATTGCACGCGATGAAATATTAGATGCGAAAACGCTGCCTGTGAAAATGACAGCACATACGCCTTGCTTCCGCTCAGAAGCTGGTTCGTACGGTCGTGATACCCGGGGCCTTATTCGTCAGCATCAGTTCGATAAGGTAGAACTTGTACAGTTAGTTAAGCCGGAAGATAGCTTTGACGCGCTAGAAGCACTTACAGGACACGCAGAAGTTATTCTTCAAAAGCTAGAATTACCGTACCGCAAAGTGTTGCTTTGTACTGGTGATATGGGCTTTGGTGCATGTAAAACCTACGATCTTGAAGTATGGCTACCTGCGCAAAATACCTATCGTGAAATTTCTTCATGTTCAAACATGTTGGACTTCCAAGCACGACGCATGCAGGCTAGATTCCGTAACCCAGAAACGAATAAAACTGAACTTCTTCACACATTGAATGGTTCTGGTTTAGCGGTAGGGCGTACGCTTGTTGCTATTTTAGAGAACAATCAGCAGGCAGATGGAAGCGTAACTATTCCGAAAGCGCTTGTGCCTTACATGGCAGGGCAAGAAGTGATTAAGGCTTCTTAGCGAGCTATTTTTTGGGCACATGAACTGAGCCCCGCCTCAAAACAGAGCCTTTTATAAGCTAAAACATACAAAATCCGACATTGCATTCAGTGTCGGATTTTTTCATTCTCCACCCTGTGTAAAGTCGCAGGTTGAATGCAGGTATTACTGTTCGCTTCGAATAAGCGTGAACTAAAACGATGAGCTACCACGTGAACGTGGTGGCTCTTTTTTGTGTTACTTCCCTTATAATTTCTGTACCTTGAAGCGAGTACAAACTCATAGGCTTTCTTACATGTGCGGATTTATACAGCGTATTACTGACTCACCTGACGTTATTGCGCTACTTGAAGAAGTCGGGCTTACACAAACCATTCCGCTTTTTGTCAATGAATCTTCCACAAGCAATGTTATTAACTTTTATCCTGCATTTGGAAAAGTGCCAGAACGACAAATTACCAATTTAATTGTATCTGGTGATAGCACCATCGATGCAACGTGGTGGTTTGACGCAAAACCTAATGGAAACACGCTTACCGTAGGTGATAGAACAACATTTAACGCTCGAAATCTCGATAGCCCTTATTGGAGCAAGTTCATTCGTGAACGACGCGCTGTGGTTGTCGCAACTTCAGTAGGGGAGTCAAACCCGCTTGGTAAAGGAAAAGCGCACTATTTAATGAAACCGGCTACTGGTGCATTGCTCATTGGCGCGGTATACCGGCGGTTTAGTAATGGCCTATTTTCCTGTGCAGTAGTGACGCGCCCACCCGTAGAGGGCTTTAGTCAGTATCATGAAAAATCCATTCCTTGCTTTCTTCCACATAATGCACATGCGATAAATGCGTGGTTATCGGCTGACACACAAGGCTCATTGAACAATGAGGTAGAATATATTTTGAATAATCCTCGTGTTTATACCGATCTTGAAGTCACGCGAGTAAAGACGTTTAAAAGCGCCGAGGCAATCGGTGAGGTTAATGTGTTAAAAGCTGACGAAAACCGCTAGCTTTTACTTATAAGCGAGTAAGAGAAGGCGGCAATGACAACAGCCGCCTGTGACAATCTAACTACTAAATAACGTTTTATTTAAGGTAGGAAAGCAAGGTTTCTTCGTCCGCGCCTAAAACATTCTTTTTCACTTCTTTGTGGACGACGTCTGAACATTGAGATGACATTCCGCTTCTCAATTTACCAAGAAATCCAGGCCCACTAATAATATCTATCGAGCCCAACGCACCTCGTTTACGCTCACCATCTAGCCAGTCAGCAATGTCACTAGCAAATCGTTCATCTTCGAGTTCGGCAGCATCTTTTCGATTCATGCTATCAACGCCTGGTACTTGCGAAGCGGGAGCCGATTGTCTGCCGGGTTTATCTGTATAAATGTCTTGGTCACTCGCGCCACTAAACTCGTTGTGCCACTTTTTTACTTCAACAAGTGCACTTCCGTGGTTGGTATAGGTGTAAGCTGTGGCGTCGTCGTGGTTGGCCACAATTACGTAGTGTTTTTGAACTGTCATACAGCCTCCTATGTCCATTTATGTAAAACATTCACGTTTATGGTGTTCGTTAAAAGGCAAGTATGAAAAATATGCCTGAAACCCGAGATAAAACGCTAATGTAAGAGGGGAGTTGCAATATCAACACCAAGGCTAAAACAATTAACAATAGGGTGGCTCTTTTGATAGCTTCCTTACATCGGGTTTCAACCCGAGAAGCAAGTCAACAAGTGCTTTTAGCAGAAGGCTAGCCGAAGGACGCTAGCACTTTAAATATAATGTGTAATCGCCTTTACAAGCATTTCGCAGGTTTAGGTAATCCTGCTAGTTTAGTGGCTTGCTTTGCCGGGCCTTTTTTAAAGAGTCGCTGCAGGTAGCGGCTATTACCTTTTTCTGGCCCAAACTTATTGGCTATAGCTTTCACCAAAGCACGAATTGCTGGGCTGGTTTCGTACTCTTCATAGAATGCGCGTACGAAGCGCACCACTTCCCAGTGGGCTTCTGTTAATTCAATGTTCTCTTCTTGCGCCAGCAACTCAACCATATCTTCTTCCCAGAGGGTATAGTCGAGTAAATACCCGGCTTTGTCTGTAGGGATCGCTTGCCCTTTATAATTGAAGCTATAGGTTTCTTGTGTCATGAAAGGGGTATCCAGTGCTGATTTTTTGCTGATATTGCAGCAAGTTCTTTGTGGGAAATTGGATTAAAATGTTCGGGAAGATTTGCGCCCCTTGTATCCGCATCTGTACTCAAGAACGACAGGTTTAGCGTTGGTTTGTCTTTTGCCGTGCCTTTTGTCGTACTCTCTACCGTGCTTTTTACCGTATTGGCCAGCCGCTCAAAAAACGCGGTGTTTAATGCAGGGGCATAAACGCCATCACCAACAAATACAACGTAAGTAGAAGTCGATTGCTCATAAGTGGCTTCAATAAGCTGTTTGTATTCAGTGCTCAAAATTGGCGTTGAAATAGTAATAAGCATTAGAATGTCACCACATGATCTACGCTTTGGATAAGCGTGACTTTTTCTTTTGGGGTTACCCACTCACAGTCTAACTCATCAACTAAATTGTTATTTGAAAGAACCTGCTCAATGTCGTAGGTATCTGCACTTGCTTTACACACAAAGCATTCTTCGATATCGAAAAACGGCATGCTAGCTAAACGTTTGGTGTGATTTTTTAGTCCTTTGGTAGACGCTGCCTTAACAAGCTGCAGTACACCTTGGCTTTCAAAAAGCACTTTAACATCGTGCCCATAGTTTGTCGCAGCAAGCGCAAAATCTAAACCGTCTTGGCTTTTAGCATTGGAAAAAGGGCTTTGCGTAAACCTAATAAGTAGTTGCGCCATTAGAATTGTACCAACCTATTGCAATCATGGAGCGCAGTGAAGAATTCGCCCAAGCCAGCTTGCTCGAAAGGCGCGGTTAAGTTGGCCTGAGACAACCCATTCTCTTTCGCCTCTAACTCACTAACAATACCTCGCTTAACGGCGGCGGTAATGCATACTAGTAATTTCACGTTGTGTTCAGTCGCTAGAGTCTTCCAGCTATCAAGTACGAACAGCTCGTCACCCGTCTTTAGCATTAAGTTATTAGTGTGGTGTACACCTTCGCTATAAAAGAAAACGTTGTTTATTACATCACCATTATCGATTACACCTTGTGCAAAGGAGAGGGCGCGTAACGCTGTATCGCCTTGAAACGGTGATGATGTGATAAGTACTGAATATTCTGCCATACAAATAAAAACACCCCGGTTAAGGGGTGTTTCTCTTTAAACCTTTAACGCTGTTTTAATCGTCGCCACCAAACGCACCTAGAAGGTGAAGGATAGACGTGAACAAGTTGTATATGTTCAAGTATAGCGAAACTGTTGCACGAATGTAGTTTGTTTCACCACCGTGGATGATACGACTTGTATCAAACAAGATGAAACCTGACATAATAAACACAATCGCTGCACTGATTGCTAAGCTTACCGCTGGAACTGCGAAAAAGATGTTCGCAATAGCAGCTACAAGCACTACAACTAGGCCTACTACCAAGAATCCGCCCATAAACGAGAAGTCTTTCTTAGTGGTAAGTGCGTAGCCAGAAAGCGCGAAGAACACAAGGGCTGTTGCACCTAGCGCTTCCATGATCAAGCCTGGGCCCGCAACGCCTAGATAGAAATTAAGCGTGTAACCTAGTGATGCACCCATTAAACCTGTGAATGCAAACACCCAGTAGATACCAGATGCTGAATCAGCTTTTTTCTGAACTACAAATAACGTAATAAAAGCGCCGATAGTCATAACAAGAGACATCATAGGAGAAATGCCTACTGCCATTGCTATACCAGCACAAACCGCACTAAACGCCAGTGTCATCGCAAGCAGCATATAGGTGTTGCGTAGAACCTTGTTCGTCTGCAATACCGATGGTTGAGATGCACTTGAATACATCGAACGTTGATCCATTGTTTCCTCCAACAGGACTTATGATATGACCAAAATGGTACACAATTATTTAGTGTATGTTGTATGGGTTTTAGTTTCCATTTTCAAGTAGTTTCAGATGAAAATGGTGTCAGGTGAATATAAAAACATCTCTTATACGTGCCAAACAGTCTATTTGATTGAAATCTCGGCACTTAGACAACTTTTTTAACTTTTCGCTTTACAGTCATAAAAATATCATTAAGATACGCAGCACTTCAGGAGAGTTGGCAGAGCCCGGTTTAATGCACCTGACTTGAAATCAGACGTGGGGTCAAACCCACCGGGGGTTCGAATCCCTCACTCTCCGCCATATTATGAAAACCCGCACATTGTTGCGGGTTTTTTATGCCCGTCTACCTCGTTAGACTTTCGTATAAGACCACAGTCGCATTGTTACATTCCGTTCACATGTTTAGGCTTGCGCTTTTCTTCGCGCAATCTAAAGGTGTTATGTGTCACAAGAAAGTTCTTCTTATCAAAATCTTCACAAACCGAGCAGTAGTTTTAAATCAAGAGACGAATATTTAAATCACGAACTTCAAATACTTTCTCCAAAACGTTGGCGGTTGAACCTGCCTGGTAAAGACTACCGCGTTGAGTGGGAAGACTTTGTGCCAGGCATGGCGGCGACCATAGGAAAAATCGTTATGGTTGCCGCCGTAGTAGGTGCATTCGCAGCACCGCTAGGGCTATCTCCTGAGTTTGTTATTGAAAACGTGCGCTTTGAATTACTCATTGCAGCAGTCTTGTTCGTTGTTCTGATTTCCGGTTTCCTAAACCCGTCAGCTAATTTAGCAGGTACACACGGCCCCTTACTGCCCTTGGTACCCCTTATTGTTGCATCTGGCGGCCATCCCATGGCGCTCGGTCTGCTCATTGGACTCTTTGGTTTTATTTTAGGAATAACGAAGGGCGGCAGTGTGCTTGCTAGGCTAACCAGTAACGGTGTATGCGGTGGGTTACTGTTGTACTTAGGGTTTATTGGCATTACAGGCCAGGTGAAGAAACTCTTTGCGTGGGCAGAAAGCTTCGATATGGCTTACTTAGCCTTCGTGGTGATCATTGCCACTATCTTAATGTATGCATGGCTAGAGCATATTCAAAAGCGCTGGCTAGCTATTCCGCTTGGTGCGGTGATGGCGGCCGTCATTGCGTTTTCCTTCGGTGCGCCATTTGAGTTCACAACGTCGCCGGGTATGCCTAACTTGAACCCTGCTTATTGGTGGGGGGAAGACACAGGTTGGAAACTAGGCCTGCCAGACTGGTCACATTTCATTGCTGTGCTGCCTTTTGCTGTGCTGGCTGTGTCTATGTGGTCGCCAGATTTCTTAGGTCATCAAGTCTTTCAAAAGCTTAGCTACCCTAAAAAAAGTGAGCGAGCGCACATGAATATAGATGACACCATGATTGCTGCATCTAGTCGTCAGGCAGTGGGAAGCCTACTGGGAGGGGGGAATATCTCATCTTCGTGGGGGACCTACATTATTCCGGCTTCAATCGCGCGCAGACCCATACCCGGGGGGGCATTAGTTACTGGCTTTTTATGCGTTGTAGCGGCACTTTGGGGTTACCCCATGGATCTAGCAATTTGGCCGCCAGTGCTTTGCGTAGCGCTTATTGTTGGGGTCTTTCTGCCGCTAATGGAAGCCGGTATGCAAATGACGCGTGAAGGTAAAACGACCCAGTCTGCCGCATTGGTGGTGATCTCCTCTGTGTTAGTTAATCCAGTATTCGGATGGTCTTTTACCATGCTTTTGGATAATTTGGGGCTCGTTGGGTGTAAAGATAGAGCTGGAGAACTCGGCAAAGCAGGGCGTTGGCTAATTCCAGGAATTACGTTTTTGGTGCTATGTACCGTTATGGCACTAATTGGTATGTTCCCGGGGGTGCCCGCGATTATGGAAACCTTCAGAATGTGATGAGGGCTTTAGGGTAAGGTTACTCTTTTAGAGTTTAAGTTACTGAAACCAGATATGCTATTACGCGAACGGCGTCGGAGGTGTTTCTCCACGCCGTTTTTATTTAATTTATTATGCTGATATCACTCATCCACTGAAGTTACGTTTTTACCACATAAATTAAGCGTTACGCGTACCGCGATTTACTTGTCCCAGTAGGGCGTACTTTCAAAATAGCTTGATAAAAAGTCAATGAAAACCCTTAGCTTATTAGAAATGAGCTTACGATGAGGATAGACCGCATACAAAGAGATAGCTTGCGGTACGAAATCGTCCAGTATGGACACGAGTTCCCCGTTTTTGAGCGCTTCACCGGCAATGAAGGTAGGTTGAAGTACATAACCTTCACCCTGCTTTGCTACATTGGTTAGGACTTCTCCATTATTGGCGGTTAGCTTAGGCGTCACAGTCTGGGCATTTGCTTTGAGCGCCGCAATAAGCGCTGATTTATCGTTATCGTAGTTGACGTAGGAGTACTCAAGATAGTGTTCTGGTTTTAATTCGGCTGGATGTTGCGGTGTGCCATATTTTTCCAGGTAGGCTGGTGAAGCGCACAGGGCCAGCTTTATCGTTGTGATTTTCTTGGCCACCAGCGACGAGTTAGCTAGGTGACCTGCACGTATTGCTACATCAAACCCTTCGTCTATCACATCAATCTTTCTATCGTTTAGCTGCAAGTTTATCGATACGTGAGGGTGTGCTTGTTGAAACGCACTGAGTGCACTCGCTAAATGTAATGTTGAGAAAGAGACAGGGGTACTTACGTGCAGAACTCCCTTTGCTTCTGTATTGAGCAACCCAAGCTGACTTTCCATATCGGTTACGCTTTCAAGAATATGATTTGCATGTTGCAAACACTGTTGACCAGCCTCGGTTAGGTGAATTTTTCTTGTAGTGCGATTGAATAAACGCGTATCAAGTTGCTTCTCTAATTCGGCAACATACTTGCTTACGAGTTGATTTGACGTGTCTAGCTTTTCTGCAGCTTTTGTAAAACTCCCTTCATTCGCAACAACGCAGAAGGTTTTCAGTAGCGATAATTTATCCATCGTTTAGCCATTCGTCTCTATAAACAACAAATTGTTGGTAATCATTCACTATTTAACCGCTTTATTCAATAGGTGTTGGTAACTATTCTATATGCATCAGGTTAGCGCTGTGCCAACTCAATGAAGTCAGGCGGAGCGTTCATCACTTTTAGATATGACATTTTCAATTACGAGAGACTTTGAGGATTCAACAATGAACAAGCAATTTCTGAAAAACATTTTTACTTCTAACAGCAGTATTTCTAGTTTGGTTTTACGTGTGCCTGTGGGCATTATTCTTACCGCACACGGCGCACAAAAGCTTTTTGCGTGGTTTGGTGGTTATGGACTAGAAGGCACAGGTCAGTGGATGGAAAGCATTGGTTTAGCGCCAGGCTTTTTAATGGCATTGCTGGCCGGCAGCGCTGAGTTTTTTGGCGGGCTAGCGCTTATTATAGGTTTTCTAACACGCCCAGCCGCTTTAGTAAGTGCATTCACAATGGTGATTGCGATTTTTAGTGTACATGCAGCAAACGGTTTATTTATGACTAACAACGGTTACGAGTTTGCACTAACGTTACTTGCTGCAACAGGTGCGCTAGCTATTCAAGGTGGCGGTAAACTTTCAATCGACTCTCTTATTAGTCACAAGCTTAATAAATAGCGGCTGTGAGATTCGACGACTAACGAAACCGGCCCAAATGCGCCGGTTTCAATGGCTATAGAGCCCTTATATCAATCCGCATAGATAATTGCCCACTCAGAAGACGCTGGCAAGTTTCCTAGCGAAGCGTGGGAGTGCAGGAATGGTATTCTCTACATCTAACAAGGTATGGTTTTATGCAACAGCGAACGCAAACTCGCCCGTCTGTGAGAATTAGCACCGCTTATATTTCTCATGGTGGAGGGCCGCTTCCACTTCTTGAAATGCAGTCAGTAGGAGAGGCGAGAATGCCTGCCTATCACATTGAAATGATTGAAGCGCTCAAAGCATTATCAACAGATTTACCCAAACCTGATGCAGTCATAGTGATTAGTGCCCATTGGGAAGATACTGAAGTCTGTGTAACTACTCACCCAGAACCTTCCTTGATTTATGACTATTATGGCTTCCCTAAAGAGGCGTATTCCTTTGAATATTCGGCCAAAGGAGAAGTAGCACTTGCAACTATATTACTAGAGCGTTTAGCAGGGCAAGGCATTGCTGTACGGGAGGATAGGGCACGTGGTTTCGATCATGGAATGTTCATTCCCCTAAGTATTATGTATCCCGGTGCCGATGTACCCTGCATTCAACTATCCATTACGTCTGATTTGGATTCTAAAAAGCATGTGCTATTGGGGGAAGCAATTAGGAAAGCTGTTGAACTCGGGGTAGAGCCTGTAAATAGTGAAGCAAAGAACGAAGTGAATATTTTAGTATTGGGCTCGGGGTCTTCTTTTCACAATATGCAGGGCTTTTTTGATAGCTCCGATGATGCAATGCGAAAAGCAACGCGCTTTAATAACTGGCTTCAGACAACTATGCAGACCAGTGCCTACAGCGAGAATGAACGAAAAGCTCGTCTTGTTGAATGGTACAGCGCGCCGGATGCGCGATACGCCCATCCTAGAGAAGAGCACCTTCTCCCTCTCCATGTTTGTTATGGTGTTAATAATAGAGCAGCTGATAAAGCTCTGTCTTTAACGCTTCTAACCAAACCTGCAAGCATGTTTATGTGGTGTGATTGACCAGTGCTTCACATTGCCGCGTCAGTGCAACACCTGATGGGATACCGGCTGCGTTAAACGAGAGCAATTAAATTTTGAACACTTTGATTATCAATTGGTCGTTTGAGTAAAAATGTTAAAATTAGTGCTTTACAGTCCCACATAAATCATTAAGATACGCAGCACTTCAGGAGAGTTGGCAGAGCCCGGTTTAATGCACCTGACTTGAAATCAGACGTGGGGTCAAACCCACCGGGGGTTCGAATCCCTCACTCTCCGCCATATTATGAAAACCCGCACATTGTTGCGGGTTTTTTTATGGGCTAAATTTACGCGCTTTAGTATATGGCTATAGCCAAGAGTGAAACCTACGCAAAACTATATTGTTCAAAGCTAAACGAACATTATCATTTTGGCATCATGAACTGTCGACGTGTATAGAATACCTAATGAGAATTTTTGAGTGAGAACTTCAATCGCTTTTAAAAAACTTCGTTTTAAGTTTTACGTGCATTTATAGTAGGTTAACGCTAATAGTGTTTTTAAATAATGAGAACGCAGGTCATTTTCTACCAAGATGGTTATTATTCTTGCGAAAAGGTGAATATTTCACCAGTTGATTGATTTAATTGAAATTAGTGCTTTACAGCGTCACGTAAATCATTAAGATAAGCGTCACTTCAGGAGAGTTGGCAGAGCCCGGTTTAATGCACCTGACTTGAAATCAGACGTGGGGTCAAACCCACCGGGGGTTCGAATCCCTCACTCTCCGCCAAATACGAAAAACCCGCACATTGTTGCGGGTTTTTTTATGGGTCAAATAAAAACGTGCTGCTAGAACGTTTTCAACCAACCTCGTTACACGTTGTAGTGTCGATACTTATCACCGCATAAAAATCATTATTCTTATCGTTGTACAAATAATTAACTGTAATTCCATGTCGCCTAAAAATTTCTTGCGAGGGTGAAGTGCACACATACGGATAGAGCTTCTTTTGTTGTTCCTCTACAAATTGATTAACGCCTTTGTTTTGAGTCAACGTCATAGAGCGATAGTGATAAGTGATCTCTCCGTCACTGGTTGATAGGCGCTCCATAGTGAGTGTTGGGTTTACAATTAAAGGGGTACTCTTATTGCCTTTGCGAACGGCTTCATTGAGAAGCGCATTAGTATAGTTGTCAGCTGCAGTCGCGGGTGAACCGTACAACGAGAGCAGCGTTACTGCTATGTAAATTACTGATTTCATGTTAAGAAAAATCCTTTTTCGTTTCTGAAGGTGTGAAGGTATAAGCGTATAAGTATGCTGTTTACCGACGCAGCTTATTAGCCAACGTTGAATCGGGCATTTAGTAAGCTAGGTAAACGTAACATGATAACCAACGGTATCTCCATGCTTTTTATGATCACGAGCTTTAAGTTGAACGGTGTTTCACAGCATCATCGCAGGCATAAGTTTGTTATGAAATATTTTCTGATCTCATCCTGTCTGTATCTTGTAATTACAGGACATTCCATAAAAACCTAGTTATGTCGCGCTTTATTCATAAAAGCTTGGTATACATAAAGGGTTAGCAATCAACTGAAATCATTACGGCATTTTAAAGCGCTCTTCTTTTAGTCTTATGGCGCTGGTCCTACGCAGTTGGTAGTAATAACAAAAATCGAGAGGACATTATGCAGGCAATGCCCACACTTAATTTACGGGACGGAACAGTTGAGCAAAAAAGACAGGAAATAAAGGCTTATTTCCTCGATTCCTTTGATACCTACGAATCGCTTTTCTCTTGTCTTGCCAATGATGACGTATTTTATCAACGACCTGAAAAGTTGCGCCATCCGTTAATTTTCTATTTTGGTCATACTGCTACTTTCTTTATCAATAAATTAGTACTGTCTAAGGCAATAAACGAGCGCATTAACCCAAAATTTGAATCGTTATTTGCCATTGGTGTTGATGAAATGAGTTGGGATGATCTTAACGATGAAAATTACGACTGGCCGAAGGTGGAAGAGGTGCGTCAATATCGTAATCAAGTGCGCACATTGGTATGCGATTTAATAGATACCATGTCTTTCAGCATGCCTATTGACTGGGAAAGCCCAATGTGGCCCGTTGTAATGGGAATAGAGCATGAACGTATTCATTTAGAAACCTCATCTGTTCTAATCAGACAGCTACCTATTGCATCGGTACGCCCCAGCCCAGAATGGCCTGCATGTAGCACTATGCAAACTAATGCTGAAGCGTTAGAGGCTAATGTTTTAATGACCGTTCCGGCACAGAAAGTCATAAATGACAAAGCGTGGGACAGTGCTTATTACGGCTGGGACAATGAATATGGTTCTCAGCAAGAATCCGTTAGCGAGTTTAGTGCGTCTAAATTTCTTGTAAGTAATGGTGAGTATTTATCGTTTGTGCAAGACGGCGGCTATAACAACGCAAAATACTGGGAGGCTGAAGGCAATAAGTGGCGTGAATACAATAAAGCTCAGCACCCTGTATTTTGGATTAAAAAGGGTGATGATTATTTATATCGCAGCATGCTTGAAGAGCATCCACTACCTTTAGATTGGCCTGTGGATGTGAATTATCATGAAGCGAAAGCGTTTTGTAACTACTTGAGTGAAAAAACGGGTGATCTTATTCGTCTGCCGACTGAAAATGAATGGCAAGCGTTACGACAGCAGGCTGGTGTAACGCAAACCGTATACAGCGAAGGATTCAACATAGCGCTGCAAAAGTATGCGTCGAGTGAACCTGTTAATGTTAATAAGTCCGGCGAATTTTATGATGTTGTTGGCAACGTATGGCAATGGACAGAAACACCCATCTATCCGTTTGAGGGCTTTAACGTTCATCCTTTATATGACGACTTTACAACACCAACATTCGACAATAAGCATAACCTCATTAAAGGCGGTAGTTGGGTATCTACAGGTAACGAAGCAATGAAAGATAGTCGTTACGCTTTTAGGCGTCACTTCTTTCAGCACGCGGGGTTTCGGTATGTTCAAGGAAAGCGAGTTATAGCAGTGAACGATTTTGATTATGAAAGTGATACACAGGTTTCGCAGTACAGTGAATTCCATTACGGCGACGAGTACTACGGCGTCCCTAATTTTGCTAAAGCCAGTGCGCAGTTTTGTATTGACGCTATGCAAGGGCGTCAACACGCTAAAGCGTTAGATTTAGGGTGTGCCGTTGGTCGGTCTACCTTTGAACTTGCAAAATACTTCGATCATGTCGATGGCATCGATTTTTCTGCACGCTTTATAAAAACAGCGTTTGAGATGCAAGAGCGTGGTGAAATACGCTATAACCTTATAGAAGAAGGTGAACTTACGTCGTTTAAGGCGCGCAAGCTCTCCGCGCTCGGTTTAGATGACAGTGTAGACAACGTTGCTTTCGCACAAGGTGATGCGTGTAATTTGAAGCCGCAATTTACAGGCTACGACTTGATCTTCTTAGGCAACCTTATTGATAGAGTGTATAGTCCAAGAAAGGTATTAACGGACATGGCCACGCGGCTAAATAAAGGTGGATTGCTTGTTGTCGCCAGCCCCTTTACATGGTTGGAGGAGTATACCGAAAGAAGTGAATGGTTGGGCGGCTATAAAGATGAAAATGGTGAAACGCTTAGTTCTACTCAGGCGCTTGAAGATGCATTAGGTCAGAGCTTTAAACGAATTGCTGAACCTAAAGACATTCCATTTGTCATTCGAGAAACAAAGCGGAAATACCAACATACGCTTTCTGAATTTAACGTGTTTGAAAAGATAGAATAACACGGTGTCTATTAAAGCGTGTGTGAAGTATAAAGTGAGCGCGGTACGCGTGTAACGTGCTTATAAGTATAATAGATTTCAGAAGGCCTTTAGCCAATAGTAAATGCGTAAGGCTATATAAATAGGATAATGTGAAGGTGAGCAACGCGCTAAGCCATCTCCCCGTGTTCAACGCTATGCAAAGCGAGTTTGTGCCTTACAAGGATGTATGGCAGGCACCTTCTCACCTGAAACTCGATCAAACCCGTCTTAAATATTCAGCGATATTTCGCCGCTTTCAGGGCGCGTCTTCATCTCAAGCGAACGTTGTCGCGTCTCAGCAAGACCCTATTCCAATGTGGATAGCGGATATGGACATCCCGCCTTGTGATGAAATTCTCAGCGCGATTACACAGAACCTTCGCTCTACTTATGGATATCAGTCCCTTGATATCGGTGACGCGGTAGCAAAACGTTTTGAGCGTACCACACAAAAAAGTAGTCGCTTTAAAGTAGAAAGTGGCGATGTTGTGGATGTTGCGAGCGCAATAGGAGCAATAGACGTTGCGCTTCACACTTTTTGCCAACCTGGTCAAAAAGTCATGGTATTAACACCAACTTATTCCCCTTTAACAGAGGCTATTAAAAATAACGGCTTAACGCCAGTATCTATTCCAGTCATTCAAAACGCGCGTCAAATTCAGACTAAGCTTTCTGAAGTTGCCGCGACAAAGGGTAGCGACAAGAGTCGTCAGGAAGACGTCGAAGGTTCTTACTCAACTATAGATACTTCAGCCTTCGACAGTGCTGCGGCTGCATTCGTGATTTGCCATCCTAATAACCCTACGGGTACAGTGTTAAGTGCAGAAGAGCAGCGTGTTATTATGAGCTTCTGCGCCAAGAACGATATTTTAATGATCACTGATGAGGTGCACAGCGAGTTTGCATTTAACTCGTCAAATGAACCAACGCTAATCCCCATGTTTGGTGCAGAGGTAAGCAATAAGAGCAAGGGGCGCCAAGAAAGTCTAAACGGTGGTAACATCCATACTCATCAACTGCCACGCATTATCCACATTAATAGCGTGTCCAAAGCGTTTAACCTAGCGAGTATTCCAGGTGCATCGTATGCGGTCATTAAGGATAAAACGATCAGAGAGACGTTTGCCCAAGCTATTAATAGCAGGCACCTGAACGCAAGTAACTTAGGAAAAGTTGCGTTGATTGCCGCCTATGAGAAGGGAAGTACTTGGTTAGACAGCGTAAAAAGTGCGTTGAGCTTTAACCGAAAGCTTGTTGTGCGCTTCTTTGAGCACTATGGTTTATCTGTTAATTATACAATGGGCAGCGCTGGTTATTTCTTGTGGCTAGACCTTTCAACATTCCCTTCGCATTTAACACAGCCGAACAGTATCGCTTCTGTGGATGGAGCTCCTTTAGGTGACGCTTCTCGTCAACCTCTCAAATATTCACCCGTGACCACTGTGGAAGGATGTATTGAGCGCGGCGTGATAGGTAACGACGGCGCGACCTTTGGTTCTCCACACCATATTAGGCTAAATTTAGCCTGTCACCCTGCGGTTGTAGAAACCGCGCTGCAAAGACTGTGCTTTATTTCTTAGCGTAGCTTAACCCGCATCTGTTGACCGATAGTTAGTTTAATTCTAAATATTAGAATAATATGCTCAAATATATGACATTTTATTTCTATTAAAGAGGATTAAAATGGCCTTATTAAATAATTAGCCCTTAACACATGTTCTATCGCCCAGCGTTACTCCTGCTGGGCAGAAGAGTCAGTGGCGGCTTACGGTTATAAGGAATGCAAGATGATGTATTTGAGAAAAGCGAATGAAAGAGGAAAAGTGAACTTTGGCTGGCTAAAAAGCCAACATAGCTTTTCGTTTGGACATTATTATGATGCAAAACATATGGGGTTTTCAGCGCTACGGGTTATCAATGACGATGTTGTTCAGGCCGGCAGAGGTTTTGAAACCCACGGTCACAGAGATATGGAGATAATTTCATATGTTGTGAGCGGTGCTTTAAAGCACAAAGATAATACCGGTAATGAGTACGTAGTGCCTGCGGGTGACGTGCAAGTAATGAGTGCAGGTAAGGGTATTATGCATTCAGAGTTTAACCCTTCTACTGAAGAGCCTGTTAACTTTCTCCAAATTTGGATTGTGCCCAATGAAAAAGGCGGTACGCCCAGCTATGCGCAAAAAACCTTTGGCACACAGGCGGGTGGAAATAACCATGATTCAAAGCTTGAATTATTAGTAAGTGATAACGGTAGGGAAGGGTCATTACGCATTAAGCAAAATGCGGCAATCAGCCGTTTAACTTTGAAAGCTGGCGAAACATGGGAGCATGGCACTGAAGACCAAAAGGGTTACCTTCATATGATTAGCGGTAATGTACAGGCTGTGGTAGACAGTGAAACGAATGCAGTTGAAATAGAGGCAGGCGATGCTTTGGGTATTTACGAGCAAGACATCATTCGTCTGAAAGCCTCAGAGGAAAGTGTGGCCTTGTGGTTTGAATTACCTAAATAGCTGCCTAAAAGTAATCTAGATCAATAATTTAGTTTCAAATTGTGTATCTCTACTTCACGAATTCTTATCTCGTGGTATGATGACTTGGATAAGGTTAAAGGCTGGTAATACTTCTCATTAATGAGCATTATCAGTCTTTATTCCAGTTGTATGTAAAACTGAAGTCAGTGAGATACTAGAGTGATAAAAATAATCCTAGCAGATGACCATGATTTGGTCAGAACAGGGATACGCCGGATTCTGGAAGACGTAGACGATTTTACTATTCTCGCAGAAGCGAAGAACGGTGAAGACGCGGTACTTTTGTGCCGAAAAAACGCGCCAGATGTGGTACTCATGGACGTGAATATGCCCGGTATTGGTGGACTGGAGGCGACAAAGAAAATTGTTCGTATGTCTGAAAATACGCGTGTTATTTGTGTTTCAATGCACAAGGAAAGTCCTATTCCAATGCAAGTTATGGACGCAGGCGCATACGGTTTTCTGACAAAAGATGCAGAGCCAGACGAAGTAATACGCGCTATCCATAAAGTTGCGGCAGGACAAAAGTATGTTGATCAAGAAGTGGCCAATAGCATCGCCATCGGTAAGTTATTGCCTAGTTCGGATAATCCGTTTGACGAGCTATCGAGTAGAGAACTTACAATAGCAATGCGATTAACCGAAGGTCACAAAGTGCCGGATATAGCCCGAGAACTCAGTATTAACTCAAAAACGGTTAATACTTACCGTTATCGAATGTTTCAAAAGTTAGGCGTAAATTCTGATGTAGAGCTAACGCACTTGGCCTATCGTCATAAGCTTATCAATCCTAACACCTTTTAAGCGTCACTAGACGCGCAACGTCAAAGTGATTATGTCTGCATTTGATTCAGCAGCATTTCTTAAGAATCTAACCTCTCAACCTGGCGTGTACCGCATGTACAATAGTCAGGAAGAGGTTATTTACGTAGGAAAAGCCAAAAACCTTAAAAAGCGTGTATCAAGCTATTTTCGTAGTAATCTTGATAACGCCAAAACGCGTTCGCTAGTTAGTCAGATTGCGAACATGGATGTCACGGTTGTAAACAGCGAAACCGAAGCGTTCTTGCTTGAGAACAACTTCATCAAGAAATACAAACCGCGTTACAACGTGGTCATGCGTGACGACAAGTCTTATCCCTTTATCTTCTTATCCGACCACGAACATCCAAGGCTTTCTTTCCATCGCGGCCCTCAAAAGAAAAAGGGCGAATACTTTGGCCCATACCCCAGTGCGTGGTCGGTGCGAGAAAGCTTGCGTTCAATGCAGCGAATTTTCCCCGTACGTCAGTGCGAAGATAGCTATTACCGAGCACGCAGCAGACCTTGTCTTCAGTATCAGATGCAGCGCTGTAGTGCGCCGTGTGTAGAAGGCTATGTGAGCGATGAAGAATATAAAGAGCAGGTCAATTTTGCACGCTTGTTCTTGAAAGGTAAAAACCAGCAGGTCATTGGTGGGCTGGTGGAAAAGATGGAAGCAGCCAGCGAGGCACTCAACTTTGAAGCTGCTGCCCGTTACCGCGATCAGATTAATGCACTAAGAAAAGTTCAAGAACGACAGTGGGTTGCCGGTACTCAAGACGAAATGGATGTGTTTGGGTTTGCGTTCAAAGGCAATATGGCGTGTATTCAGGTAATGTTTATTCGTGAAGGGCAGTTGTTAGGCAGCAAGGCCTATTTTCCCAAAGTACCCAACACTGCCGATGAACAAGAAGTTTTTGAATCTTTCTTCCTACAGTTCTATCTGGCGGGTAACAAAGTTATTCCCAAGCAGATAGTACTTAGCAATACATTAACTGACGAAGACGCGATAGCAGATGTACTAGCCAGTGAAGCGGGACACAAGGTCCAGTTCTTTAAAGGGGCGAGGGAAGAGAAACGCAAGTACCTGCAGCTGGCGCAGTCAAATGCGCAAACTGCGTTAGAAGCTCAATACAGTCAGCAAAAGTCTGTGTTTGCACGCTATCTCGACTTAGAAGCGGCACTGGAAGTTGATACGCCTATTCAACGCATGGAGTGTTTTGATATATCACACACGTCTGGCCAGCAAACGGTGGCTTCGTGTGTGGTATTTAATCGTGAAGGTCCGCACAAAAGTGACTATCGCCGATATAATATAGAAGGCATCACCCCAGGTGATGACTACGCGGCCATGGCACAGGCGTTAAAACGTCGCTACAAGTCAGTGAAAGAAGTGCAAAAAATACCTGACCTTCTATTAATAGACGGTGGTAAAGGACAGCTTGCCCAAGCAGAAGCGTTTTTTGAAGATTGGCCCCATGATAAAAAGCCTATGCTGTTAGGCGTGGCAAAAGGCACCACCCGTAAGCCTGGCTTAGAAACACTAATACTGGCAGGTAGCCATCAGGTTCTGCCGATGGACAGCCATTCGCCAGGGCTTCACCTTATTCAGCATATTCGCGATGAATCTCACCGATTTGCCATTACTGGGCACCGCAACCGACGCCAGAAAGTTAAAACCACGTCGAGTTTGGAAAGCATACCTGGTATTGGTGCTAAACGCAGACAAACACTGCTTAAATTCATGGGGGGCTTGCAGGGTCTTAAGAAAGCCAGCAAAGATGAAATTTCAAATGTACCTGGTATAAGCCCTGAACTGGCGGAAACTATTTACGACCACCTTCATCAATAAATGAATGAGTAACAAGCAATGCATTACAAATTAAGGTAATGTGTTACAAAAATGAAAGATGCAGAGCTTATACGCTACCGCGCTAAAACGCCCATAGAGGCATAACACCGAGACGTACTTTTTATGTGGACTGTTCCAAACTGTATTACTTTATTCCGAGTAATCCTTATTCCTGTATTTGTAGTTGTTTATTTTCTTGATTGGCGCTGGGCGCACGAGGCAGGCGCATTTATTTTTTGGCTTGCCGCAATAACGGACTGGTTTGACGGCTATCTAGCAAGAAAACTACAGCAGTCTACACCCTTTGGTGCATTCTTAGATCCTGTAGCAGACAAGCTCATTGTGGGCGCTGCTCTTCTTATGATTACTCATAGTTATGCAAACCTGTGGATCACGTTGCCATCTATTGCGCTATTGGTTCGTGAAATTTATGTGTCGGCGTTACGTGAATGGATGGGTTCGAATGGTGTAAGGGATGCGGTTAAAGTGTCTTTTATAGGTAAAGCAAAAACCACTGCGCAAATGTTAGCCTTAATTGGCTTGTTGTCGGGATTAGAAACCTTTATGGGCATAACTATTTATTGGGTTTCTTTAGGTTATATTCTTTTATATTTCTCAGCAGTGCTGTCAATTTGGTCAATGTTTGTTTATACAAAAGCGGCCTGGCCACACCTTCGAAGTGGCGCAGTAAAGTGAAATTGATCGTACATTAATCAAAGTGAATAAAAAAATAGCAAACGATCATAAAAAACCGCATTTATCTCAATTTAAACGCTTTTTTGTGTTGACAGTTTTGAATGGGTAGGTAGAATGCACCCCACATTTCGAGAGGACATCAACCAAACGAAATGGTCGATTAAGACATGCGGGAATAGCTCAGTTGGTAGAGCACGACCTTGCCAAGGTCGGGGTCGCGAGTTCGAATCTCGTTTCCCGCTCCAATCTCTTAGAGATGAGTTTTAATCACGCGCCAGACGCATCTGGCGGAATGGCAGAATGGCTATGCAGCGGATTGCAAATCCGTCTATCTCGGTTCGACTCCGGGTTCCGCCTCCAAACGCTGCAACGCAGCATCAGGTTCTACGCCTGACACCTTTGCTGAAAAGCAACCCGATGCCCGGGTGGTGAAATTGGTAGACACAAGGGATTTAAAATCCCTCGCTGGTAACAGCGTGCCGGTTCAAGTCCGGCCCCGGGCACCATTTATCTACTCCCAAACATTCCAAATTTTAATCAAAAAATTGAAAAGATATTTGCGCTCTTTTATCACAAATTACTATGGTAAAATCCATAAAAATTTTGGCAAAGACGTACTATCTTGAATTCTGTTATGTCACTTCGTTTAGACGAGTTATCTCGTGCTGAACGTCCATTCCACGCTCGTGGGAGTAAAGTAGTTCGCTGCGACGCATGTCTGCTTCCAACGCAAAACTGTATTTGTGAATTTAAGCCTGAGGCTGGCACTGATGTGGCGGTTTTGTTCTTGATGTACAAAGGCGAATATTATAAGCCTACTAATACCGGTCGTTTAATTGCGGACGTGGTTAAAGATAACCACGCATTTTTGTGGAAGCGCACCGAGCCAGAAGAGGCGCTATTGGCGTTACTTCGCAACGAAAAATATTTTCCTATCGTGGTATTTCCACACGAATATGCTGCAGCTGAACGTTGTATTGATACGCCACCATTGAATACTGGGAAAACGTTACTATTTATTTTCTTGGATGGAACGTGGCGTGAAGCAAAAAAAATGTTCGTGAAGAGTCCTTACTTGCATGACTTTCCTGTGTTGGGCGTGGGTATGGACGTAGCGTCAGATTATTTACTACGCGAATCTACCCATGATTTCCAACACTGTACTGCTGAAGTTGGTATTAGCGTTTTAGACCTTGCGCAGCAGAAGCAAGGGGCGCAAACCTTAGCGCATTATTTCAGTGTGTTTAGACGGGAATATTTAAAAGGTAAGCCGCATTTACAGCATAAGCTTGCGTTTGCAGAGTCGCAGGTTAAAAGTAACATTTAAAAAGCGTCACTTTTATTTGCGAAAGTATTGTTTTACATCCACTATTTCATATTAACAAAACACGGAGAAAGCGAATGGCATCAGTTACTTTTCAAGGCAATACAGTTACGACAAAGGGTCAGCTTCCTGAAGTAGGCACATCTGCACCAGACTTTACATTAGTGAAAGCAGATTTGGGTGAAGTAACACTGTCTGAGCTTGCAGGAAAAAATGTGGTATTAAACATTTTCCCTTCTATCGACACGGGAACATGTGCAATGTCTGTCCGTAAATTCAACGAAGAAGCGGCAAAATTGGATAACACTACAGTTATCTGTGTATCGGCAGATCTTCCGTTTGCAGCGGGTCGTTTCTGTGGTGCTGAAGGTATTGAAAATGTACTTACAGGCTCGACTTTCCGCTCAAGCTTTGGTGTTGACTATGGTGTTACCTTTGAATCAGCGCCGCTTACTGGGCTGCTGTCTCGTTCAGTAGTGGTTATCGATGCCGAAGGCAAAGTGGTTTACACAGAGCAAGTTGCAGAAACAACAGAAGAGCCGAATTACGACGCGGCTATCGCAGCTCTTAGCTAAGTAGATCCGCAACATAGGTTAGTTGGTTAGCTAACTATGTAATGTGTTTGAATACGTACCGATTTGTTTTATCGGGGTATTACAGGGCACTCACTGATGTGGGTGCCTTTTAGGAGAATGTAATGGCATCGGTATTGCTCTCAGTTGGTGAATTAGCCAATGTAATGCAACAAAAGCCGGTAACGCTTGTACGAGCGTTAATGGACGACCCCGTTTCAAAAACACCAGATACGCGCACGGCAATGGTTTTACCTGCGTCAGTCGACTTTGACTTAGATAGTGAAGGTAGCGATCACACTACAGGTCTCCCTCACAGTATGCCTTCTGCAAATGACCTTGCAATTTATCTTGGTAATCAGGGTATAACAGCGAATACACCTATTACGGTATACGATACCCGTGGAATATATTCTGCGCCAAGAGTGTGGTGGATGTTAAAAGCGTTGGGCCACCAAGATGTTTATATATTAAATGGCGGACAGCCTGCATGGGAAAAAGCAGCGCTGCCGGTTTCAGAACAACAACAATACGGAAAATTAACCTATCAAGCTACACCTAGGCCTGGTTGGTTCGCAAATTCCGGTGCAGTACTTCAGGCAATAAATACTGAAGCACAACTTGTTGATGCGCGTAGCGCGCCGCGATTCAAAGGAGAAGTGTCAGAGCCTCGTGAAGGAGTACGTTCAGGTCATATGCCTGGAGCGTTTAATATTCCTTTTGACACCTTACTCAAAAGCGGGCATTTTTTGCCAGTTGATCATCTTAAGGCTATTTTTGACCGCGCTAATATCGATTTACGCAAACCTATTATTTGTACGTGTGGTTCTGGCGTTACCGCCTGCATAATTGGTGTGGCGGCATTATTGTGCGGCGCTACTCAGGTTTCAGTATACGATGGCTCTTGGTCAGAGTGGGGCGCTGATACTCAATATCCTGTGGTCAAAGATATGTAAAGAGTCGCGGCTTTTAACTAAGTAAATATACAACATGCTAATCGTATAATTAGCGCTATAACTACAGAGTAAGAACAACCTGATGCCATCTGATCAACCTCTACCCAATATTGTTATTCTTACCGGTGCGGGTATTTCCGCTGAATCTGGATTAAAGACATTTCGGGATAATGACGGCCTTTGGGAAAATCATCGCGTAGAAGAGGTGGCCACCCCAGAGGCTTTTGAACAAAATCCTAGCTTAGTTTATCGCTTTTACAACGCTCGACGTGCGCAGTTACAGCAAGACGACGTGAATCCTAATGCAGCGCATGAGGCGCTGGCCAAACTTGAGAAAGCGTTCGGTAGCAACCTGATGTTGGTTACTCAAAATGTGGATGACTTGCATGAGCGCGGTGGAAGCCAGTCTGTTTACCATATGCATGGCAAGCTGCTATCGGCGCGCTGCGCTATAAGCCAGCAAACTTTTGACTGGAGTGATAGTTTTGATCACACCACTAAATGCCCGTGTTGCAACAGAGTAACCTTACGACCGGATATCGTGTGGTTTGGTGAAATGCCAATGTACATGGAAGAGATTTATGATGCGCTTTCAAAGGCTGATGTGTTTATTGCTATTGGCACATCAGGGAATGTTTATCCTGCCGCGGGTTTTGTTCAGATCGCTAAAGAAAGTGGCGCACATACCATAGAGGCAAATTTGGAGCCGGGCGTAACTAATGCATTGTTCGATGAATCGCTAACAGGCCCTGCTTCTCACATCGTTCCACAATGGGTTGATCAATTAATATCAAAGTACGCGCTGTAGGAGGCGCATAACATGCAGTATTTGAATGAGTTTCTTACCATTGCGTTGGTACACCTTGTGGCTGTTGCTAGCCCAGGTCCAGATTTCGCGGTGGTTGTTCGAAACAGCGTGGCCTATGGCAGACGTATCGCCATGTACACCAGTATAGGGATTGGCTTAGCTATATTACTGCATGTGGCTTACTCGTTAGTGGGGCTTAGTGTGGTTATTGCAACTACTCCATGGTTATTCACCACATTTAGCTATGCCGCCGCAGCTTATTTACTGTACCTTGCGTTTGGTGCGCTTAGAAGCGGGCCTGTAAAGCAGGACCAGGCAGTTAACGCTGAAAAGAAAACATCCCACATATCTGCAAAGCGCGCAGTTTGGATGGGCTTTCTCACTAATGGACTAAACCCAAAAGCAACGCTATTTTTCCTCTCATTGTTTACTGCAATTATTAGTATTGATACTCCATTTACTGTGAAACTTGGCTACGGTATCTATTTAGCTATAGCTACTGGACTGTGGTTCTGTTTTCTTTCATACCTTTTGAGCACCAGTAAAGTAGCTGAGCTTATTGGTAAAAAAGGGTATTGGTTAGACCGTGCGATGGGGGTGCTACTCGTCGGTTTAGCTGCGAAATTAGTACTAGGTTAACGTTTGTTTACCTTACAAACAGGCATTTGTTTTTGTGAATTGGTATAATCCCGCCGATTTTTCAAAAAGATAAGAGAGTTGTGTGAAAGACGTAAACCAAGACCGCCTGAACAATACGTTGTCTAAACAGTATCAATTTGATACCAAAGGTCTATTGCGCCGCGCTGCCGGTTTAACAAAGGCAAACTTTTCATCATTGCTGCAGGGAAGTGTTGTTCTATTTTTGACGTTTGTCGTGTTAGGTGTATTTGCTCAGCAGTACATCACAATAAATGACGATGGGACCTATGTATTCGAGCATCAGTCTATCATAGAAATTGTTGCAATCTGCATCGTTGCCCCGCTGTTGACGGGGTTGTATATGATGGGCGTTTTTGTTGCCCGCGGCACTAAAACTTCAGTATTTACCGTATTCCAGTTTTTCCCCTTGATATTTTTGCTGGCACTCACTCAGCTAGTAAACAGTATTCTTGTTCAACTAGGTATGATGTTGCTTATTATACCCGGCGTTTATTTTTATTTAGCATCGTCCTTTTCACTTATGTTGGTTGCTGACAGAAAGTTAACGCCAATTAGTGCGATCATCCTGTCGTGTCGCGTATTTAATGCATACTGGGCTCAAATTGCCAGCATATTTGGTGTGTTCTTTTTACTGTTTGTGTCGGTGCCATTAACGCTGGGCTTTTCACTTATTTGGGTATTACCTTTTTATTTTAGTATGATGGGCTTGCTCTATCAGGAACTGATTGGCGAGCAGGGAGTAAGCACGGAAGCATCTGAAAACGATGTGAATGAGTCTAGCTTTGATGCATAAGCGTGAAACCTTTAAAATTGTCCTTATTACGTTAGGCGTATTGGCGGTAATCGTCATTAACGCCATAATTTTTACTGAGGACGAACCGGATATTTTAGATATACCGCAAACGGTTGAAGCTAAAAAGCCGGTGCCTAACTTCTCTGCCTATACAGATGTAAAAGAGAAGAAAGAGGCGTTTTTTAACTATTTACGCCCCGAAATAGAGAAGCAGAATGCGTATCTACTCACGCTTAGACATTACGTACAAACCTTATATAGAAAGGCGTTAGCTAACGAAACGCTCTCTGAAGAAGATATGGCAAGGCTTGAATGGTTAGAAGAGGAATATCGAGTTAAGCCAACGCAGCCGCTAAAATCAAAATTGCTAGCTTTACTACAAAAGATTGATGTTCTACCAGCCGAACTCGTGCTCGTGCAAGCCGCGAATGAGTCAGCTTGGGGCACCAGCCGGTTCGCAAGAAAGGGCTATAACTTCTTTGGCTTATGGTGTTTCTCTAAGGGGTGTGGTTTTGTTCCTAACCGTCGAAACGATGGGGCATCTCATGAAGTTGCCAAATTCGACAGTTTGTCGCGTGCAACGTACACCTACATGCGAAATTTAAACCGCCACGACGCGTATGCGGATTTAAGAGAGATCCGCAGTCGACTGCGTGCAAACCAAATTCCTATTACTGGTGTTGCGTTAGCTGAAGGGCTAATGAACTATTCTGAGCGAGGAGCCGCTTATGTTGAAGAGCTTCAAACTATGATCCTATTTAACGAGGAGTTTTTATCCGAATGATACGCGCTGCTTTATTTTTTGCTTCATCTCTGTTTATTGGTGTAGGCAGTTCTTCCGTTGCTGCTGAAACGATAGATGTTGAGTACAGCCGTTTCTATAGCCATGTTAAAAAGCTGGATAATGAAGATACCCAAGCACTTCAGTTTGCATTCGGGTTTGTTCGTGTTGGCGAAGGGCGTTTATGTGAAGTTAACGGAGCGTCTATCGTAACCGATAAGAAAACAATGCCCTTAGAAGTGAGTGGTGAAGGGCGATTCACGGTGCCTACTGAAAAGGCCCTGAAACTTGCCAACGCACTGGTTCGCATCGATTTAAACGAACGCGCGAACGTGTGTGATATGTCGGTACAACTTGAAACCAAGCCGGAATATCTTAAGCAGTATTACACAAAAGACGACCTTACTTTTTTGTATGGTCAGTACGAAGCTTTCTTTAATGAAATGGGAAGCTTTTTGTCTTTCATGATGCCTTCGGTAAAGGGCTTGATGATTCAGTTTGATGACAAGAATTTAGATTTCATTACACCACAAGGTGTGCAAATCAATAACGGCGTGTTGCATCTAGAACAAGATTGGATCAACGACGCAAAAGGCTTAACACTGCCTCATGCGCCGCTACGTGTTACCGCTATGGCGTCAAGCTAAATGCATATTTGGGGTTAGGTAAGAAGCTGATACCTAATTTGCTCTGCTAAACGCGAGATGGTCTCTTCGCCCTTCGCGCATAGCTCTTCGGCTCTGTGGAATTCCATAATACCCACGTCGGTAAGCTGAGGCTCAATAAGAATGTCAGGCGGATCGCCAGCCAAACGTGAGCGTGTGACGCGAGCTTGAAGTATCTCAAGTGAACTGCTCATCACGCTCATAATTCCCGGCGGGTTTCGCTTGTTCACTTTAGCGGGGACTTCGGTCAACTCTTCTTCCACTTTTTCAATCACATCAGAAGCAATGCCTTCTTCAGTCTTTACATTGCCAGCCGAGACGCTGTCTTTTTCATCTTTTTTCTCTAGGGCTTTTTCTTCTTTGTTGTCAGGAGAGAACCATTGGCGTAGTACGTTTTGACTCTTTGTAAAAAAGTCCTCGGTTTTGCGCTGGTTTTCTTCATGATCTTGTCTCAACTTTTCAAGACGAAGTGGTCGAAAATCGGCGTTAAGGTTAACCGCGATCACAAAATCGGCCCCTAATTGGCGACATAAGTTCACCGGTACAGGGTTTACAACGGCACCGTCTACCAACCAACGATCACCGTGTGCTACGGGCGCAAAAAGTGCGGGAATAGCGCAGGATGCTTGAATGGTGTCTCCGATAGGACCAGAGTTAAACACCACTTCACGGCCTGTATAAAGGTCGGTAGCCACAGCCGCAAACGGCTTAAGCATGTCTTCATAAGTCGATTCACAAAACTCGCTTGCTAGTTTGTCGAAAACCTTCTGTCCGCTTGCAATGCCGCCGCGTCTAAGTCCTACGCCCATAAGAGCAAGTACCTGCCAGTCGCTAAGGGAACAGGCCCACTCTTTCAAGCCTTCCAGCTTGCCACTTGCGTAGGCAGCACCAACATAAGCACCAATAGAACATCCCGCTACAACGTCAATTTTTACGCCGAGTTTTTCTAATGCTTCAATTATGCCAATGTGAGTCCAGCCCCTTGCGGCACCGGCACCTAGCGCAAGTCCAATTTTCATTTACTTAGGTTCCATAATGTTTATTACTTCAATAGTATTATCTTCATCACTGAAGTCCGTACTATTTTCTGTAGTGAAAGAAGGTTCATCGAACCCGATATCACCGTCTTCTACCGGGCCTTCTTGTGTAGCTATAGCTTTAAAATCATAAAGGTTGCTGTCGATTAAGTGTGAAGGCGCTACGTTTTGAAGCGCACGGAACATCGACTCTATACGACCTGGGAAGCGACGGTTCCAGTCTTGAAGCATAGCCTTTATGTTTTGGCGCTGTAGGTTTTCTTGTGAGCCACAAAGGTTACACGGAATAATCGGAAATTCAGCGGCCTGAGAATATTTCTCGATGTCTTTTTCTGTGCAGTAGGCCAATGGACGAATAACGATGTGTTCACCGTTATCGCTGACTAGCTTTGGCGGCATAGACTTAAGCTTGCCACCATGAAACATATTGAGGAAAAACGTTTCTAGCATGTCGTCGCGGTGATGACCTAATGCAATTTTAGTCGCACCTAACTCTTTTGCCGTGCGGTACAGAATACCACGGCGCAAGCGAGAACAGAGAGAGCAAGTCGTCTTTCCCTCTGGAATTTTGTCTTTAACAATAGAGTAGGTGTCTTCTTCTACAATTTTGTAGTCAACGCCAATGCTTTCTAGATATTCAGGCAAGATATGTTCGGGGAAACCAGGCTGCTTTTGGTCAAGATTAACCGCAACGATATCAAAATGAATAGGCGCAATCTTCTTTAAAAACAATAAAATATCTAGCATGGTGTAGCTGTCTTTACCGCCAGATAAACACACCATTACTTTGTCGTTGTTTTCAATCATACCGAAATCGCCAATGGCTTTACCCACATTGCGGCGAAGTCGTTTCTGAAGTTTGTTGAAGTTGTACTTTTGCTTACTTTGCGCAGCATTTAATGGCGACGCGTCAGCACTGTTTGTGCCTAAACTCATAATTAACTAGCTTGGTTTGTGATAAAGCCACCATTATACATTAAAGCGGCTTTTCGAGACCATGCTTGTGAAGTTAAATTTGTTGGTGACATACCGCGTTGGCCGCTAAGTAACGGCAAACACGGGCTATGTGGTACTGATAAAAAGACTACACCGACAACGGCGACACAAATCCATCTGGCTTAATAGCAAGCACATCGCAATTGAGTTCGTCGATCACGTGTTCTGCAGTGTTACCAATTAGGGCCGCTGAAATGCCCACACGGCCAACGGTACCAATAACAACCAGCTCTGCATCTAGTGTTTTTGCCACTTGCGGGATAACTTTTTCCGGAAGGCCTTCTCTTACTACGCATTTGTTCTCAGGAATACCGTACTTTAACGCGTGACTACGCATTTCCTTTAAATGATGATTTTTTACCGCGTCGTGATAGGTATCGGGGTCGAACTCAGGCACTTCTATGGCGATATTAAGTGGTGTAGAAGGGTAACTGTTGACCAAATTTACGCTCCCTTTCAATAAAGAGGCGTAGTCGTTAGCAATGAGGGTGAGCTTATCGTTAAGTGCGGCGTGCTCATCGTCTTCACTGCCTACGTTTACTGCAGCAATAATCTCTCCTCCTTCTGGCCAGTCGTGCTCTTTAACGAGCAATACTGGGCGAGGGCATTTACGCATTAAATGCCAGTCGGTGGGGGTGAAAATAACAGAAGCAAGATCGTCGTGCTTTTTGGTTGCCTTTACCACTAAATCTATCTGATTGTTTAGGGTGTAGTAAATAATCGATTCATACGCGCGATTATTCCATTCAACAACGATATCAGTTTCAGTGAATCCTTGTTCTCTTAAGTGGGTGGCAAGCCATTTTGCATGCTCCTTTGTAACTGCATCGCGCATTGACTCGCGCTCATCCGGGCTAAGCATGGTCGTCATATCATAAGATAAGTCGTATACCACCATCATGGCGGTAACTGAAGCGCCTGTTTTTGAAGCGAGTTCATAAGCACGGCTTAGTGCAGGTTGGTTATCGCGCTCGGCATCTACCACGGCCAGAATTCGTTTACACTCAATCATAACGTCCCCCTAACTACGAAACTTAGTAGCGGCTGTCGAAATCGAAGCTTTCTAATACTAACTATAAACGACATTGGGAAAAACGTAAGTTGTTTTAGATCAAGAATTTTACGAGGCGACCATGAGTGAACCTACCTAATTGAATATGGAGCAACCGGCGTGGCGCTGAAAGGGCAGGTAGGTGGCTAACACAGGTTACAAAAAAGCGCGCTTAGTGCGCGCCTTATTTAACACTTAAAAAGGACTAACCGCAGACAACGCTAGGGCCGTTAAGCGCCGCTAGTTTGGTGTTTAGCCTATCGAAATCCAAAATAGTAATAAGCTTGCCGTCTACTTTTATGATGTTGTCTTTTTGAAAACGGCTTAACAGACGACTAATCGTTTCAATCGTTAATCCTAAATAGTTTCCAATTTCGTTGCGCGTCATGGTTAAGTGGAATTCTCTATGGGAAAAGCCACGCTCTTCAAAGCGTTGCGACAGGTGTGAGATGAAATACAGTAAGCGCTCTTCTGCGGTTCGCTTGTTTAAAAGCATGATCATGTCGTGATCTTGTTTTATTTCAGCGCTCATGAAGCTCATGATCTGGTGGCGCAGCTTTGGAAATTGCACTGACATTTCGTCGAGGGTCTCGTAGGGAAGCTCACACACCATGGCAGTTTCTAACGCAGAGGTATAGCTTTGGTGTTTGTTCTCTCTTAATGCATCGAAACCGATAATGTCACCAGGAAAGTGGAAGCCGGTAATCTGTTCTTCACCTTCGGTATTAGTCACAAATGATTTGAATGAACCGGTTCTCACTGCAAATAGAGAACGGAATTTATCACCAGTTTGAATCAGCGTGTCACCTTTATGAAGCGGCTTCTTGCGTTCAATAATATCGTCAAGAGACTCGATTTCTGTTTTGTTCAACGCCACCGGTAAACACAGGTGACTGAAACTACAGTTTTGACAGTGAATAGAAAATTGGCTTCCTTTGCTCATAATGCACGCTCTCTAAAAGAATACCCGACAATAATACACCCATTTTTAAACGATTGCGCCATGAATAAGATAAGCTGCATATATTGCCATTATTACTGCAATAATTTGTCTAAAATGGTTATGTTGAAAACTTCGAACAATATATTGGCTACCAGCGCTTGCAGCGAGCAAGGTGGGTAATGTACCCAAACCGAAGAAGAACATAATAGCAGCGCCTTCTAGCGCGTTACCCGCCGCGAGAGACCAGGTAAGTGTGGAATACACCAAACCGCAAGGAAGCCAACCCCAAATAAAACCATAAGGCAACGCACTTAAAGGGGTCTTAAATGGCAAAAAGCGTTTTGAAAGCGGCTGGACTTTGGAAAATAGGCCTTTACCCGCATTTTCCAGCACCGTTAAACCAGTCCACCACTTACCCAAATAACACGCCAGTAGAAGCAACATGATTCCGCTAAGTAGGGAAAGGGCATAGTTGGCAAGAGGTATATAATCTGCTGCAATTTTTCCAAGTGCCCCGGTTATTGCTCCGGCGATGGTGTAGCTCACTATACGTCCCATGTTATAGGCAAGGGTATAGGGTAGTGCTGAAGCGCCTTTAGGCGATACCATCCTTAGCGCAGCGACAATTCCACCGCACATTCCCACACAGTGAACTCCGCCGGCTAAGCCGATAAGAAAGGCAGAGAAGTAGTTAATCCCTTCCATGTGGCGCTTGGCTTTTGTCTACTTTACTGTCTTGAAGTTGTTTGCGTTGCTCAGCTAGCTTTTTTTCTTCTGGCGGAAGATCATCGTCAAACAGTATGCTATAACCTTGGCGATCTAAATCTTCAAATTGATTGGTTTTCACCGCCCAAAAGAATATCACAATAGCGACGGCAACAATGATGATGGCGATTGGAATTAATACGTAAATAATACTCATGCTATTTGCTCAAAAGTCGCGTTGAGTTTGTGACCACAATGATACTGCTTAACGACATACCAACAACAGCCATCCACGGTGAAAGTAGGCCTGATACGGCGAAAGGTAAGATCAAAACGTTGTAACCTACCGACCAGCCAATATTTTGCCTTATTTTTTGCTTCACTTGGTGCGCAGTTCGAATAAGTTCTGGTACAGAAAGCAGCTGATCGCCAAGCAGTATCACGTCGGCGGCAGTTTTAGCCACGTCTGTGGCATTACCCACTGCAATTGCCACATCAGCGCTGGCAAGAACTGGAGCGTCGTTAATACCGTCACCCATCATCATCACTTTCGCGCCAGATTGCTGCATAGCTTGAACGGCTTCGTACTTTTGCTCAGGTGTTAGGCCACCTTTAGCGGTCGAAATTGGCAATGGTGCGGTAAGCGCATTAACGTTTTGCTGTGTATCACCACTTAAAACGGCGAGAGTATGGCTTGCAGCTAATATATCGAGAGTTTCTTGCGTATCTTCTCTTAGTGAATCTTTTACTTCATACGCAGCCATAATACGCCCCTTAACCGTGAGAAACACGTTAGCTGAAGGGAACACTTCAATGAGTTTTAGCTGTGATTCGTGAACGCTGAATGCTGCAGATCCCATAGAAAACAACGTGTCATTGATCTCACCGCTGATACCACCTCCTGGCGTAACGGTAAAATTAGTCACTTTGTGTACCGTGTTATCGATGGCGTCAGCACTACCGCTAGAGGCAGAAATCTCGCTTAGGGCTACACCGTCGCTAAAGGCTATACCGTCGCTAAAGGCTTTGGCAATCGGATGTTCAGAGCGTGACTCCAAAGCGCGCGCAATTGATAGCGCACTATTACTATCCACGCCGTCAGCGTACCAGGCATTTGAAATAGTAAATTTGCCTTTTGTGAGCGTGCCGGTTTTGTCTAAAGCGATGGTGTCAATGTCAGTAATTTGTTCTAGCGCATCGGCGCGTTTTAGTAAAATACCTTGTCGGTTTAACTTTGCCATAGCGCAGGTTAACGCTGATGGCGTAGCCAACCCTAGTGCGCAAGGGCAGGTTGCAACCAGCACCGATATGGTGATCCAAAATGCCTCGTCGCTACCCTGATACGCCCAAAAGCTATAGGTTAACGCCGAAACCAGCAATACCGCGGTAACGAAATAGCGAGAAAAATTATCGGCTATCTGCGCTGCTTTAGGCTTACTCGCCATGGCACTTGCTTGCAGTCGTACAATTTGATTTACCAGCGCATTTTTAAGGGTCTGCGTAACCGTAATGGTTAGCGTACCATCTTGACAAACCGTGCCGCCGTAAACCAGGCTACTGTTCGACTTACGCACGGGGTTAAACTCGCCGGTAAGCATTGATTCGTCAACCGCTGCGTTGCCGTCGGTTACCACTCCATCAATGGGGACTGTTTCACCAGGCTTCACCAGTACTACGTCATCAATTTTTAGCTGCTTAGCCAGACACTCGGTTAGGCTGCCATCCGGATTTAGTTTGGTCGCTGATACGGGCACATACTGCATCATATTGGCAGAGATCTGTGCGGCGCGATGACGACTGCGATGTTCTAAGAATCGGCTAAGTAACAGCAGAAAAATAAACATACAGATGGATTCGAAATACACTTCACCTTGCTCTAATACTGTAGAGCGAATTCCAGCAATGTAAGTACCGAATATGGCGAGCGTAACGGGTACGTCCATATTAACCGTTTTGGCGCTTAGCGCTTTAGCGGCGCCCACATAAAAGGTGCTGCCTGAATACAGCACCACAGGTGTTGTAAGCGTAAGGGCAACCCAATAAAAATATTGGCGGGTCTCTAACTCAATGGCGCCGAACCAATCAAAATAAAGCCCAGTCATCAGCATCATAACCTGCATGGTCATAATGCCTGCTAGGCCAAGCTTTTTTAGAAAGGTCTTCTGTTCGCGTTTATAACTGGCTTCGTGTTCGTCGGGGTGAAATGGTGACCCAACATAACCAATGCGTTTTAGCGTAGATAGAATTTGGCTAAGCTTAATTTGAAACGGTGACCAAGTGACTAAAGCGCGGCGCTCTTGTACATTCACCGCGACTTGCTTTATTCCTTCAACTTTTGACAACTGCTTTTCGATAAGCCAGCCACACGCAGCGCATGTAATACCTTCAAGGGTCAACTGAATCTGTTTGTCCTGACCTTCTTCAAACACGAACTCTTCTTGAAGGGAAGGGTCGTCATAGACTTTTAGCTTATCTAACGTTTCTAAAATACTGTCGTCAGATTTTTGCGCCGGTTCGGTTCTAAACTGGTAATAGTCTTCAAGGCCGTTGTTAACGATCGCTTCAGCTACCGCTAAGCAGCCAGGGCAACACATGTCTCGTTGTTGCCCTAAAATGACAGTAGTAAATTTCCCATTGTCTGGACTCGCTATAGCCAAGCCGCAATGGTAACAGTCGTGCTTCGTCATTATGGATTGAATTTCATTTTGCCAGTGTGGGGCAGATAGACCGTGTTTTGAATTTTCCAGCTATCATCAATCGGCGTCAGCGATATGCGCCATTTACCGTCAAGGTTTTCTTCAATAAAGCCGCGATAAATACCGTTAGCGTCGCGAGTCAATAAAACGCTAACATCGCGCTCTTCTAGCGTTACGTGATAGAAACTTAATTTAACCGCGTTACCTTCTTGAGGAATCCCCGAATGAAATTGCAGCGCTATGCTTCCATCTTCAATGGTTAAATCAGTGGTGATATTCATGCGGCGGGCTATGGCTTCTTTGTCCAGACGGGCATTAATTGCTTTTCCTTCTTTGTAGTAGTCGTCTACCACCAAGCTATCTTCGGTAGAAATAGCAAGGTTTAATAACACGCCACCCATGATGAGGGTAATGATAGGAACGGCAATTAAAAACCAGGGCCAGAACTCTTTATACCAGGGTCTATTCATCGAAATCTTTTCTCGTATTTACTTCACTAACAACATATTTATTTTTACTTCCCCAACTACACGTAAAGCCGGCAAATAATGATAAATATAGTGTTGGCGAGACATGTTAAAAGTGTACAAAGAATGTTCGCATGGCACTCTCTATACCGCTGTATTTTCTCATAAAAAAAGCCCCGTAGTAACGAGGCTTTTTAAGATATTTAATGATTTAAATCATTAATCATTTGAAAGGCTGTATACATACGCTGCAACAACGTGAATTTTGTCATCACCCAAGGTTTTCTTGAATGAAGGCATTACACCGTTACGACCGTAAGTAAGCGTTTCTGTTACCGCTCTGTGGCTGCCGCCGTATAGCCAGATATTGTCAGTAAGGTTTGGTGCACCAAGTGCTTGGTTACCTTTACCGTCCATACCGTGACAAGCCGCACACGCTGCGAAACGAGCTTTACCTGCTTCTGCAAGCTGAGGGTCCACATCGCGACCGCTTAAACTAAGTACGTAGTTAACCACTTCTTCGATACCGTCTTCACCCATAGCATCTAGCCATGCTGGCATAGCTGCTTTACGACCAAGCGTAAGAGTTTCAACGATTTTCGCACCTGAACCACCGTACAACCAGTCGTTGTCCGTTAGGTTAGGGAAGCCGCCATTTTGACCACGTGCATCAGAACCGTGACACTGAGAGCAATTTTGTAGGAACAAACGCTGACCTACTTTATTTGCTTCTGGGTCTTTAGCCAGTTCTTCAACAGGAACTTGTGCATATGCTTCGAAGATCGGATCGAACTTCTCGGCAGCGAAATCTAGTTCACGATCATATTCTACTAGGTAGCCTTGCTCTTTAGCATCAATACGCGCCTGAGCTGACTCTTCTAGCGATTGAATATTTTGGTTAGAGCTCTTCCAACCCAAAATACCTTCATACGCACCTAGGCCAGGATAAAGCGCTAGGTATAAAAAGCCCCAAACGATGGTCATGTAGAACATAATTGTCCACCAGCGAGGAAGTTGGTTGTTCAACTCCTCAATACCATCAAATTCGTGGCCCATTGACTCACCTTCAGCTACGCCAGTCTTGTTAGAAAGGCACCAGCGAAGAAGGAAGTAGCAACCAATGATTAACCCTAGGGTTATCACTGAAATCCAAATTGTCCAAAACATACTCATGAGTTCGAGACTCCTGCTAATCTTCTTTTGATTTTTCTTTTCTTCATCTGCAAACACTAGGTTCGCAGCTTCATCGAATTTTTTCTTGTTGCGGCTGCTGAACGCCCACCATACAACACCGATGAAGCTTACAAAGACGATGACAGTAAAAATGCTGCCTACAATTCCCTGGTCCATATTATTTCAAATGTGTGCCAAGAGATTGTAGATAAGCAATAAGGGCCTGCATTTCCGTTTTGCCCTGTACTGCCGCTTTCGCACCCGCGATATCTTCGTCGGTATACGGAACGCCAAATCCACGGAATACTTCCATTTTTTCAGCTGTTAACTCGCCATTAAGCGTGTTTTCCGCAAGCCAAGGGAAACCTGGCATATTCGACTCTGGTACCACGTTACGAGGATTAAGCAGGTGAACTCGGTGCCATTCGTCGCTGTAACGACCACCAACACGTGCTAGGTCAGGACCAGTACGCTTAGAACCCCAAAGGAAAGGGTGCTCCCATACTGATTCGCCAGCAACGCTGTAGTGACCATAACGCTCTGTTTCAGCGCGGAATGGACGGATCATCTGGCTGTGACAACCTACACAACCTTCACGGATGTAGATATCACGGCCTTCAAGCTCAAGCGCGGTATATGGACGTAAGCCTGTTACCGGTTCCATGGTTTGCTGTTGAAACATCAACGGCGTAATTTGAACCATGGCACCGAAGCTGATAGCGATAAGGATTAATACCGTTAACAGACCGACGTTCTTTTCAATTAACTCATGTGCGTTTTTCATTATTCGTCTCCTTTACTACGCCGGCTGAGTCGCTGGGTCTGCAGCGATACTGCCTTTAGGTGCACGAACGGTTTTCCATGTGTTGTATGCCATAACAAGCATACCTGCTACCACGAAACAACCACCAATGAAACGAACCACATAGAAAGGCTTAGACGCTTCTAATGACTCAACAAAGCTATAGGTTAACGTACCGTCAGCATTTACTGCACGCCACATTAGACCCTGTAGTACACCAGACATCCACATTGCTACGATGTATAGAACAACACCGATAGTTGCGAACCAGAAGTGTACGTTAACTAGCTTGGTGCTATACATAGCGCGCTGACCGAATAGCACTGGAATTAAGTGGTAAATTGAACCAATTGAAACCATTGCAACCCAACCTAGAGCACCCGAGTGTACGTGACCAATTGTCCAGTCAGTGTAGTGAGACAGTGCATTAACGGTCTTGATTGCCATCATTGGGCCTTCGAAGGTAGACATACCGTAGAAAGACAATGAAACAATAAGGAAACGCAATACTGGGTCGGTGCGAAGTTTATGCCACGCGCCAGATAGCGTCATAATACCGTTAATCATACCACCCCAAGATGGAACGAATAGGATAATAGACATCACCATACCTAGTGACTGAGTCCAGTCTGGTAGGGCAGTGTAGTGAAGGTGGTGAGGACCAGCCCAGATATACAGAGAGATAAGTGCCCAGAAGTGAACAATTGAAAGTCTGTATGAATAAACCGGGCGACCAGCTTGCTTAGGTACGAAGTAGTACATCATACCAAGGAAGCCCGCAGTTAGGAAAAAGCCTACCGCGTTATGGCCGTACCACCACTGCATCATAGCGTCTACTGCGCCTGCATACAGTGAATACGATTTAGTGAAAGATACCGGAATAGCCATGCTGTTACCAATATGAAGAATTGCAACAGTTAACATGAACGCGCCTAAGAACCAGTTTGCAACATAAATGTGCGAAACTTTACGGATTACTAGGGTTCCGAAGAAGTTAATGATATAAGCGACCCAAACCAGTGCCAAAAGGATATCAATTGGCCATTCTAGTTCAGCGTATTCTTTTGAGCTGGTTAAACCCATAGGCAGGGTGATAACAGCTAAAACGATAACGGCT
This sequence comes from Alteromonas sp. KUL17, assembly GCF_006538305.1. NCBI lineage: Bacteria > Pseudomonadati > Pseudomonadota > Gammaproteobacteria > Alteromonadales > Alteromonadaceae > Alteromonas > Alteromonas sp. KUL17. The sequence continues at coordinate 111,152 of NZ_BJKJ01000003.1, forward strand.
TGCCAACCCCAAAAGGTAAATGCGGCAAGTTTGTCACTGAACAGTCTTACCTGGCAGGTACGCTGAACGATGTAGTACGACGTTGCAAATAGCGCACAGCCGCCGAAGGCAAAAATAACGGCGTTAGTGTGCAACGGACGCAAACGTGAGAATGTTAGCCATGGTGTGTCAAAGTTAAGCATAGGTGCAAATAACTGCGCGGCAATAAATACCCCTAGGCCCATACCAATGATACCCCAGACTATGGTCATGATGGTAAATTGCCTAACTACTTTATAATTGTAGTCAGGTTGTGCTTGGCTTATTTCACTCATTTTAATGAATCTTCCACTTCAAATGAACTATGGTCTCCAACTGCCGGAATAGTACGGTCGAGACGTGTATCAGCTAAGGAATAACGCTTCACACCGAGCTCGGAAAGAGTAATAATTATTGTCTCCAAGCCAGTTGGTACGCGGATGATAAGGTTTTTAATTACAAAAAGATACCATAAACTACCTAAGCTTGATCTCCGTCAATGAAGAAATACACAAAATTTAAGAAATGCTAAATAACGATAACAATAAACGATCAAAAATTTTACATTCCCAGCTTCCATTAGTGGCTATTATTGTTGTAGCCGTGTGTGTATACCTTGCACATAAATTCCAGTCATCGGTGTTAAAAGACACGAGCGTAGTTAATGGAATAGGAAACAGCTGCAACTTTGTCAATGAAACTTGCGAATTCTTAATTGATGACAGGTTAGCAATTGCCACTTTCTCAGCCATGCCTGAAGCCGAAGAGTCAGTAACGGTTAAGCTCCTAGTTCCTGAGGGAGAGGAAATAGAGAGCGCATGGATTGAAGGGGTAAACATGTATATGGGCAAAATTCCCGTGCTGTTAGATAACGATGGTCAAGGAAAGTGGTCAGGTTGGTTTATGTTAGGTAGCTGTAGTGAGCCAGTGATGAAATGGCAGCTACGTCTAAATATTAAAGATAAAGAAAGCCCCAGCTATTTATATTTTGTTACACAGCAGTAACTGTATTAAAAGCAATAAGACTCTCCCTAAAGAAAGGGGAGTAAACAAGCAAAAAAGGCCGCTCTTTATTTAAGAGCGACCTTATTAATTACCTGTAAATTGTAGCGTGAACGCTAATTCTTACATTTGAGACTGAAGGTAGTTTTGAATACCTAGTCGCTTAATAAGGCCAAGCTGCTGCTCTAGCCAGTGTGCGTGATCCATCTCTGTATCGTCTAGTAGTACAATAAGCATGTCACGAGTAACATAGTCTTTCTCGGTTTCACAAAGCGCAATAACTTCACGTAACTTTGCATCAACTTCATATTCAACACGTAAATCGCTTTCTAGCATCTCAGGTACATCTTTACCCACTTTGAAGCCTGTGCGCTTCGTCATGTCAGGCGTACCTTCTAAAAACAGCATGCGTTCTATTAGCTTAGTTGCATGTCCACGCTCGTCATCAAATTCATGGTCGATGCGTTCGTAAAGCTTATTCAAACCCCAATCAAGATACATCTGAGAGTGAATGAAATACTGATCCATGGCGGCTAACTCATAAGAGAGTAGTTCGTTTAAGCCATTGATGATTGCTTGGTTACCTTTCATTAGTCATCTCCCATTACTTGCGCTTGCAGGTAGTTCTCTATACCCATAGCATCAATTTGGTATTCTTGCGTTTCAATCCAGTCTAGGTGCTCTTCTTCATATTCAAGAAGGTCTTCAAGCAAGTCACGAGAAACATAATCCTGCTTTTCTTCACATAGCGCGATTGCTTCACGAAGTAGTGGAAGCTGTTCTTTTTGAAAACGCGCATCACATGACAGCATTTCAACGGTATCTTCACCGATATAAAGTTTGCCTAACGCTTGAAGATTAGGAAGGCCCTCAAGGAATAAAATGCGCTCGATAAGATCGTCCGCTTGCTTCATGTCCTTGATAGACTTTTTATAATTCTTTTCGTTAAGTTCAGAAAAACCCCAGTTTTTGAACATACGAGCGTGCAGAAAGTATTGATTTATCGAAGTAAGTTCACTTGTCAGTACTTCGTTCAATTTTGCAACAACTTGTTTATCACCTTGCATTGTGTAAACCCTATTAACGTATTTGCGTGAAGTTTAGTCTAAATTTGACCGCATGTCAAAAAAGTCTTTGTAAAACAGTTGTTTACAAACGATAACGTTTCTCAATTCATCCATTGTTCGCATTTAGAACAGCATTACTGTTGTGCATGCGCATAAGCAAGACTTTCTTCAGCAAAACCAAGCCCTGCTTCGGTAAAGAAGTTGAAGACTTTATCTACACCATTTTCTAATAGATGTGACACTTCATCCTCATAGCGTGCAATGGCTGCGACTTTTCCAACATAGCCCGCGTTTTTAAGCTGACGTGTGATGTTTATTGAGTCCTGAATAGAAGGCAGAGCAAGCAAAACAAGCTGAATCTGTTTGATATCTAAATTATCCCACAAATCGACGTCTTCACCGTCGCCGCATATTACGTTTAAGCCTTCGTCTGATAACTCTTTTACTTTTACTCGGTCGGCGTCCATTCCCCATACGCTCACATCACTTAATTTAGATAACGCATTGAAGGCACCGCGACCAACTCGTCCCATCCCCAACACTAAAAACTCCGCGTTGTGGAGAGTAGGATAAATGTCTTCTTTTAAGCGCTCGTTTTTCTCAAAACGTTTAATGGTGTGTTTATGATTGTGATATTGAGAATGAGAATTGCGATAGAGCACGCTGGTGATAACGAATGAAATAGATACGGCTAAAGCAATCACCACTAACCAAGAGTTTGCCAATAAACCTAATGAAACTGCAAGCGCCCCAACAATAAGCCCAAACTCACTGTAATTTGATAGCACCAGGCTGCTTAAATACGCAGTACGTCCTCTAAGACGAAGTGAGGTAAACAAACCGAAAAACAGCGCAGCTTTTAACGGTATAAATAAGCAGAATACAATGGCGAGGACAATCATACTAAGATCGGGAAGGGCGGTAAGGCCGATAGTAAGGAAGAAGCCGATTAAGAAGAGATCCTTAAAACTGAGCAGCGACTTCGCTAGCTCCGAAGCCTTTTCATGTTGGGCTAACATGATTCCAAAGATGAGTGCCCCAAGATCGCCTTTAATATTAACCAGCTCAAACAGGTGATAGCCACCTAAGGCGAGGATAAAGCCAGTAAGCGGAAGCAGTTCACCGTGGCCCGACTTATTAATCATTTTGTTTATGATTGGCATTGCTGGGAATAAGGCCAACAACGCAAGCGCCCACACAGAGGGGAGCTTTCCAGTTGCTGCAACAAGGAAGATAACAGCAAAAACGTCTTGCATGACCAAAATGCCAATGGCAAGGCGGCCGTGGCGGGTTTTACTTTCGCCACTTTCTTCTAATACTTTAACCACGCACACTGTGCTACTGAAACTAAGGGCAAAAGCGATAAGCGCAGCGCTTTTCCATGTAAGCCCATCAACGAAATTTGCAGCAGCCGCACCAATCGCATAGACGCAACAGGTAATAACGCCCACCCATACTAAGGTATGTGAAACGCTTCCCGCCCAAACTTCTCGTCGACTCAAATCGCGGATGTTGAGTTTCAGACCGATGGTGAAGAGCATAATGGTGATGCCCAAGTTGGCTATTTGGGTTAAATCTTCAGTGAGCGTGTAGCCTGCAAAATTTAATAAAAAGCCAGCTACCAAGTAGCCAACTAAAGGAGGAATGCCAATAAGTTTAACCGTTAAGCCGCAAACAAATGCGAAAAGAAGAAATGCATACTCCATGAATTACCTTTCAGAAAATGTTGAACGTAAAATCCGTTACCTTTGTATAGGTCACATCATCTATTAACCAGTGATAGCTACAAATCGCTCTCTCAACTCGCTAATTGAAAGGTTTTAGACTAGCATGCAATGACTTATTTTCGCAGCTAAAAAAGCATTGTAATTGCATACTTTGGTAACGCGTAACCCAATTGAGCTAAAAGCCGGCTCAGTATATTTAACTCCTAAATCAGTCATTTACCGCTAAAGTAAATCTAGTTCCCGATTTCAGGTGTATTGAACAGGGTTGTAGGCATATTATTTTGTTTAGATATGACCAAAAATAAAGAAGGATTTTGAATGCGTTTAACAATTCTAACTGTGCTAACCCTGCTGGTCGCTTTCAATGTGGTGATTGGCGTATTGTGGGCGCCCGTGTGGTGGTTTTTACTTTTATCAGTCACGCTACTCATTTTTGGTCTATATGATGCCTTCCAAACAAAACATGCCATTTTAAAGAACTTTCCATTAATTGGCAGGGTACGATGGACTGTCGAGGGACTAAGGCCCTACATCCAGCAATACATCATAGAAACCGATACTGGCGGAGCACCTATTTCCCGCATGTTTCGTTCGATTGTTTATCAACGTGCGAAAAACAGTAGAGAAACTGTTCCCTTCGGTACTCAGCTAGATACGTATAAAGATGGCTATGAGTGGATTGGCCATTCTTTATCTGCTCGCGAAGTGGAAGACATGGATGAAGATCCCCGAGTGACGGTAGGTGGTCCTCATTGCAAAAAGCCGTATCGTGCAAGCATACTTAACATAAGCGCAATGAGCTTTGGAAGCTTGTCAAAAAATGCCATTTTGGCGCTAAATAAAGGTGCTGCAAAAGGCGGGTTTTACCATAACACAGGTGAGGGTGGTTTAACCCCATATCACCTCGAAAACGGTGGCGATATCGTTTGGCAAATTGGTACGGGATACTTTGGTTGTAGAAGTAAAGATGGCGGTTTCGACCCTGTTCTTTTTGAAGAAAAAGCCAAACTCGACAATGTAAAAATGATAGAAATAAAGCTAAGCCAGGGCGCTAAGCCTGGACATGGTGGTATTTTACCTGCGTATAAAAATACCCCTGAAATAGCTAAAATAAGAGGTGTTGAGCCTGGAACTCAAGTTGATTCTCCCCCTAGACATAAAGCGTTTGCAACGCCTTTAGAAATGGTTGATTTTATTAGTCAGTTACGCAAGTTAAGTGGATATAAACCAGTGGGTATTAAGCTGGCGCTGGGTAGAAAAAGTGAGTTTATTGCCATGTGCAAAGCCATGGTAGAGAAGGACGTAACGCCAGATTTTATAACGGTAGACGGGGGCGAAGGAGGTACCGGCGCCGCACCGCTTGAGTACACAAACTCTATAGGATTTCCTCTGCGTGAAGCGTTGGCGTTTGTTGACGATTGTCTCACTGGTTTTGGTATTCGCGACAAAATTAAAATCATTGCTTCTGGAAAAATCATTACCGCTTTTCAGTTAGCGAAAAATCTAAGTTTAGGCGCCGATCTATGTAACAGTGCCAGAGGAATGATGTTGGCACTTGGATGTGTTCAGTCGCTGTCATGCAATACGAATAAATGTCCGACCGGTGTAGCAACGCAAGACCCCAAGCTTGCCAAGGGCTTAAACGTTGAAGACAAGTACGAGCGCGTGTACCGCTTTCACAAAAAAACTATTCATGCGCTGATGGATATCTTGTCTTCTACAGGACATGTGAGAACTAGCGAACTAAATCGTACCCATATATTTAGGCGAGTAGATCAGTGTAATATTGCGCGTTACGACGAAATTTTCCCGTTAGTTAAAACAGGAAGTTTCTTAACCGACGACGTTCCCGATAGATTTAAATTACACTTAAAAGAAGCAAATTCTGAAAGCTTTATGCCTTGTAGTTTATTGGCAGAAATAGAGAAAGAAACGAAAGCGGTATCTTAAAAAAACTAAGCCATGACTCCTAATCAAATACCGATTGTGGAGTCACGCTTAATGATTTTTAATGCCTAAAACTGCGAGTTAATCTTTAGATTGCTCGCTTGGAATACGCAGTTGATAGAGGCGGTAATCACTAGTCCTGTAGGGTGTTACTTTATATTTAGGCTGAAGATACGCCACTAAATCTATTAGTTCAGAAACCGTTAGCTCGTCGTTTACTACTCGCATTAATGAGACACCGTCTTCGCTGGTGAAACTGGCAGGCTGTCGAGGAGTAAGTTTGTGTGATGGGTTAATAATACTTGTCACCAACTCTGCATAAGTTTTAATTCTTCCACTGCTGCCGCCCAACGGAATAGGCTTCGCGACTAGGTATTGCGCATTGTCGGACTCTTTTTCTTCTGCAATTCTGTGACAGTCTTGGCACTGATACTTTTTAAATACCAAATAGCCTTTTTCCATATTGCCTTCTGGCAAGCTAAAGCCGCGAGGTGACTGCGCGCCCTGGCCACAGGCGAAAAGGAGAAGCGTTGCTATAACAACTATTGCCGTTTTCATACTCATTTCCCTCTTTCTTTTACGGTAAGGATACGTAATGTTCGCTAGAACTAATGTGCATACACTGATTATGAATGAGGCTGCAGACTAATCATTGACCTAGCTCAAAGAATAATTATTTGTATAGCACTACTATTTAATGGAATTAGTTAACGGTATGGTAGAAAAGCACTGCTACCTAACAAAAATTGAGGACAGCCACAATGCAAGGTTACGAGACAATTTTAGTACCTATAGATATTTATTCTGACTACGAATTAGTGGTGGAGAAAGCCATTGCAATAGCGGGCAATAGTCACAAAATTCACCTCCTGTATGTTGCTTATCCACAAACCAATGTAGAGCCTTACGGACTATTTCTAGAACGGGATTTTTCAGAGGAAGTAAGAGAGCAGGCATTAGGGCAATTAAAAGACGTTGCCGCAAAACATGATATACCTTACAGCCACATCAATGTAGAGATAGGTTCTCCTGCTGATGAGATTCACCATATGGCCGAAAAGATTAATGCAGATCTCATTGTTGTCGGCACCCATGGCCAGAGCGGTCTTCGTTTGCTACTTGGGTCAACGGCCAATGCAGTACTACATGGTGTTAAAACAGACGTGCTAGCTGTGAAAGTATAAATTAATGCGGCGATTAGCGTCGAAAATGCCTTAAATATTCATGATAAATACCTTCGCCGTCATGCAGATGTAACGAAGGTCAGTTACGTTTTGTAAGGCTGTAACTAATCTTAAAATTACTTATCATGATAACGAAACGGACAGGTATTTTACGCGTGCTCTATGCCACTTACTATTCACTTAAGGGGCTTCGAGCAGCCTTTTTAAGTGAAGCTGCGGTCAGACAAGAAATTTTCGCAATATTGATAATGACACCTGTAGCGTTTTTCATCGACGTTACGCATGTAGAACGTATATTGCTGGTGATATCTTTACTGATAGTGCTTATCACTGAGCTACTCAACACCGCTATTGAGAAACTCTGTGATCATGTCAGTACAGACATCCATTTATTAATAGGGCGTGCTAAAGATATCGGCTCGGCAGCAGTGTTCATTAGCCTAATGATGGCCGGCTTTACGTGGATTAGCATTCTTTGGTAGTACAATTTGCGATTTAAAGGCGGAAAGAAAGCCCTAACTTATAGGGCTTTGATTTTCTGGTCACAACATTCTGAAACTAAGGTTCTAATTGTGCTATCTAAGTTTTTAATGTGCGAATAATGCAATGAAGTTTCACCACCGTTATTGATATCTTTTATCGTAAAAACAACATCATCGCCTCGTGAAGTTACGCAGATTCTCACGTAATCATCAGATTGAGCTAATGGCACGTGGAGATATAACGGCTCATTGTTTGAGTTTAAATAATCTAGTGCTGCTTCTTGTGACTTGAATGGGTCTTGCTTCTCGGGTTGGACATTCCATGACGACGAGGGAACCACCATTTCCGCGAGTAATTTTCCATGCTTTGTATCAATACCGCTACTCATATATCACTCCTTTTACTTGAATGTTTGCCAACTTAGAAAACCTATTCATTAATATAGGTTTAGGGCAAATTTACCTTTTGATACGCGAGTAATACAGTTTCAGATTGGTAAAAGGATGTAGAGAGTAGGTGAGTTAGACATTGTTACTGATGTCGTTGGTTATGCGTAACCATGCATTGATTAAGTTGCTGTATTTAATGAGCTTTATCTTTTTCGTTTTGCCGACAATTTTGCCATTCCACCACGCTTTACGTTAGCCTGTTTTGTATAATGCCCAGGCATTTCCGGTGATTGCCAACCTCCAGCCAGTTGAAGCTCGGGTAAAGATGCGCCATCTTCGGCTAAAGAAACTGCACCACCAACACGACCACTATGAGGGGTAATGTTTTCGCTAATACCTGCGCGTTGAGCAATACGTCGCCAAATCCTGTAGACACTCGAATAGTTAAGTACATTTGCCTTATGGCTGGGAATGTTCTCATCAAATGGCAAAAGTGCTGTTTTATGGTTTGTTAGTCGTCTAAACAAAACGCCTTTGTGCAGGCCGCGTAAATCTGAAGAAAGGCGGGTTGCTTTAGTTTTTGGGTCAAGATTAGCTTCGTTAATATACTCTTGAACCATAGATATAGTGCTGGAAGAAACATAGCGATATTGACCCTGACCAGACTGGTCGCTTTTCGAAGAAACAACCAACAGCGTGTTATTACGCGCAGATATATCCTCGACGCAAACTCGAATTAATTCATCAGCGCGAAGCAATGCATCAAACATCAGGTTAATGATTGCAAGGTCGCGGAGCTCTAATAAAGAATCAGGAATAATTGCATTGTTTATTTGTTCAAGCATATCTATCGTAAGCGGAACCGCTTGTTTGTGAGACAAGCGAAACTTTCTATTCTCTATAAGCGATAAACGGATGAAGTCTCTTAGATACGCAGATCTAATAATGGGGTTTGGCAATTTAGCCACGCCTAAAAATTTACTAAGAGCAGATAGCCTACGTTTAATGGTTCTATAGGCTAGGGGAGAACGACACAACGCTTCGACATATTGTTTAATGCAGATCTCATTGTGTTCGAAGTTGTTCTTAAAGCCACTTAATCCAGCTTGCTTACAAAAAATTGCGAACTCATTGTAGTCACTAATGTATGCCCGTTGTGTATTGTATGGAAGCTTGGTAAAAATATCTTGATAATAGCTTTCAACGTTTTTATCAGAAGATGAACATTGACTTGTTGTTAGGTCGTCAGAACCTGACGTGTGCTGCTTACCACGAGAGTACTCGATACCCAAAGCTGGAACCGTCGCGCTACTTGAGTCTTGTGGCTGTGAGCTGCTATCACTGTTGCTGTTAACTAATTGAGTTGTGAGCAAGTATGAGCTATTAGTTTTTGAGGGCATTGAGCAACCTGATGAAGACATTATTGTGACTATTATTCTAGATTTAACATAACCTGATAAACTATTGATATATAACAATATTCACGCATGATAACTGTAATTATCATGCGTGAAGTTACGCACTAATCCATTCATCACTCCACTAACCACTTTACTATTTTAATCTCAAGTACAGTGCTACTCTATCATATTACTGTATATATAAACAGTTTGGGTGTTTCAATGCCGTCAATTGTTGGCCTATCTCGTATTTATTCCAAACCATATCGCTAGATAAGGCTTGTGGCCTGCTGAGAGAGTACGTTTTTTGTGCAATTTAAATCGTGCGCTACGTGAAATCTGCAAGGTAATACCCCGAATGCGCGATCAGATTTCACGTAGCAACGCCTAAAAAATAAGCTGAAAAGCGATGGAAAAACACCCTAAAAGCTTATTTATTAAAGAAGTACTTCACATGATTTACTTCCAACATGTTTGCTGGCTAATCGCACATTTTTCAAAACCAAACGAGTTTAAAATAAACGTTACAAAAGCGGAATAGGCGATAACCTAGAAGTTATTACCTTTGCTTTTTATACGCTTTTCATAGAGCGCCTATCTAATGGCGACTACAGTACGACGATAATAAGACGTCGATACGGTACGTAGCCGAATAAACGACGTCTACGCAGATATGAATTCAATAAACATCGCGTCGATTATGTTTTAATTCTACGTGCTATCCACGCCACCCAACTTTAAAACAACGAACGGTCTCCATGCACGATGTTTAATTTAATAAGAAGTATAGATAATTGATGATATTTAAAATAAAGAGCAATCAATAAATGAGTTTTACGGGCCGTAATTATTACATGTAACGCTAAATGTTAGAAAAACCTTAACCTTACAGCTAGTCGTCTTATTTTAGAAATAATTGGGATCCTTTATTTAATTCATCAGCGTTAAGCCTTTGGCTGATTGAGTTAATAATTAATATTACTGGCTGTACATTCATTATAAAAAGCAAAGAAGAATAAAGCCTGATAAATGTTTTTAGGAACATGATTAAGTCTATTATTTATCTGTGCTAGTTGTCATTAAACCTTACGAATACCTAAATATTACGAGAAGGATAGCGTAAAGCACCTTGCAAAGCTCCATCTGGCTCATTCACCATTAACTTTGGCACTCTATTTAACATAATATACATTATGCGTAATTGCGTGTGTGGAAGATTAGAGCGTTGATGTCTATCTATTTGGTTGGTTTGTTGACTGTGATTACTTACAGACTTTTATGCGCGGCAGCTATTTTAGTGCTTCGGCCTTACCGCAATTGCTTCACTTGTGTCAGTGGTTTTTATTGAAAGTTGCTATGAACTTTGGATTTAGACATGGAATTTATAAATCGTGCGCTACGTGAAATCTGTAGCACTACACCTCGCAAAATGTATTTTTATTCACGTAGCGTCACGCTAGTTTTTTGATAAATTATGGGTATAACTAACAAACAGAAAGACGCAGTCTTTGTATTTTTATACTAGGCTTTAATTTATTAAATGTGGATTTTTAGTTATTTAGAATGTTGCTGTGTTTATCTGAGTTGTAGTTAATCAGATTGAATCTGATTAACTACAAAAAGAAACTCGATCGATCATTTATGTAGATTACATGGTTTGTGGTATGCAGAGATTATATAGACTGGCTAGCTGTTTACTTTAAGCATTTTTAGCAGAATTCTTAGCAGTGATTTTGGCAGTAATAACTTACACGTTTAGTTATCATTATAAACGCGCTCAATTCGCTTAATATCGTCTTCGTAATCCAATGCCAACTTTGCACGTTCGTAACTTTGCTTCGCTAACTTAGACGCCGCCTCAACAAAATCTCTTTCTATGCTTGTACCTTCATCTTTAAAGCACGCTTTAATTGTTTTTAGTGACTTTTGTATTCGGATAGCAACTTCAATATTAGCAGCACCATCACGACCAATGCTGGTGTACGCATCGTCAAATAGATCATTCACATTTAACGCAGGCAATGAAATGCGGTCATATTTAGACTCATCATGCTGAGCGCTATCGCTTTGTGAGTTTTCGGTTTCAGTTTCGGATTTGGGCTTGTGCCACAACAACATAAGGCGTGTAATGCTGCTAATGGTATTTATTGCAGTACCATGGTCATTAACCGATGGCGATAATGCACGAGATGCAATTTCGGCTAGTACGATAAAGCCAAAGCGAGGATCAGCCTCAAAGGACCTGGCTTCACCTATAGTAAATGCGTCAACAATTTCATCTGATACTACCTTTTTATTCGAATATGCTATGGCACGCTCTGGTGAGACAAACTCACCGGGTAACATGGCAACATTGATAAAACCGTCGTTTTTATCAGCTAATTGTTGCAGTTTGGCAATGTCTATAAGCTGTATATAGCCCACTTGTTTAGTATAAATGGCATACGTCCCCTGCTCTTTTATTTGCTCTTGCGGTACTGCGCCTAAGCACGGCATATCTATTCTATTTTTAATTGCGCGTGTCGTGGCGTGCTCCACTTTTAATAACGTTGACCCCACGCGCCCTAATCGTGCAACGCTGTCTACCCACCGGATAAAAGTTAAAATAACTATCGAAAAAGCCAGACAGGTTAGACAAAATAAAATAAAAAGCCCGGCTTCATCGAAAAAAGCTTGAGTCATTGCAGTAAGCGCTACAGCACTATAGATAAATGCGCCTATGAAAACTGACAGTGCATTTTGTGATACATCATCGGATATTATAAGGCTTAGAGAACGCGGCGTTGACGACTGACTGGCCGAAGCATAAGCATTAACCATGGTACCTGCAGAAAACGTGGCGATCACCATCATGCTAGATGCCATTATTGAAAGCAGTGTTTCAACTGATTCGGGTTTTATTTCAGGAATATGCTCAGCCAATGAAGTCCCGTCAGCTACTTTCGCGACGAATACAACAAAGATTGAGAGCAAACAAAAGCCAAGAGGTTTTACCCAAAGCTTTTCTTTTACACTGTATAAAAGGAAACGCAGTCTATCTACGGTAATCGGTGCTTCCATAAAACACTCCTTGTATTTCCACTACGTTTTATACGTACCGCTAGAAACAAATGTTTAACTAGACCACTTCATAACGTGGTTTTTAATTGTGGCGTGAGCCTGGATAAAAGATTTTTTTCACAATTACTGTTTGCCTTCAGCGCTTTTCCTATTACCAGAGCAACGCTTCGAGCAATAACGTACATTCTCCCAGTTCTTTTCCCATTTTTTGCGCCAAGTAAATGGTCTCTGACAAACCGGACAAATTTTGGTGGGTAAATCAGACTTCTTCATTTTTGGTTAGCTTAGTCAGAAATGTTGAGGCATCTTGCTTCATAGTTTCGATATTTTCTTCTTTCATTCGCCCGTAGGTTTTATAGATCATGGCCATGCGGTGATTGTTGCTCAATTTTTCCTTGTGTTTGTCAATAAAGTGCCAGTATAAGTAGTTAAACGGGCACGCTTTTGGTCCGGTCTTTTTAGAAACTTGGTATCCGCAATTTTTGCAGTAATTGCTCATCTTGTTGATGTAGCTTCCGCTTGCGACGTACGGCTTACTTGCTAGGTTACCTCCATCGCTGTACAAAATCATGCCCGCAACATTAGGAAGTTCAACCCATTCATATGCGTCGGCATACACTAACAGATACCATGCCTGCACTTCCTCAGGGCTAAGTTCAGTTAAAAGACTAAAATTACCAATAACCATCAATCTTTGTATGTGGTGGGCATAAGCGTTCTGCTGCGATTCTTTAATACACTGGCGCATACAGTTCATATTCGTCTGGGCGTCCCAAAAGAACGAGGGCAATGCGCGGCTGTTATTGAAGTAGTTATCGGTTTTTAGATTTGGCATAAAGTGCCAGTAGAACCCTCTGACATACTCCCGCCAGCCCAGAATCTGGCGAATGAACCCTTCAGCAGAATTCAGTGGAACTTGCCCTGCATGGTAAGCTTGCTCGGCTGCATGAATGGCTTCTTTTGGCGTCAGTAAACCGCAGTTCAAATAAAACGCGATATGTGAATGATAAAGCCAAGGCTTGCCTTCCACCATGGCATCTTGATACTGACCAAAGTTAGGTAATCTTTCTTCTATAAAAGTATTCAATACGCTGAGTGCGTCTTTTCGAGTTACCGCAAAGTGGAAGTGATTGATATCGCCAAAATGATCGCTAAACTCGCTTTTTACGAGCTCGATAACTTTCGAAGTAATGTCATCAATCTCAAACGTAGAATGCTTCGGTACTCTCTGGGTTTCAGGCATTGCTTCGCGATTTTGGGCATCGTAATTCCACTTACCGCCAATGGGATTTTTTCCATCCATGAGCACGTTGTGTTTGCGACGCATCTCACGGTAAAAAAACTCCATTCGGAGTTGTTTCTTGCCTTCAGCCCAGTCCGTAAATTCTTGTGGGGACGATAAAAAGCGATTGTCATCACATATACTAACGGGTATGCCCAGCACGTTTTCCCATTGCTCCATGCTTTTGAGTAAGCGGTACTCTCCGGGCATAGTCACCTTTACTTCGTCAAAATCATTTCCGTTAAGTTCATGCTTAATCTGAGCGAGCAAATCGCCCTTATTGTTTTTGTCGCTATAATGAACATAGTTAACGTTAAAATTGTCGTCTCGCAACGCTTTGGCAAAATGACGCATTGCGCTAAACAAAAATGCTATCTTCTTCTTATGGTGCTTAACGTAGGTGGCTTCTTCACGTACTTCCGCCATCAAAATTGTGTCTTTGCTTTTTACTGCGTTAGCAATCGCTGGCAACGTCTCGGTAAGCTGATCGCCTAAAACTAAAATGAGTGCTGCCATACCCTACTCTTTTAATGTTTGGAATGCGTCTAGCGCGCGTTGACGCGATGCTTTTAAATCAACAATAGGTTTTGGGTATTCCTTACCAAGTTCTATACCTGCATCTTTCAATACCGCCGAAGGGGATTCCCATGGCTTATGGATATACTTGTCTGACAGCTTTTTCAATTCAGGGCAATACTTACGCACATAGTTGCCCTTTTTATCAAACTTTTCGCCCTGTAGTATTGGGTTAAATATCCTAAAGTAAGGCGCAGCATCTGCGCCAGAACCCGCAACCCATTGCCAACTGGCACTGTTACTCGCAAGGTCGGCATCCAACAATGTATCCCAAAACCATCGCTCGCCTTCATGCCAACTTAGTAATAGATTTTTCACTAAAAACGAGCCCACAATCATGCGAACTCGATTATGCATGTAGCCCGTTTGCCACAGTTCGCGCATGCCAGCGTCTACGATAGGAATGCCTGTATTTCCCTTTTGCCACGCTTTGAGCGCTTTCGCATCTGTGCGCCAAGGAAACTTATCGAACTTTTCGTTGAGGTTCTTATTAGGCAAAGTAGGAAAATGGAACAGCAAATAATAGCTGAACTCGCGCCAACCTAACTCACTCAAGTAGGTTTCAATGCTTTTGTCTTCACTATTTCCAAACTTGTCTTTTATCGCGTACCAAACTTGATTTGGAGACACTTCACCAAAGTGTAAATGCGGCGACAAACGCGATGTCCCATTGGCTGACGGTATGTCTCTGCCGTCTTTGTATTTACGTGCTGAATTTTCAATAAAGTCAGCTAAATTATCAGCGGCGCCGTCTTCGCCTGGTGACCACTCTTTTTCAATGGTTGCATCCCAGTTGATGGAAGGGAGTAAGTCTAGCGATGTTAATCCATCGCTGTCGTTGTCGACATCCGCATAAGTAATACGTGCGGGTGGTGCTTTGGGATAACGAGGCTCTTCAACCTGCAGGCAGCCCTTCTTGTAGTAGGGTGTAAATACGCGATACGGTGTACCGTCTTTCTTCAATACTTTCATTGGCTCCCATAGTAAGCTGCCGTTACAGCTATGGGCTTCATAATCATGCTCGATTAAGGTTTTCTTGATCGTTTTATCGCGGTTTATTTGCCATGGCTCATAGCACCGATTCCAAAAGATACCTTTAGCGTTAAATGACTTCATTAACTTTGGAATAAGTGTTCGTGGGTCACCCTTAAATATTTGTAAATGTCCGTTCAAGCGTTTATTGAGCGACGAGAGTGAATGATGCAGCCACCATTTACTTGCCCCCCCAGGCTCTCTGCCATTAGGTGCAGTGTCATCATATATGTAGATGGGTACTATTTTTCCCATATCACAGGCAGCGTTTAAGGCCGGATTGTCTTTTACACGAAGGTCTTGTCTGAACCACATTATACTAACGGGAACGGTCACTTTTTTTCCTCAGGCATTGCGCCAAATCTTAATATTATTCGTATTGCATGTACTACGATAAAACTCGGATTCAGGATCCGTAGAAATAGTAAAAAAGTACTCAAAATTAGTATGATAAATCACCACCAACAATCAAAACGTACGAACAACAATCAACGAGGTTTATATTGGTTTCGACATGACCTTAGACTTCACGATAATGCTGCTATTTCTGCGCTGTGTGAAGCAGTTCAGCAGGTTACTTTTCTTTATATTCTTGATGATAAAGCGTTTACACCTACGACATATGGTTTTGCGCCTATGGGGAAACATAGGCACACATTCCTGCTTCAAACACTTGTGGATTTAAAACGGCAATTAGCTAAGCTCGGACATGATTTGCTCATTGTCAAAGGCGACCCTGCTGAGTGTTTAGTTCAATTGATGAAGTCCGGACAATATTCTCACCTTGGGGTAAGCGAGCACTGTGGTTTTGATGAGAGAGCACAATTAAATACAGTAAAGCGCTTTTTCGATTCGGTAACAGTAATAGAAACTCCGACGTTTGGCTTATTTGATGCTCAAACCCTTCCTTTCAACATCGAAGAGATGCCCGACGTTTTTAGTCCGTTTCGCAGAAAAGTGGAAAAGCACTGTAAGCCATTATCTGTCCATCCACCCATGGAAAGCTTACCAAGCCCTTTTACACCGCAATTAGATGAGTCTTTTTTATTCGCCATTGATACTGATTTACCAAGCCCGTCTCAATCATCGTTTGTTGGAGGTGAAACAGCAGCGCTGACGCATTTAAATACTTATCTCTTCGATTGGAAAGCTGCAGCAACGTATAAAGACACAAGGAACGCTTTAGATACTTGGCAAGACAGTACCAAGCTTTCGGCCTGGTTAGCGAACGGGTCGCTGTCTGCACGGGAAGTCATTCGGCAAGTTCAACAGTTTGAAGCAACCGTTGAAAAAAACGATTCCACTTATTGGATATACTTTGAATTACTTTGGCGCGAATTTTTTCATTGGTTACAGTGTAAATACGGGGCCAATTGGTTTCGTTTTAGCGGTATCCAGGGTAAAAAGCCGTCGACACAGCATTGTCCGGAAACCTTTGCGTTATGGTGCGAAGGAAAAACCGGTTATCCGATAGTCGATGCTTGCATGCGACAACTCGCTGAAACTGGCTATATGTCAAACCGAGGCAGGCAACTGGTTGCGAGCTGTTTGGTTCACGAACTAAGGCAGGACTGGCGATACGGTGCAGCGTGGTTTGAGCATCAATTAATCGATTACGATGTGGGGAGTAATTGGGGCAATTGGCTTTACTTAGCTGGTGTTGGAAGCGACCCTCGCGGCCACAGACAGTTCAACCTTCAAAAGCAGACTGAGATTTATGATTCGGACGGCCAATTTCGTAAAAAGTGGTTGTAGTTAGTTCGTCGTATGGTTCCAGTACATTCTAAACAATCTGTCACTGTCATATGGTTTAAACGTGACCTTCGTCTTCGAGACCACGAGCCTCTCTACCGTGCAGTTGAAAAAAACGAAAACATTCTTCCGCTTTTTTGTTGGGAACCTTCCCTTATAGCCGACCCGCATATGGACATGCGTCATTGGCAATTTATCCAGCAAAGTATCGACGACATTAACGCCCAGTTGCCTTCAGGCGCCCGTTTACTGACCTTACACTGTGAAGTTATTGATGCGCTCGAACTTATTGCCCAGCACTACGCCATTTCAGCGGTTAGGAGTTACCAAGAAATAGGGTTGAGCGTTACGCATAACCGTGACATTTCAGTAAGTAACTATTTGAAGAAAAAGAAAATAAACCATATTGAGTCCCAGTATGGCGCAGTGATGCGTGGTTTGCCTCACCGTGAGCAATGGCAGCAAAACTGGGATCGTCACTTTACAACGAAAACCTATGATATTGATATAAACAGCGTTAATTGGGTCGACTGGACCCAGCACAACAACATCAATACTGCTTGCAAAAATTTAGATGAGCTTGGTCTGTTTGATTGTCATATTACTAGTCAAACCGGCACTCATTTTAGCGAGAAATCGAATTATTATCGGCAGGATGTTTTAGACAAGTTAAAAAAATTAAACAAGATGCAGCCAGGCGGTGAAAGGCGTGCTTGGCAAGTATTAAAAGATTTTTTCGATGCTAGAGGACAATACTACCATCAACATATTTCTAAGCCGGAATATGCAAGACGGGCATGTTCTCGTTTAAGTCCCTACTTGGCATGGGGCAATCTATCAATTAAGCAAGTTTACCAAAGCGTTCAACATCAAAAGCAGACGAAAAAGTTACTGCCGAATTCTGATAGAAAACAATGGAGTCGCGCCCTAGCCGCTTTAACGTCTCGGTTACATTGGCACTGCCATTTTATTCAAAAATTTGAGAGCGAACACAGTATTGAATGGCGACCAATGAATAGTGGATACGAAAACTTTCCGTTTATAGATGGCCCAGAAGCCGAGCGTCGCTTTTACCTTTGGACAATGGGATTGACCGGCTATCCGTTGGTAGATGCCTGCATGCGAGCACTTAAGTATACCGGGTACTTAAACTTTCGAATGCGTGCCATGATAACCAGTTTTCTGTGTCATCACCTAAATGTACATTGGCTAAAGGCAGCGCATTATTTGGCAACACAGTTCTTAGATTTTGAGCCAGGTATTCATTACCCCCAAATACAGATGCAGGCTAGCGTAACCGGCATTCACACCGTGCGGTTATACAACCCTGCAACACAATCTTCAAAATTAGATCCTGAAGGTGTATTCATCAAGAAGTGGGTGCCGGAACTTGCTAAATTACCCAGTGAAGCTGTTCACGCCCCTCACCTATTGCCGCCCCTAGAAGCGCAAATGTTAGATTTTGACGTTGAACGCGACTACGTGGAACCGCTCGTTGATATAACAGAGAATAATCGCATCACGGCAAAGCGCTTATGGGACTATCGCGAGCGAGATGATGTGGTTAAAGAAGCGCATCGCATTGTGAAACGCCACACCATGCAAAATAGTCCGAGTCGTGCATGGCTGAAAACAAAAATTAAATAAACCGGCTAACGGTTATTTTTTCGAAGCCATTCATTCAGTAGTTTAATTTGTCCACATTTGTAAGCTGCGTACATAAGCCGCATGGCATTTGACATGGCTTCACTGTCAGTCCAGCCAGTCTTGTCGCGTATTTCGTCATAACATGCCTTTGCTTCGGGGCTAACATAGCCTCTTACAAGTTTCTTACCTGCGTCTTTTTGCCTTTCTCTGAACCTTCGTTGTTTATCAGCGTTGGCTTTTGCTCTATCTGCGGCACTCTTTTTAATGCTTTTTTTCGTTGTTTGTTCTGTCATAGTTTTCACACAATGTTACGTTACTGTAGAGCTTGTATTTAGAAGTCGTACAAAAATCACACGTGTAGAACGATGTTTGTACAAGCCAAAGTTGCTAAACCTATATTAGCATGCGTTTTTCTTCAGAAAAATGACTGTTCAGAGTTGTTTGGCGTACAACTGTTCGCTAAATTAGCAGCGTCACTTTAATAACAGCAACGAGTTGGGAATGTCAGAGAAGAAAAATAGTTTTAGCAAAGAAGATTTATTGGCGTGTAGCCGTGGTGAAATGTTTGGCCCAGGTAACAGTCAACTTCCCGCACCTAACATGTTAATGATGGACCGCGTAGTTTCAATTACAGAAGATGGCGGTGAGCATGGGAAAGGCGAAATTATCGCTGAATTAGATATTACCCCCGATTTATGGTTTTTTGATTGTCACTTCCCAGGTGATCCGGTAATGCCGGGATGCCTAGGCCTAGACGCGATGTGGCAGTTAGTTGGTTTCTTCTTAGGTTGGAGCGGCGGCCCTGGTAAAGGCCGAGCTTTAGGTGTAGGTGAAGTTAAATTTACCGGTCAAATCCTTCCAACCGCTAAGAAGGTAACGTATAAGATCACGATGAAGCGCGTGATAAAGCGTAAACTTTTCATGGGTATGGCAGATGGTTCAGTAGAAGTTGATGGCCGTGAGATTTACGTAGCGAAAGATTTGAAAGTTGGCTTGTTCCAAGATACCTCAAACTTCTAAACTGCCTTTATAGAGCTATAAGGTCAATTAACGTTGACCAACAAAAAGCCCCTTTTCAGGGGCTTTCCTTTTTGCATAATCAGTTCATAAAAGAGAAGTATTATTTAACACTTAAACCTAAGTGTCTGTCTTCTACTGCCTCGCGCCATCCACCTAACCACTGTGAACGTGCATCGTTTTGCTGAAATGGACAATTTTCCTTTGAACGACCGCTAATGCCAGCTTGATAGCCTTTCGAATGGGCGCGTGTCAGTTTATCTCTTTTTTGTCTTTTCATTGATTAGCCTCTTTTGTTTGTTGAAAGTACAACAAATCATTTTCTCGAGCGCTCTACATCATTTCGGTTGACAGTGCCGGAAAAGTGATTGCGTACAATACTGTGATAGTGCAATTAACTAAATGGTTCAAGAAAAATAAAAAATAAAAGGGCTTGACAAAATTTAAATAAATGAAGTTTCTATGAAATTTATGTTACATTTTTTATGCATAAATATGTCTTTTTTTACGTTTTTTAGGCATAAAAAAAGCCACGCATAGGTGGCTCTTTTAATATTGATTACATATTGTCCAAATGGTCAGCTATTTCTTTAAACGTCTACGCATAAATACTGAAGCAAATAGACCAAAAAATGCGAGTAAACCTGTTGCAGCTCCTTGTCGCTCGTAAGGTTGTTCGTCTTCCGGGACTTCACATTCTTCGATAGAGCCATTTGCTAATGGAGACAGCTTAACAGCAACGACTGTGTCAACTTCTTGTGTTTCACCGTCAGAGTTAATTACATCAACGCCAGTAACGTATTTATTTATCGCCTTAATTCTCGCGTTCGCAATGATTTCATTGTCATCATTAATATCTACCGCTTCAATTAGCTCGTACGGGTTATCACAAGACACTAAATCATTTAAGTCAGTAAACTCTTCAGTGTCTATGTTGTACATAAATGCTGCGCTTTCACGAAGAGTATCGCTTGTTGCATCTACGTCTGCTTTACCCACAACAATATTATTATTGTTGATAGCGTTTGCGGTTACACCGGCACTCACGAAGAAACCATCGGGGTAATGCTGCTCTTGGGTATCAAGGTTATACACAAATAAGCGAGAACGTGCGATATCGCTTTGTGAACGAAGCACTGCGCCCGTCACCCAATTTTCGTCATTAATTGCGATAGCCTGGCTAATGATATTTTCTTCGCGTGGAAGAAGTTCAATGGTTTCACCGTCTCTGAAAACCGTTGCAACTCGTTCACTTTCAGTCCTGCCTGATGTATTTGGGCGCGTTATCGTAATGCGATCTCCAGTAAGGCCTTCACCGACTGCGATACCTTGGTTATTTATGTCATAGGCATACGTGAAATAGTGGCGTGTATCGTCTTCATCAGGTTCAAATAATAACGGGTAGGTATCGGTGCTGATTACATCGCCGTTGACATCGATTTGCCATATTGTGGCATTCACTTCAGACAGGAGAACGAAACTAGGCAGGTAGGCAGAAGAGGAATTGATAAAATAGCTAGAGATGCGTGGAACAGCAAATTCACCGTTGTATATTGTATATAAACAGCGTCCTTCCGATCTGTCTCCACGGGTTTCATCATCTGCACATGTATCTACTGCATCACTTACATCGTCACGGAAACTAACCGTACTAAAGCCCGCTACTTGTAGATTCGCGTTAACTGCACGAGCTGACGAAAAGCCGCCCGCTGTCGTGTCAACTGCAGGTAGTACTTTAGTTTCGCCCGAAGCTTGGACAAACGCTTGTTGTGCCGACTCCGGATACGTGTAGTTAATTGTGTCGCCATCTTCGTCTTCATATGGGTCAAGTACCACTAGCGCCGTTGAATCTCCAACGATGAAGTTGCCGTTCAGGCTATCTCGCCCTGTTGATTCAACAGACTGCGTATAGTCATCGAACTTATCTGTTACCTGATCAAGACCTGGCACCAAAGCGATATCTTGCGTATCGGTGGCATAGGTTCTGTATGACGCCAGTTTCTGACCCGTTGTCGACGTCGAATTCGACAGAAGATAGTTTACGATCGTGGTGTAATCGACATCAGTAAAAACGCCCTGACGCGCATTGTCCTCGTTTTCTAGGCTTTCACCGAATTGATCGAAAAAAGTTGTATCTTCTTCAAGCTGTTCAGCGTCGATAGGTGGGTTGAATTCCAACTGTGCAACAGACAGCATTTTGCCTGAGTTATCGATCGAACGAGCAAAATTGTTTCTAGCGGTATCCTGTAAAGGAAGAGGCGTCACTGAATAGGTCGCGGCGAATGCCGAAACACTTCCTGTTGCCAACAGAACGGCGGCGGCAAGCTGAGTTCGTTTCATTTAAAATCCTATTTACTGCTGATTATCTTCCAGCATACTTTCTAGTTCATCCCAGCGCGCATATTTCTGGGAAAGTAATTCTTCTTTATCTGCCAACTCGGCTAACGCCTTGGCAGTAATGTCACTGTCTTGTTTGAAAAAGTCCGGGTCGTTCACTTTTTCTTGCATAGCCTCAAGCTCTTCCTCAAGTGTTTCTAGTTCTTTCGGTAAGGACTCAAGTTCACGCTGGTCTTTGTATGATAGCTTTTTCGTCTTACGGGGAGAAGACTTAGCACTAGGACTGTCTGAAGTTGAATTAGTTTCATTCTTTACCTTGGCTTTTTCTTCCTTTTCGATTTGCTGACGTTTTTCCTGTTGCTCTTTATACCAGTTTTCTACGTCAGTGAAACCCCCAATAAATTCGCGAAGCATTCCATTACCCTCGAATACCACACTGCTGTTTGCTACGTTATCAACAAATTCCCTATCGTGACTGACTAAAAGCACGGTGCCGGTATATTCGTTTAGTAAGGTTTCGAGCATTTCCAAGGTTTCAACATCTAAGTCATTGGTAGGTTCATCCAGCACCAATACGTTGCTCGGTTTAAGCATCAGTTTTGCTAGCATCAAGCGGTTTTTTTCTCCACCTGATAGCGACTTAACCGGGGCATTAACGCGTTCAGGCGTAAATAAGTAATCTTGTAAATAGCTGATCACATGGCGCGGGTGGCCATTTACCATCAGGTCGCGTTTTCCGTCGCCTACCGCGTCTATCACAGACTTTTCTAAATCTAGCCCGTGGCGGTGCTGGTCAAAGTATGCAACTTCAAGGTTAGTGCCTTGTTTGCAGTTGCCGCTATCGGGCTGGAGTTCGCCGAGTAGAAGCTTGATAAGCGTACTTTTACCGCTACCATTAGGACCAATAAGAGCAAGCTTGTCACCACGCAAAACATTCAGGTTTAACCCTTTAACAATAGGCTTACCTTCAATGCTATAGCTTAAGTCTTTTACTTCAAACACCATCTTTCCAGAGCGCGCGCCCTGGTGTTGATTGACTACCGCATTGCCCTGAACCGCTCTTCTCGCTTTACGCTCCTCGCGTAGTTTTTTCAGCGCTCTTACTCGGCCTTCGTTGCGGGTACGGCGGGCTTTAATGCCCTGACGAATCCATACCTCTTCTTGCGCTAGTTTTTTATCAAACTCAGCGTTTTGTGTAGCTTCAACCTCTAAATCGTGCTGCTTCTTTTCTAAATAAGTTTCGTAGTTACCCGGATAGCTCGTAACCGAGCCGCGGTCTAGATCAATAATTCGCGTAGCCATGGCACGTATAAATGCACGGTCGTGGCTTACAAACACAATTGCGCCTTGGTAATTACTCAAGCTGGATTCAAGCCAGCGGATCATTTCAATATCAAGGTGGTTAGTTGGCTCGTCTAACAGGAGCAAATCCGGCTGTCGAACAAGCGCGCGAGCTAGCGCTGCTTTTCTACGCCATCCCCCAGACAGAGTAGATAACGATATCTCAGGGTCTAGCTTTAGCATGGTGAGCGTTTGTTCTATTTGCTGTTCAAACTGCCATGCGTCTCTGGCTTCTAACTGTTCTTGTAGACGCTGTAATTTATTTAAATTCGCTTCGCTTGGATCTTCACCCACGATACGGGTTTGGTGAAAATAAGCTTTAAGGGTTTCACCTACGTCAGATAAACCTTCGGCAACATAATCAAAAAGTGTCACATCGGTGGTTTGAGGCGGGTCCTGCTCTAAGCGAGCAATAACCGTATTGTTTTCGATAATACGCTGGCCGTCGTCGGCAATAATATCACCGGCAATCACTTTCATAAGGGTGGATTTACCGCTTCCGTTACGCCCAACTAAACATACGCGCTCTTTAGGCTGAATAACGAGTTCTACACCGTCTAAAAGCGGTGGATTTCCATAGATAACAGTGATGTTTTTTAACTGCAAAATGCTCACTGAAAAAACTCCTCTAAATCGGCGGTATTAAAAGGCCAGCCGATTTCTTTTTCATTATCTGCCCGTTTTAAAACGGGGATCCTTGCACCGTACAAATGGTAAAGCTCGGTGCTTGTGCGAATGTTAACTTTTTCTATCTCAAGCGATGTAAACATTGACGTTTGCTGAAGTTCAACATCAGCTAAGTCGCACAGACTACATTGGGGCCCGGTGTAGAAATAAATTTTCATGAACTTAATACCCAGCACTGATGAATGTTGCCTTTGCGGGCGAAATCTTCAGGAATAGTGTCTTTGGTTATATTCTCCACTGACAATCCAAGATTGTTAATGGCGGTTTCATCTAACTTAAAGCCACGCTTATTGTTAGAGAATATAATAATCCCCTGCTCTTTTAGACACGCTTTAGCGTCGGTAAGCATTTTTACGTGGTCGCGCTGTACATCCCATGTGCTTTGCATCCGCTTTGAGTTAGAAAACGACGGTGGGTCGATAAAGATTAAGTCGTATTTCCCTTTATGCGTACCTAACCACGTTGTGCAATCCGCTTGAATAAAAGCATGTGGGCCAGTAAGTTTATTCAGTGCTACGTTTTTCTTTGCCCATTCTAAATAGGTGTTAGACATATCCACAGTAGTAACAGATTTCGCACCACCCATAGCCGCAAAAACAGACACACTTCCCGTATATGAAAACAGGTTTAGCACATCTTTACCCTGGGACAACGCCTGAACCTTTTGACGGGTATTACGGTGATCTAAGAAAAGACCCGTGTCTAAGTAGTCAGTCAGGTTAACCAGGAAACGCGCGCCATTTTCAAACACTTCCATCATGTCGCCAGACTGGTTAATTTTCTCGTACTGCTTGGTGCCTTTTTGCTGGCTTCGTACTTTAAGCGCAATGTGCTTTGGTGATATA
Organism: Alteromonas sp. KUL17; assembly: GCF_006538305.1. Classification (NCBI taxonomy): domain Bacteria; kingdom Pseudomonadati; phylum Pseudomonadota; class Gammaproteobacteria; order Alteromonadales; family Alteromonadaceae; genus Alteromonas; species Alteromonas sp. KUL17. Next base: position 135,945 of record NZ_BJKJ01000003.1, read on the forward strand.
CCTGTTACGGCAGGCAAATGAAGTAACACTTCTTGCAGGCGCTTACGGGCCTTATCTTCAGATACAGTTTTAGGTGGCGCATACTCTTGAACGACCAGCCAATCGCCATACCTGTCTACAGCAACGTTATAGTCCGGTAAGTCAGCATCGTATATGCGGTAACAGTTAGTGTTAGCGTTCTTGATCCAGCCTTTCATGCGTTTGAGGTTTTTCTTCAAACGATTAGCAAACTCATGGTTGCTGGCGTCTTCACTAAACTGCACCGTGTTTTGTTCATCAAGCACATAGTTGGCCAAGCGACACTCTAACTTACCGTTATTCATGGCATAGTCTTTAGTGGCACGTAGCTTGAGCACGCGCAGCAAATCACGATTACTGCTAAGAAGCGATACATGCCATCCTTTCCACGCTTCTTTAAAGCGCTTACCCCAGTCACTAAATAATGGTATTAGCGAGGTTAGTTCGCCTAAACGCTCACCGTAAGGAGGGTTAGACACAACGTAGCCTGGAGTACTCACCGGCGGCGACGATTTCGTTGCGTCTTGTTGTGAAAAGGAAATATCGTTAAACACACCAGCGAAATCGGCGTTGGCTTTCGCAATGGCTACCATTTTACGGCTGAAGTCACCTGCGTAAATGCCGCCGCAGCTTGGCTTTTGCGCGGAAATAGCATGTTCGACTAACTCATCCCACACTTTCGCTTCATGGCCAAGCCATTTAGTGAAGCCCCAGTAAACTCGCTTAATACCTGGTGCAATGTTTCGGGCAATGTAAGCCGCTTCTATGGCGATAGTGCCTGAACCGCACATAAGGTCTACCAATGGCGCATCGGTATTCTCTGTCCATCCACTACGCATTAGCATTGCGCTTGCGATATGCTCTTTAAGCGGCGCGTCACCGGTTTCTTGTCGGTATGCGCGTTGGTGCAGACTTGCCCCCGCTAAATCTATGCCTAAAATTACATTATCGCGATGTAGTCTTGCGTACACAGAAATATCAGGGCTCTTTCGTTCTACTGATGGGCGCGGTAAGCCTTGTTCTACAAATGAATCTACTATGGCGTCTTTAACACGAACCGCACCAAATTGAGTGTTTTTTATGGCAAAGTTTGTGCCGATAAACTGTACAGATAAGGTATGACGTGAATCCATCTGCATTTGCCAGTCAATACCCATAGCCGTGTTATACAGTGCATCTGCATCGCCTGCTTTGCCTGATGCCAACACCCAAACTACGCGGTTAGCTAAGCGTGACCATAAGCAAAGTTTATACGCATCCTCTTTTGAGCCTTCAAACTGAATAGTGCCAGGCCCTTGCTTAACTTGCGCATCAGGGCAAAGGCGTAGCACTTCTTGTTTTAATAGTTCGTCAAGACCGCGACTGGTCGTAACCAGAATAGTATTCATTCATGTACCTGTTTTTGATGTACGTGCTTAAGAAAAAGCACGTACACGAGAGATTGGTTTGGGTATATTATAACGCGTTTACGATGCGTTTAACGAGCGATGGGCCTTGATAAATAAAAGCCGAGTAGACCTGCACCAGTGATGCGCCAGCGTCCAAGCGTGCTTGTGCCGCTTCGGGTGAGTCAATACCACCAACGCCAATAATAGGAATAGCGCGGTCAAGTGCTTTGTTTAGCTTGCGTGTTACTTCTAAGCTCATATCTGTCATAACTGAGCCACTTAAACCGCCCATTTCCTCAGCGTGCTGTAATCCGGCAACGGCATCACGTGAAAGTGTCGTATTAGTAGCAATTACACCATCCATTTTGCTATTAATTAGCGAAGCAGCAATACTGTCAATTTCCACATCGCTCAAATCTGGCGCTATTTTAATGAACAGCGGCACATATTTACCGTGGGTTTGCGTTAGCGTTTCTTGTGCTGCTTTTAGGCCAACTAACAGCTTATCGAGCGCTTCACCGTATTGGAGGTTTCTTAGACCAGGTGTGTTCGGTGACGAAATGTTAATAGTGACGTAGCTTGCGTAAGGATAAACTTTGTTTAAACAAATCAGGTAATCGTCGAGCGCATTCGCTTCTTCGGTATCTTTATTTTTACCAATATTAATACCAATAGGCCCTTTAAACTGAGCCTTTTTCACTTGTTCGACAAGATGATCAACACCTTTATTATTAAATCCCATGCGATTAATAATGGCGTGCTTTTCCGGAATTCTGAATAAACGAGGTTTTGGGTTTCCTGGCTGCGGACGAGGCGTTACCGTGCCTATCTCAACAAAACCAAATCCCATACTGGCAAACGCATCAATACAATCGCCGTTCTTATCAAGCCCGGCGGCAAGTCCTACCGGGTTATCGAAGGTCATGCCTGCAACGGTAACGGGCTTTTTAATCGTCGGTGTGCTGTACATCCATTTCAGCGGTGTATGTTGGGTCTTGTTTAACCAGTTAATGGTGAAATCGTGACTTTTTTCAGGTTCACACTGAAGCAAGAGTTTTTGCACTAGAGATTGCATGGTTATTTTTACCGCTCGCTAATTAAGGGCCTGTTGATCATCAAGGTATATTGCGCTTGTATGAGGTTTGCATTTACAAACGATGCTGCAAAAACGTACAGCAATGTTCAGTCGGCCAATAAAAAGCCCTGATAAACAGGGCTTAAATCATTAAGGTGCGTGTATTCTAATGGTTAGACTTCACGCTTAAAAGCATCAATTCACGTAAAGCGACAGAAAATTTCGCAAATTCGTGCGTTGTACTGGTCTTAAACTCAGACATCATGTGATACCAGCGCTTAAGTAGGACCTGATTGCTTTCAATCCACTCATCAAGAATTTGATCTGCACTACTTACGTCTTCGCGAGAAGCTAGCAGGTTAGCTGCAATGGAACGCTGCTGCCAATCTAACTCTTCACGATACGAGGCGCGAGCTAACGCTTGCCAGTGGTTGCTTACCGCCTGGTTGTTTATCTGATCTAAGAACCAGTGAAGTTCTAAACGAGAACCTAGCTGATAGTAAAGCTTAGCGACTACATCGGTATCATGCTTATCTGCTTCAACGATTTGCGCAAGGTCAAAGCTAGAGAACATGTTAGAGAAGCTTGCAACCTGATAAGCGATGTCTTCTGGTACACCCTTATCAATGTATTTCTGCGTAGCGTTTTCAAGCTGAGTAAATTCGCTTTTAACCAAGTAGTTTTGCAGGTTCTTCGATAATATATCGAAGGTACCACGGTAGCTCGCGATGGCTTCTTCAATGGATTGCGTCTTATTACCGTGGCGAATATACCAGCGCGAAGCGCGACGCATAATTCTACGTGCTTCATCTAACATTTTAAGCTGTAGCTGAGCTGGAATAACGTTATCCAGTTGTTCGATGCGCTCCCACAGCGTCTTCATATTAAAGATACCGTGAACAATTGCGTATGCGTCAGCAATTTCGCTCACACTTGCGCCAGTTTCTTCCTGCATTCTAAACACGAAGTTAAGGCCCATGTCGTTAACCATGTTGTTGGTTAACTTAGTCGCAATAATTTCGCTTCTAAGCGGATGCTGTTGCATGTGTGTTGCGAATTTTTCGCGGAGCACTTTAGGGAAGGCTTCTACTAACAACTTACCGTGGTAAGGATTGTCAGTAATTTCCGGAATATTAAGTGCATCTTTAAGTACCATTTTGCCGTACGCAATCAATACGCTTAACTCTGGGCGAGTTAAACCTTGATCCGTGGCTACGCGATCAGAAATCTCATCGTCACTTGGAATAAATTCCAATTCACGGTTTAGCTGACCTTCACGCTCAAGACCGTGGATAAAGCGAAGCTGTTCTTTAAGTTGCTTAACGCCAGCTAACTCAGTAATAGAGATAGACTGAGTTTGACGGTAGCAGTCTTTCAGTACAATTCGACTTACATCGTCGGTCATATCGTAGAGCAACTTATTACGCTGTTTAAGCGTAAGTTCACCGTCGTTAACTAGGCTGTTAAGCAAGATTTTGATGTTTACTTCGTTATCTGAGCAATCAACCCCACCTACGTTATCGATGAAGTCAGTGTTAACTCGGCCACCGTTAGACGCATATTCAATACGACCTAACTGCGTTAGACCTAAGTTACCGCCCTCGCCCACAATTTTAGCTTGTACGTCACGACCATTGACGCGTAAGTCATCATTAGCACGGTCACCTACGTCTGAGTGAGATTCTTTCTTGCTCTTAATATACGTACCGATTCCACCGTTCCACAGTAGGTCGACTGGCATTTTCAATATATTGTGAATTAGCTCATTAGGCGTCATCGTTAGTTGACGCGTACCTAACCACTTTTTCATTTCAGGTGTAAGCTTGATAGATTTAGACGCGCGGCTAAATACGCCACCGCCTTTTGAAATCAGCTTACTGTCATAGTCTTCCCAGCTTAGGCTTGGATTCTCAAACAGGCGTTGACGCTCTTTATAACTTGCTGCTGCATCTGGGCTTGGATCGAAGAAAATATGCAAATGGTTAAACGCAGCGATTAGTCGCGTATGCTCTGATAGCAACATACCGTTACCGAATACGTCACCTGCCATGTCACCCACACCAACAGCGGTAAAGTCAGTGGTCTGACAGTCGATACCAATTTCTCTGAAATGACGTTTAACCGACTCCCATCCGCCGCGTGCAGTAATACCCATTTTCTTATGGTCATATCCAATACTACCGCCAGATGCAAATGCATCGCCCAGCCAAAACCCAAACTCTTCCGCAATACCGTTTGCGATATCAGAGAATGTGGCGGTGCCTTTATCTGCAGCAACAACCAAATAAGGGTCGTCATCATCAAGGCGAACAACATCCTTAGGAGGAACAATTTCACCATTTACAATGTTGTCAGTAATATCTAACAAGCTGGTGATGAAAGTGCGATAGCATGCTTGGCCTTCAGCCTGAATAGCTGCGCGACCTTCGCCTACAGGTAGGTTCTTACAAACGAAACCACCTTTTGCACCAACCGGCACGATCACCGTGTTTTTAACTTGTTGCGCTTTTACTAGGCCGAGTACTTCTGTTCTGAAGTCTTCTTGTCTATCAGACCAACGAAGACCGCCGCGGGCAACTTTGCCGCCACGTAGGTGCACACCTTCAACGCGAGGACTGTAAACAAAAATTTCAAACTTAGGCAGTGGTAATGGCATGTCAGGAATGAGTTCAGGCATCATCTTAAATGATACATATGATTTTTCATTGCCGGCATCGTCTGCCTGATAGAAGTTTGTGCGTAACATTGCAGACATCATATCCAGATAACGACGAATAATTCGGTCATCATCCAAGTTGCTAACGTTATCTAACTGTTCCCTAATAGTCTCAAGAATACCTTCCTCTTTTTTCTCATTACGCTTTTTCTTAGGATTAAAACGCTGGTCGAAAAAGTCTACGAGTAAACGAGCAATGTCTGGATAGTTAGCTAGTGTGTTTGCGATGTAGTCACGGCTGAAAGAACTGCCGGTCTGGCGCATGTATTTAGCATAAGCACGGAGTACCGTAACTTTACGGCCAGTCATATTCGCGCCAAGGATAAGGCGGTTAAACGCGTCGTCTTCTAGTGTCTTGTACCACACTTTGGCAAAGGCATCTTGAAAGAGAACCTGGGCGTTTTCCATGTCAAAGTGCTGACCACTTTTATGTAACATGGTGAAGTCCATGACCCAGTTACGTTCACCTTCTGAACACGTGACTTTATAAGGGCTTTCATCGATTACGCGTAACCCGAAATTCTCAAGCATCGGTAACACGTCAGACAAATGGATAGGCTCGGCACGGTGGAAAAGCTTAAGCTTAACTACTTGGCTGTCAGCGTCTTCTTCTTGTGGACGATAGAACAACATATCCAGTGTGTGGCTGTCGTCTAACATCTCTAGTTTGCCAATATCTACAAGCGCTGCTGACGGTAGGTTATGCTCCATATAGCTGCGAGAGAAAGCATTGTTGTATTTGCGTTCCAACGCTTTACCCGAAGCCTCACCGTGTGCCGCTGAAATAGCTGACGCGAGTCTGTCATTCCAGGTTTTGGTCAACTCAATAATGTTTTGCTCTATTTCCTTCACATCGAATTCCGCGTTGTTGTCGTTGACTCTAGCAATGTAATGCGTACGGGCATATACAGACTCTGAGAAGAACGTAGTAAATTCCACTTCTTCAGTTGCGCCCAATGACGCTTTAAGTAGCGCTTGGGTTTCTTTGCGTAACTGGGTGTTATAGCGCTCTCTTGGCACAAACACCATGCACGAGAAAAAGCGGCCAAAAATGTCTTTTCGAATGAATAAACGTGAAATTCCACGCTCTTGCATTTGAAAAATACCCATCACAATTTGCGCTAGCTCTTCTGCTGGCGTTTGTAGCAACTCATCTCGTGGGTAGGTTTCTATAATATTTGCAAACGCTTTGTATGCGTGAGTTCCGGGCTCGAAACCAGATAGCTCACAAATACGTTTGATTTTTTCACGTAAAATCGGAAGCTGAGTTACGCTGTTGTTATAGAAAGAGGCAGAATACAAACCTAAAAAGCGGTGCTCACCAACAACCTGACCTTCTTTGTTAAACACCTTCACGCCTACATAGTCCATATATGCAGGACGGTGTACTCGCGCGCGTGAATTTGTTTTAGTCAGAATCAATGGGTTTTTGCTAAGCGCTTCCGCACGGGCCGACGCAGGCAAGCGAGACAACAAACGCTCACGGTCGTTTACTGAGTTTTTAAGCAAACCTAAACTGGTGTCGTTTTGAGGGATCCATCTATGGTCCCCTTCAATGGCTTTAACATCATAATAACGGTAACCCATCATTGTGAAGTTGTGATCGCCTAACCATTCTAAGTAAGCTTTAGTTTGCTTTTTGGCTTCTGCAGATACAGGCCAGTTAAATTTAGCATTGTTTTTAATTACGTCTTGCAAGGTATTTGTCATACCTTGCCAGTCTTGAACTGCCAAAGAAACTTCATCAACGACAGAGTGCAGTTCTTGTGTTAGAGCATCGATATCTTTTTTCGATGTTTGTCTATCGATTTCGATAAAGATGACCGTTTCTTTTTTCGCACCTTCAAGCGATTGACCTGGCTCAGCAAACGCTTCAACTTTGTTCGCTTTGTCGCGCTTAATGCCAATTGGGCTGTGAAGGAATAAATGTGCGGTGATGTTCAAACGATTTAGCAACATGCGCACCGAGTCAACCAAGAATGGCATATCCGACACAATAATCTCAACAATTGTGTGGCTTGAGTGCCAGCCGTGTTTGGCAATTTCCGGGTTAAATACGCGTATGTATGGCGACGTATGTTCAAACTTCGCCAAGCCATTCCATAAACTAAGTGTTGCACCATAAAGGTCGCTGTCGTTGCGATTTTCTAGGTCATCGCTTGAAATATTTTTATACAACAGACGTCCGAATTGCTGCACAAGAGACTTCTGCTTGGTATCTACTTTTTTGTCGATAAGTGCAAATACATTGTCTAGCAGTACTGAGTGTCGCTGTGAGGTGACTGTCATTTGTTAACCTTTTTTGAATGTCGTAATACCAATCCAGCTTGGTATAAGTGCCGAGTACCTAACTATTTTCTCTAATAAATGACGCTAATGAAAGCCCATTTTTAACCTTATATTAACAGCATAGATAAGTATGCAGAAAACACCCAAAAAAAGGGCCTAAAGGCCCTTTTTAATGCTTAGCTATGCAAAAATATTTTATGCATCAGGGTCATTCTTGTTCCACCATAGGAATCTTGCTAGTGCAGGCAGTACAATTATTGCTCCAAGCATGTTCACGACGAACATAAATGTAAGCAAAATGCCCATATCCATTTGGAACTTAAGCGAAGAGAACACCCATGTGCTCACGCCTATTGCCAGCGTAATACCGGTAAATAGCACAGCACTCCCACGTTCTTTTAAGGCAGCGAAATATGCTTCTTGAACGGTAGCGCCTTTCTTCAGCATTAAGCTCTTGGTAGAGAGTATATAAATACCATAGTCCACACCTATACCCACGCCAAGTGCGATAACTGGTAATGTAGAAACGGTGAGGCCAATCTGAAGGTATGTCATTAGGGCTTGCGCCAGTACAGACACCACATACAGCGGAATAACAACAACTAACGTAGCACGCAGCGAGCGGAAGCTAATTAGACACAACGCAATAACGGCGCCAAATACATAAAGCATCATAGGATCTTGCGCTGCACTCACCGCTTCATTAGTTGCGGCCATCACGCCAACAGGCCCAGAAGCAAGACTGAACTTCATATCATCGGTTTGATATTCATCGCGATACGCTTTTACCGCTTCAACGACACGAGAGATCGTTTCTGCTTTGTGGTCTTCCATAAACAGAATAATTGGCATGACCGAGCAGTCGCCGTTAAGTAAACCAGACGACGTTGGAACGCGAGAAATTGCCTGCACCAATGTTTGCTGGTTACGAGGGAGTACCTGCCACTTAACGTTGCCTTCGTTGTAACCTGCGTTAACAATTTTTGCTACAGATGCCAACGAAACCGCCGATTGAACGCCTTGAACATTTTCCATTTTCCACTGGAAATCGTCCATGGCCTTCATCACGCTGTGTGACGTACAAGCTTCTGGTGTGGTTTCAACCAAAATAGAAATGTAATCTACCGTTACTTCGTACTTATCGGTAATCAGGAAAGTGTCCTGATTGTAGCGTGACGTTTCATGAAGCGCAGGTGCACCCGCATGTAAGTCCCCAATCTTCATATTCTGAGCTTGGAAATGACCAAACACGAATAGGATAGCAGTAACGATAAGAATTATTGCCGCAGGCTTTTTACGTGAACAAGCTGCGATGACTTCCCAGAATTTCGAATTAGCGTTTTCTTTACCCGCGAATTTTTCGACATATTTCTGGTCAAGTTTTAAGAAGCTCATCAGCACAGGCAGCAGCAACAAGTTGGTAAGAATGATTACCGCTACACCCATACTTGCCGTAATCGCCAACTCGCGAATAATGCCGATATCGATTACCAATAACGTCATAAAGCCAACCGTATCAGATAACAATGCAATTCCGCCTGGAACCAGCAAGTTTCTGAATGCCGCCATAGATGCCCGTTTAGCACCAATACCGGTTACTGCTTGTTTTTCTACCGCGTTAATCATCTGTACGCCGTGGCTCACACCAATGGCAAATACCAAAAATGGCACCAGTATTGACATAGGGTCCATACCAAAGCCAATTGAAGTAAGCAGGCCTAGCTGCCAGATAACGGCAATGATTGAGCATACTAATGGCAATAACGTAAGCATGATGCTGCGCGAGAAGAAATACACCATTACGGCAGTAATCGCGATAGCAATGGCGAAAAAGATCAACACGTCTTTTGCACCGTCGGCCACATCGCCAATCATTTTCGCAAAGCCAATTATATGAATAGACGTATTTTCGTTTTCATATTGACCGCGAAGCTGCTCTTCAAGCTCTGCTGCTAATGCCAATGTATTGAGAGGTTCGCCAGTTTGCGGGTCAATATCGAGCAATTGCGCTGTTACCATTGCGCAGCTGTAATCACTGGATACTTGTCTTCCGACGATGTTTGCCTTTTCTACGTTAGCTGCCACCAACTCTAATGCTTCTGGGCTCGCAGAATTAAAGTCGGCAGGAATGACTGGCCCGCCTGCAAAGCCGCCTTCCACTATTTCAGTAAAGCGTGTTGAAGGAGAGAAAAGCGAAATAACTAACGAACGATTCACCCCATTAATAAAGAAGAGTTGGTCGTGAACATTCTTTAGTGTATCGAAGAAGTTTTGATTGTAGATGTTATCGTTTTTATCACACACAGAAACTAATATATTGTTAGCGCCACCAAAATCTTGGCGGTGCTCAATGTACGTTTTCATGTATTCGTGATTTAGCGGTATGTTCTTTTCAAAACCTGCGTCTAAGCGCATTTGTGAAGCTTGGTAACCAAGGAAAACTGTGGCTATAGCAAACAAGGCTACGACAATTTTACGGTTTCCGAATACTAATTTTTCAAGAAAATGGGTCATTGTTTTTATACTGCCCTATTTTAAATTCAACGTTTTAATGCCATTCGCAGTAACGGCAATATTCTTACCTTTAAACTGTGTTGCATTAAGAAGCGCGGCTTTGTCTTTAATTTGTGAAACGACAATGCCTTCATCTGCTTCGCAATCTGAAAGGTTTGCATAGGGGTCTCGCATACTGGTGGGTAAAGGTCGCTGTGCGCTTACCATCATTCCGTTGTTACCCAAAGCATAAACCTTCGATTCAGAGCCAATTAGAATTGAATTTAGTGTGCTGGTTGAGCAAGTTTGTACGTATTCCCACTCACCTTCGTTTCTGTTAACAAATATATTTCCGCGAAGGCCAACCGCTAGAACGGTATTTTCATCAAGCGGCTTAATATCGAAAAACGATCCTGTATAGTCGACGTAATACCGTTCCCACGATTCTCCCATATTGGTACTTTTGGCTAGCAACCCGGCTTCGCCTGCCAGGTAAAGCGTATCACCATCAAGGGTAATTCTGTTTAAGTGGGGTAAAATAGATTCAAGTTCTTGCTGATAGAAGTCTTCATCTTCTTTTCGAATATCTTCAAGGTATTCTTGATCCATTGGGTCAAGCAGACTGGCATGACGTTCTGCCGTCCACGTTTTTCCACCGTCTAAGGTTCGATAGAACAAGCCATAGGCACCTGTAGCAATCCCCTGCTTTTCGTTGAAGAATAAAACGTCTAGAAATGGGCGCTGAAGGTCAGGTTGGAAATTTTGTATTTCCCACGTCTCGCCTTTATCTGAAGAATGAAGAATGACAGCGTCGTGGCCCACTGCCCAAATATTCTCGCCTACAACAGTTGTCGCTGTAAGCGTTGATTGTGTTGGTACGGCTTTTTGAGTAAATGCCTCACCATCCTCTGAAACTAACACGTGACCGCGTTCACCGACAATAACGACAAATGTATCAGCGTCTATGTCCAAAAGAACCGATTGCTCAACCAGTGGTGCCATGAATGCTTCTTCGGCGATTGCAGTTGTAGAGTAATTAACTGCGAAAGTGGCGGCAATGCACGCTGCAATGGTTTTTTTCATAATTAACCATTCCCCCTATTTATAATTGTCTGCATACAAAAACGGCTGGCAATTGCCAACCGTTTGTTGTTTAAGGCGATTAGCGCATACCTTCTCGTCGTAACGCCTGAGGTGTGAATTCCACATCTCGTGGGCGTACGGTGAAGTCGTACATCTCTTCTTCGTTATCGAGGCCAATGGCCAGGTAACGACGAGAGTTCAAGTCATGGTACACATCCAGCGTAGACCACTGGGTAGGTACTTCATAATAGTTCACACCATACGCTACACCAACACGATAAAGTTCGCCACGATTATCATACATATCAGCAACTTGAATTTGCCAGCTATCTTCATCAATGAAGAATACACGCTTTTGATAAATATGACGGAAACCGTCTTTCAATGTGGCTTCTACTTCCCAAACGCGGTGTTTTTCCCAACGTGTTAGGTCTGGATTAACGTGGTTTGGATTTAAGATGTCATCGTACTTCGCATTATCTGAATGAAGTGCATAGTTATTGTATGCAACGAACATTTCTTTCTTACCCACTAACTTCCAGTTGTAACGGTTTGGTGAGCCGTTAAACATATCAAAGTCATCGGTAGTACGAAGGCCATCAGCTGCAGTTCCAGGTGTATCATACGCAATGTTTGGGGCCAAACGTACACGTCGCTGACCCGTGTTGTAGGTCCATGCTTTACGCGGCTCTTTTACTTGGTCAACTGTTTCATGTACAAGCAGTGCTGTACCCGCCAAACGAGCAGGCTTTGTTACTTTTTGTTTAAACATGAAAAGGACGTTTTCGTCAGTAAGCTTTTCTGGTGTAGCACCTTCTTCTGCGTACTTAATTAATAACTGCTCATCGAAACCGATTACGTTGTAATCACCGCCAGTTGTTACTGCAGCTTGACCACCATTACGCTGAACCGCTTCACCGCGATAGCGAAGTATATGGTTCCAAATTGCTTCAAGACCATTTTGTGGAATTGGGAACGGAATACCAAGAACAGCCCCTTTAATTCCGTTACCGCCGTCTAATAGCTCCGCGCTAGTTGCATTTACCTTAGTTGCATCGTAGATAGCCTGGGGATTAGACGCAGAACGACGCGTTGGGTAAACCGGCATACGGAAGGTTTCAGGGTAAGCTTCGAAAAGCTTTTTCTGACCTTCAGATAGAAAGTCCGCATATTCTTTGTAGTTTTGTGCCGTGATTTCAAATAGCACTTTATCTTCAGGGTACGGGTCTGGATGGTGATCACCCACTGTGTAGCCCGCTGGTGCTGAAGTAATACCGCCAGTCCACGCTGGGATACTGCCGTCTGCATTACCTGCTTTCATAGCGCCCAGTGGCGTCAATTCGTTACCTAGTTTATTGGCATCTGCGTCAGACACCTTTGCCATCGTGCTTGCACCTGACAGAGCAAGTGACAAAGCCGCAGCGATAATTCCTACTTTTCTAATCATAAATACCACTCTTAGATTGCATATTTGATGTTAAATGAAACGAAGTCTCTGTCTGATAGCGCATTAGTAGTACCAATACCGCCCCAGAAAGCGCTGTACGACGCTGTTGCTGACCACTTGCTTAGGTAGTCGAACGTCAATGAAATTGCAGCAGACTTAACATCTTCTGTGAAAAGGAATAGAGGGTCTGGTGTTGTACCCTCTACATCGTGAGAGAATGTTGCACGAGCACGTAAGTTAATTCCGGCCATAATGTCGTTGTAATCAGCGACAGCAAGTAAGCGGTAACCCCACGCATCGTCAGTAGCAAACGGGTTAGTCTCTGGTCCGTCTGATAGCGCTTGGTGTAAACCTTCACGACTATTGCCATTGATAGGCTCCAGTGACGGCGTACGAGCTGTACCAGGCGCATTTAAGCGAATTACGTTCGGATCTGGCATATCTACAACGTTCACATAACCTACTTCGCCTAATAGTACGAAGTTGTCAGAGCCAAATTTAGGGCCAAACACGTGTGAGGCAGTAAACTGCATTTGCCATGTATCAGAGAATAGGAAGCCTTCTGCTGTCTCGCCAGGGCCTACCGTTCTACCAATGTTGTTTAGCTGTGAAATGCCTTGCAAATCTGGGCGACGCAGAGCCTCTATATCTGAATTTGCTAACTGTTCAGGCATACCCATATAAAGTAGTTCTACATCATCAATTTGAAGAGGTTCATCCACGCGATAAGCAAATTCACCTGCAAGCGCTGTAGTGCCGATATTGGTGTTGAAACTCATACCGTACAGTTTAATATCTTCAGGGTAGAAAAATTCAGACTTTGTGAATGCTCTTAAGTCGGTGATATTGTCCCGAGTAATTGTTATATTTGGGTCAGCTAACATGGCAAGGTCTGCCGCTATGCCTTCAGCAGTGAAATCAGAAGTAACACCTGAAATTAGTGGGCGCTGGCTGTGATAGTTTATATGATAAAAACTAAACTCAGTTTCATTCAAATTTTCAGCAAACCACGTCAAGCGTAAACCGTATTGACCCTGATCGTCCGCGTCATTGTGCGCTTCGTCAGAAAAACCGCGGATAGCCACTTTGGTTGGATAAGCAAGGTAGGCTTGCGAAATGTCAGCTGGATTAGCGCCAGAGCGAAGCAAATCGCCATATCCGTTTAACGCAGTGAGAAGGTGATCTAAGTCGATGTCTGGGTTACCACTGAAACCAAGCTGGATATTTTGGCGTTGACCGCCCTCACCTGCAAAGTCGTTGCCCGCGAAGTAGCTGCCAGAAACTGGAAGCCAGCTGCGCTGCCATTCGTACTGGTAATAACCAGAAATACTTACTGTGTCAGTCAAACCTAAAGACGCGTACACCATCCCTACTGGAAGGAATACTTCTTTAAGTTCTGCACCTGGAGCACGAGCTCGTGTTACATCAACAGGGTTCGTTGTGTTAATACCGTGCTGGATGAATGTACTTTCACCCCAACTGATCACCTGACGGCCTACACGAAGCGTAAGTGGTTTGTCGCCAATCCACCAGTCGCCATAAAAGAATGCGTCGTAAAGACGTACATCGGTACACAGTAGGTCTTCTGCTTCAGGGTCTTGACACAAGTCGTATTGGTTACCCGTTATTGGGTTAGAGTATGGACGGTCGCCGTCCATTTGCTCAAAGTCGTAGAACCAGAAACCACGGGCGAAGAAACCATAGTCGCCAAAATTGATATCTAATTCATGGGTACCTGAAATTTGCGTTGCAAACGCGTCACCTGGATCGTGTGCAAGGTTACCAAGGTCACCATTGGTGGAATAACCACCATCTGCTAAACCCCACACGTCGCTACTTGGGTATAAAGGGTTGAAAGCTGCGTGATAACCGCTCCAGTCGAATTGAGGATGGTTACTGTTACCTATAAGGTCGTAATCTCTTGCCTCTGTTCGAATACTTGTAGCTAATGTAAATGTTGAATCTAAAGATATACTTACATCACCCACTTGCCAATTCGCAGCGTGTGCTGGTACTGCAGCAGCACCTAGCAGTGAGAGAACTCCCGCTGCTACCGGTGATATCTTAAAAGCGCTAGGCCCGTTTTTCATATTTTTATACTCCCAAGTCGATGTGACTTAATACGTGACATCATGACCAACCATAACGATTAACAAAATCATTACATCATTTTGCCATAACCGCAAGAACTAATCCTACCAGTTAACAAAATTTACAACATTAGTCGTATCAAATAGTTATTGCTTTATTGTGAGTATAAAAGGCATTTATAAACTTGCAGGAAAAATGTACAGAAATATTGCGAAACTGTTGCGTTAAGTATTTTGGAACGCTCAATGACAAAAGAAAACGCATAAGTGTTACGTATGGGAGTGGTGAAAACTTGTATGCAAGAGAGTAACTCGTCGCGTACAAAAAAGGCTCTATGCGAGCCTTTCAAAGGATTTTATTTTTTGTTGGCATCAATAATCATCCTAAAACGACCTTTAATACCATCAGACGTAACAAATTGCCTGAGCCGGTTGGTCGGTACTTGGACGCTTAGGCCTGATTCACTGACCATGACCACATCTGGCATAGATGGAATATAAAGCACCTCACATTGCTTGTAAGGTGCATTTATTGAAAAGTAAAAAACCGAGTCAGTTTGGCTAATGCTTGTCATAAGCAAGGCTTTTACTTACTTTCTCAAACAAATCTTTACTTAAACCTTTGTGATTAAGCAAACGGCCAAGCTGTTGCTTCATATGCACCTGATGCTCGCTTGCAAAGCCCTGCCATTGCGTCAGTGGCGTTACAATACGGGCGGCAACCTGTGGGTTGACCGCATCGAGCTTAAGTAAGTAGTCGGTTACAAATTTATACCCACTGCCATCGAGTGCATGAAACCTTTCGCTGTTATAGAAAGCGAAGCTACCAATAACAGAACGAACACGGTTCGGATTACTCATTGCGAACTGCGGGTGTTCGCACAACATAGTGATAGTTGCGAAAATATCGTCGCGATTTTGTGTCGCATGAAGCGCGAACCATTTGTCCAACACAAGAGGATCATGATTCCATGATTCCTCAAACTGAGCCATCAAACTGTCGAAAGTGGTGGCGCTACAGTGTTGTGCGCTTCTCAACGCGCCTAGCGTATCTGTCATATTGTCAGCGGTTTCAAACTGAGAAACCACAATATGCTCGTGTTGGGGTAACCGCGCTAAGTGTGCAAGCACGACATTTTTGCAGCGACGTTGATTCACCGCTTCTTGCGTGTAGCAATACGCGCTTTTCTCGATATTTTCGAAGACTTGTTTTAGCTCTTTTTCGAGTGCGCGAGCAAACTGGTCGCAAAACGCTTTTCTCGCTTTCGAAAGTGCGGAAACGTTTATGTTACTTCGGCTTTGGCACAGTGTCTCAAACGAAGGTATGACTAAACATTCACTCAGCAATTCAAGGTTGTTCTGCTCTTGGGCAATCGCTTGCTTGATACCGTTCCAGATTTCATTGCTAATACCAGACCCCGGCGATTCCTCTAATTGCTTCACACAGCGGTCATACAACGTTTGCATTGCATCCCACCGATTAAATGGATCCTTCGCATGCTTAAATATAGTAAGTAAAGACTCTGTCCCCAATGGGTTTTCTACTTTCGCTGGCGCTGAGAAGTTACCCAATACTACAGGTGTTAAATTAGTCGTTTTGGCTTCTACAGTAAAACGCATAGCATCATCTTTTAAAATGACCATGCCGTTTTGAATTAACGACTCGTTGTCTGTATAGCTTTTCCCCTCATCATCAATAATCTCGATATTTACAGGAATATATAGAGGAAGCTTTTCTTTCTGATCAGAGGTTGCAGGTGTGTGCTGTGACAATGTAAAGCTATGCTTAACAATGCCATCATCATCAACCTCAGTGCTGTGTGCGACAGAAATCACTGGCGTACCAGATTGACTATACCAGCGGGTAAACTGGGTTAAATCTAAATCAGTAGCAGACTGCATTGCTGAAATGAAGTCATCACAGGTGACAGCCTGACCGTCGTGTCTTCTAAAGTACTCGTCCATACCACGTCTGAAGCCATCTGGCCCCAATAATGTGTGGAACATGCGAATAACTTCAGCGCCTTTGTCATAAACCGTCACCGTGTAGAAGTTGTTCATTTCAATGACTTCTTCTGGACGAATTGGATGACTCATTGCACTCGCATCTTCTGCAAACTGGTGTTCTCGCATAACACGAACGTGCTTTATACGATTACTTAACGCCGAAGTCATATCAGCGCTGAACTGTTGGTCTCTAAATACAGTAAGCCCCTCTTTAAGGCTTAGCTGGAACCAATCGCGACAAGTAACACGGTTGCCGGTCCAGTTGTGGAAGTACTCGTGCGCGATAACCGACTCAACATTGAAAAAGTCATCGTCGGTGGCACTTTTTTGATCGGCTAATACAAACTTACTGTTGAATACATTTAAGCCCTTGTTTTCCATCGCTCCCATATTGAAGAAATCGACGGCAACAATCATGTAGATATCTAAGTCGTACTCTAACCCGAACACATCTTCGTCCCACTTCATCGCCCGTTTGAGAGATTCTAATGCGAAAATGCCTTGAGACTTTTTGCCTTTATCAACATAAAGTTCTAGCGCAACCTCTTTACCGCTAGTGGTGGTGTAGCTATCGGTAAGTAAATCGAAGTCACCGGCAACTAGAGCAAAAAGGTAGCAAGGTTTTGGATGTGGATCGTGCCATTTAACAAAATGCGTATTTTCGTCAACCTCGCCCTTGTCCACTGGGTTGCCATTGGCCAAAAGCATCGGTACTGATTTGTCGGCAACTACCGTCACTGTGTAGACCGACAAAACATCCGGGCGGTCCATGAAGTACGTAATGCGACGAAACCCTTCCGCTTCACACTGCGTACAATAGGCATCACCTGATAAATACAAGCCTTCCAGCGCTTTGTTGTGCTCAGGGGCAATGGTATTGGTAATTTCTAAGACGAACTCATCAAGTTCAGTAACCACGCTTAAAGCGCTATCTGTTACCGTGTATTCATTATCAGATAGGTGCGTACCGTTAATAGAAATAGAATCTAGCGATAAATTATCGCCATCAAGTACTAATGGACTATCGTGCGCGCCATTGCGAGTGACGGACAACGTGCTGATAACTTTGGTTTGCGTTGGGTGTAGCGTTATATGTAGGTCAACTGTCGCTATTGAAAAAGCGGGCGGCTGGTAATCCGCCCGGCGTTTAGCTTGAACTGACATAGATCCTCCTGGAAGAAAGCCTACGTGGGTTTAATTGGAACTCTGTGTTAAACCGTATCTTTGCTGTTTACTTCAACATGCGGTGGCGTAATACGTAAAATCTTAATACCTAAATACGCATAAATAACAGCAAGGATCGGGTTGATTACGTTGAAGAATGCATAGAATACGTAATCAAATGGATTGACTAATAAAACACTGTGCATGTAAGCACCACAGGTGTTCCAAGGAATAAGTGGAGACGTAAGTGTGCCGCCGTCTTCAAGGCTTCGAGAAAGATTCAATTGGTCTAAACCACGCTTTTTGAATTCTTCTTTGTACATACGGCCTGGCATCACGATTGAAATATACTGATCTGCAGTAACCAGGTTGGTACCAAAACAAGTAAGAATGGTTCTGCTCACCATATCCCCTGCGGATTTTGCACCAATTAATATCGCAGAAACTGCACGCTTTAATAGGCCAACACGCTCTAATACGGCACCAAACGACATTGCACAGATGATCAACCAAATGGTATTTAACATAGAAGACATGCCACCACGAGAAAGTAAGCTATTTAAGTTCTCGTCAGGTGTTGAGAAGCTTACGCCATCGAATAGCGCAGTCCAAACTACCTTCAACGCGCCTACATTCACCGAGTCGTCACCACTTGCCATAGAAGTAACCACATCCCACTGGAAAACTACTGCCCAAACGCCACCTAACAAAGCGCCGATAAAAACAGCTGGAAACGCAGGCATCTTTTTAATCGCTAAGGTGAGCAAAACGACAAGGGGAATTAACAAATGCCAACCTAAGTCAAAGGACTCGTTTAACAAAAGTTGCATCTGTTCAATGCGTTCTGCTTTGGCCTCACCCACTTCACTAAAGCCCAGTACCGTAAATAGAATAAGCGCAATAACAAAGCTCGGAATCGTCGTCCAAAGCATGTAACGGATGTGCTCAAATAAATCCGTGCCCGCAACGGCAGGCGCTAAGTTTGTTGTTTCAGATAAGGGCGAAATTTTATCGCCAAAGTATGCACCTGAAACTACTGCGCCGGCGGTTATTGCTGCCGACATTTCCATGCCTGCAGAAACGCCCATTAGCGCAACACCCACAGTCGCCGCGGTAGTCCAAGAACTACCTATACTCATTGCAACAACCGCACAAATCAGACAAGCGGCAGCATAGAAAAACGAGGGGTTAAGCAACTCTAAACCGAAATAGATAAGCGTAGGCACGGTTCCGGCTAGCATCCATGTGCCAATAAGAGAACCTACCGCTAACAGAATTAAGCAGGCACCTAAAGACATTGAGATACCGTCTACAATGCCCTTTTCGATAGTTTTCCAGCTGTAGCCATTTTTCATTCCAATGATAGCAGCTAAGCCCATCGCTAGAAGAAGTGCAATTTGGTTTGGACCGTAAGAAGAGTTATCGGCAAACAAATAAACTGCGCTTCCCATCATTATGACTAACGCAAGAATAGGAAGCATTGCATCGAGAAGTGACGGCGTTTTTATTTCTTTATTCGTCATTGTCGTTTTTTAAAACCTTATTATTGTATTTGTAACGCGTTAAGCGTGCTGTCCGCTTTTTACCAGAATGCTTTAGAAGACTGAGCGGTAGAACATAAGCGCAATGATAACGGGACACACAAAGCGTACGTACCAAGGCCAAATCTTCCAGAAAATGCTGTGTTCAGCAAACTGATCACCTTGTTTAAGTTCATCGAGTATTGCATCTCTGCGCCACACCCAACCTGCGAAAATACACAAGGCGAGCCCTAGTAACGGTTGGCTATACTCGGTAGTTAATGCGATAACAAAGCCGAACAAGGTTTCAAAATTTAAAATGATGATGCAGCTTAATACAAAGATCACCGATGCCATTAATAACACGGCCTTTTTACGTTGAAGGCCTTTACTTTCTACCATAAACGCAACGGGAACTTCTAACATTGAAATTGAAGACGTGACGGCAGCAATTGTCATTAGCGCGAAAAAGGTAAAAGCAACGAAAAGACCTACGCTACCAATGGTATCAAACAGTGCTGGTAGTACTTTGAAAATCAGCGTGTCACCTTGGATTAACGCGCCTTCCGGTGTGAAGATTTCAACGCCGTTGTTTAACGCAACGTACATGGCCGGGATAATAAGCATACCCGCAATAACCGCAACACCGATATCGACAAGCGCTACCGACGCACCAATGCTAGGTAGATTTTCATTTTTACTTAGGTATGAACCATAAACCAGCATGGTACCCACACCTAAAGACATTGAGAAAAAGGCTTGTCCCATGGCGTTAATTAATAAGTCTGGGTCTAGAACGCGAGAGAAGTCAGGTACTAAATATGCTGACCAACCTTCTACGGCACCAGGCTGTAGGCTCACATAAACAATCAATGCAAGAATGAGAATAACCAATGTAGGCATCAAACGCACTGACCACTTCTCAATGCCGGACTTCACACCTCCGACAACGATAAATGCAGTTAAACCCATGAATAAGAAGCAGAAAATAATGTTACGCGTAACTGATGAAGTGAGTAGCCAGTCGCTAGCGCTCGTAAATCCCACCATGCTAACGGCAGCATCGGCGAAATACACCAGCATCCATCCGCCTACAATAGCGTAGAATGCAAGGATAAGTGACACGGTAACACAGCCCCAAATGCCCGTTAGCCTTCCGACGAAATTGCCTGATATTTTACCTAAAGCGTCAACCATATTTGAACGTGAACTACGTCCGATTATAAGTTCTGCCATAAGTACGGGATAAGCGAGTACAAAAGCCAGCAGTAAGTATACGAGAACAAATGCTGCGCCACCGTTACTTGCTACCTTTGTAGGAAAGCCCCAAATATTACCTAGTCCTACTGCCGAGCCTGCCGCTGCTAGCACGAACCCTATTCGAGAGGAAAATTCGCCTCTGATAGCCATGTTATTTCCCTTTATTATTGTTTTAATAATTTATAGACACAAAAAAAGGGCTGGCCCTAGACCAGCCCTTTTCTCTAATCACTTAATTTCTTGTGATAGCGTAACGGCCTGTTTCGATCATATCGAAAGTAATATTGGCTGCCTCGTCCAAGAATGGATCTAATTCTTCCATATCTTCAGGTAGGTCGTCCAATGTTGTAACAGTTTCCATTCCCAATCGCTGTAAACGTTCGTTAGCACGAGCAAGCGACTTCTCTTCCGCCTCTTTTTTCTCGCCTTCACGTACAGATTTAACTAATGAGATGAAGTTCTTGTCTTTATTTTCCTTATATTCCTTTATGTCGTCTTGGATATAAGAAAACTCAGGATCTTGTAAAATACGTTTGTTGTGCTTCGCTGTTAAAACATCAAGCGCAGCAGTACCGTCTGCAAACGTCGTATAGTTAGCGCGATTGATACTGTCCCATGGCAACGCATTTTCCGCTTGGCTTTCTCCCCATTCAGCTGGTTCAACCGCCGATGGATAAAGAATGTCAGGAATAACGCCTTTATGCTGTGTGCTGCCGCCGTCAATGCGATAGAACTTGGCGATAGTAAACTGAACACTACCTAATGGGTTGTCGTAAAGGTCATAAATTTTACCTAAACCGCGATGCTGCTGCACTGTCCCTTTCCCGAAGGTTTGTTCACCAACGATGAGAGCACGGTTGTAGTCTTGCATCGCTGCCGCAAAAATCTCTGAAGCAGACGCGCTATATCTGTCAACTAATACGGTTAACGGGCCATCATAAGCCACTTCGCCATCTGTATCACGGTTAACGCTAACTTTGCTTTGACCGTATCGAATTTGAACCACCGGGCCTTTTTCGATAAATAGGCCAGTAAGTAACGTTGCTTCTGTTAGAGAGCCACCGCCATTACCGCGCAAGTCTACGATAACGCCTTTAACGTTTTGCGCTTTCAAGCTTTCTATTTCTTTAGCAACATCCATACTAAGGTTGTTATAAAAACTTGGAATGGTGATTACACCTAGAGGTTCACCCGCGTGAGGACCAGTCTCTGGCACATATACTTCCGATTTGGCTGCGCGATCTTCTAACTTAATTTTATCGCGAGTAAGGCTAACTACCGACGTGGTCTTCGCGTCCGTGGCTCCTTTTTCAACCTGTAGACGAACAGTACTTCCTTTCGGGCCTTTAATTAACTCAACCACTTCGTCCAATCGCCAACCAATCACATCAACAAACTCTTCGTCGTCTTGTGCTACGCCAACAATTTTATCTTCTGGTTTTATTGCGCCAGACTCGTCTGCAGGACCGCCAGGTACAACGCTTTTGATTACCGTGTAATCATCTTCGCTTTGTAATACTGCACCAATACCTTCAAACGACAAGTTCATGTCCATTTGAAAACGTTCAGCGTTACGCGGAGATAAGTAACTGGTGTGAGCTTCAATTGTACGTGCGAATGCATTCATTGCAGTTTGAAAAACGTCTTCGCTCTTTGCTTGCTTAGTGCGCTTAATCGCTCGCGTATAGCGTTTGGTAAGAAGTTCTTTCGCCTCTTCCCATGTTTTGTCTGCAAGTATTAGATTTAACGCGTCGTACTTGACGCGTTGACGCCAAATTTCATCCAGCTCAGCTTTATTAGCTGGCCATTCAGCATCTTCTCTGTCGTAAAAGAACTTATCGCCTTCTTTTTCAAAATCAAAAGGGCCCTTTTCTAACAGTGCAAGTGCAAACTCGTAACGTTCAATTCGACGCTTCGCACTTACATTGTACATATCGTAGGCAACAGAAAGATTGCCTTTACTCAGCGCATCATCAAACAATGTGCGGTATTTCTCAAAACCCACAACATCAGACAGCAATAACACTTGTTTATTGTGATCTAATGAATCGATGAAGCGCTGGTAAACTCTAGCTGAGAGTGCATCATCCAACGAAATTTCCTTGTAGTGCGCCCTGGTAAAGAGTGCGCTTACTCGCTTAGCTGCAACACTGTGTTGAGATTCCTGTTGTAAAATGGGAAGCTCGTCTACCTCTGGTGTTGACGTAACTGCGCCTGCTCCTACCCCAACGGTAAGAAAAGCACTGGCGATGGAAATTCGAAGGATGTCTCTCATATTTTACGACCTCTTGGAGCGTGCCAAACGTAAAGCGTCTGCGTTTACTTTAACTACCATGCCTGAGTCTAATTGAACGTGAATGCCATCTTTAGCTACTTCGGTAATTACTGCAGGCATAGGTGCTTTACCTAATTTAACGGTAACTTGCGTACCTTGCTGTAAATCGCTATCTGTCAATTTCGCAGGTGGTGTATTGTTTGGTCTGTTATTTTTCGGTTTAGTTCCGCGCTTAGTATCAGCATGGTCCGAATTTGCAGATTTTTCACCTTTTGGACGATTAAATTGACGTTTATCTTTTCGCTTAGGCTGCTGAGCTAGCTTAGCTTTGCGCTTTTCAGCTGCTTTTGCTTTGCTTTCTTCTAACTGCTGCTGCGCATGATCAGCGTGTTCTTTTTCAATTGCATCGCCTTCAACGCCGTCTAAATCTACACGGTTTGCACCTTCTTTGATGCTATGAAGATAGCGCCAGCTGTTGGTGTAATGTCGTAGTGTAGAACGAAGTAAGGTTTTGCTAACGCGTTCCTCTTCTTCTAAACGTGTGGCAAGATCTTGAAAAATACCGATCTTAAGTGGGCGGGCCTCGCCTTCAATGCTAAAACATTTCGGAAAGGTCTCTGCAAGGAAAGCTATCACTTCCTTACTGTTGGTAAACTTCTCTGGTGATTCCATTAACTTTCTAAATTATTCAGGAGATTTCATCGTTACTTGCATCATCCCAAGTTGCCAGCGTGTGGTCAACCCAATCAAGCAATTCGTCGTCATCTATTTCTAATAAATGCTTATCTTGTTGCCAAGATTCCCATGCGTAGTGCAAAATTTGCTCTAAACGCTGTGTTTCAATATCTTCTTCTGCATTGTCGTACACCGCATGTAAGATGAAATTTAAACGTTCAGATGCCTCATCTGGGTCATCATGAAAGTCTTCCATATCCTCATACGTGGATAAAACAACGTGAATATCAACACTGGATTTCATAATTATTTCTGCGAATCCATAAGAATTTGAGCAATTTCAACGAGCCCTTTTTCGTCTTCTTCGGTAAAGCGTTCAAAAACAGGGCTGTCGATATCAAGTACGCCAACCAGCACATCGTTTAGCACTAGTGGAACAACAATCTCAGAGTTTGACGCAGCATCACAGGCAATGTGTCCTTCGAACTGATGAACGTCTGCTATACGCTGAACAGTTCTGGTACTTGCACTCGTTCCGCAAACGCCTTTTCCAAGTGGAATGCGAATACATGCTGGTTGCCCCTGAAATGGACCGAGTACCAACTGGTCCTCTTTATATAGGTAAAAACCTGCCCAATTTACCTCTTCGAGGCTATTGAAAAGCAGCGCACTTATATTTGCCATGTTAGCGATAAGATCGTGCTCGCCAGAAACCAAGCTCTTTGCTTGGTTTATTAACTGACCGTACTGTTGTTCTTTCAAACGAATTTCCTGCTATTGAACAATGTTAAAAGACACATTAACACGCGCTTCTATGCGCTCTTGGCCAGGTAAAGACATAGACATGTCTTTGGCAAAAGCTTCTGCGCGCATTACTGGAATCGGCATATTGCCACCAGATTCTGAGATTGCAACAACTTCACCTACTTCAATCTCTAATTCTTTTGCTAATAACTGTGCACGTTGCTTTGCGTCTTTTACCGCAGAGATAAGTGCTTTTTGATAGGCATCGCCTTCACCAACTGAAATAAAGTTGAATTGTTGTATGCGATCAACACCTCGTTTAAGCACGCCATCTAATACTTTGTCATAAGTTTCAAGGTCAGTAGATGTGACGGTGATATCTCGTGACAACGTGAAACCTTCTTGCTGACGGCCTTGTGGCGTATTGATATAACGAGGTTGTAAGCGTACCTGCATACTCTGAATGTGCTTTTCATCTATACCTTGATTAAGCAAGAACTTAACAATAGAACGCAGATCCGAATCAAGCTGAGTGTTCAGTTTACCTACTGTATTACCTTCTTCTTCAACAACGAGTGTGACTGAATAAGCGTTTGGTGTCACTTCTACCTCTCCTACGCCTTGCACATTTATAACCGCTTCTTGTGCGGCCTGTGCGGCAACCATAGGTGCAGATAAGGCAATAAATGATGATGCTAACAATGCTTTTTTAACTACACTTTTAGCTGTCGAATAAGTATTAGTACGCGTGATCATTTTCATAGAGATTCCTTTTTTATGGTGCCTTTTAATTACGTTACCTAAAGGATAAATGTTTAAAACTGAATAGTTTATGAATATACGCAATAAACGAAATCTTAGCACTGAACTAAGACGAGAAGAGATATAACTTCGCCGAGATGCGCTTTTTATGAGGCAAGACCCAAAAATGGATAAGTAATACCAGTCAACTTGATGTAGTGCCACTATACCTGCGGTAACACGGCGTGATTACGAAGATTTCAAATATCACTGAGTGGGTAATGATCTATGCGGACTGATATCTAAGCGCTATGTTAAATAGGTTTTATATGCTAAATGGTTAAAAGCCAACCGTTCAGCTAAGCATCTCGCTGAACGTGTTGACCGAAAAGAGTAAAAGGCGCTAGGCGTTTTACTTAAGCACAGTGCGCAACGCAGCAAGGCAGTGATCGATATTACGGGGTTTACATGCGTATCCCATAAGACCAATTCGCCATACTTTACCGGCATGATCGCCTAAACCGGCGCCGATTTCTAAATTAAAATCTTCAAGCAATTGCTTGCGAACGGCAGCATCGTCTACGCCGTCTGGAATTTTAACTACATTTAATTGAGGCAAACGATAAGCACTGTCTACCGTTAGCTCTAACCCAAGTTCACTTAAACCCTGCGCAAGTTTTTCATGACCCAATGCATGACGCTGCCACGCATTTTCTAAGCCTTCTTCTTTTAAAATCAGAAGTGCTTCGTACATAGCGTACATACTGTTGACAGGTGCGGTATGGTGGTAGGCACGCTTGGCGCCCTGCCCCCAATAACCAACAATCAAGTTCATGTCTAGAAACCAGCTTTGCACTTTCGTTTTTCGGTTTTGAATAACGTTAACTGCTCTTTCACTAAATGAAACAGGAGAGATACCCGGCACGCAACTCAAACACTTCTGTGAACCTGAATAAATAGCGTCAATGCTCCAACCGTCAACATCTAACTCGATACCTCCAAGAGAGGTAACTGCATCAACAATGCTAAGACAATCATACTTTTTAGCCAGCTCACAAAGCGCTTTGGCTTCATTGCGTACGCCCGTAGATGTTTCGGCGTGAACAAAGGCAAGGATCTTTATATCCGGATTGGCTTTAAGGGTGTCTTCTACCACATTAAGGTCAGTTTGCTCGCCCCATGTATTGTTGACGGTAATAGCCTCACCACCACAACGCTCTACGTTTTCGACCATTCGATTGCCAAATACGCCGTTAATACACACGAGTACCTTATCGCCTGGTTCTACAAGATTAACAAAACATGCCTCCATTCCTGCTGAGCCCGGAGCAGAAATAGGCATAGTAAGTGCATTGTCAGTTTTAAATGCATATTGTAAAAGCTGTTTGGTTTGGTCCATTAACTCAATGAATAATGGATCGAGATGACCCAGGGTGGGTCTCGCCATGGCGTTTAGAATTCTGGGGTTAACATCGGATGGTCCTGGACCCATCAAAGTCCGTTCAGGGGGAATAAAAGTAGAAAATGATTGCATAATCCATCCTCGTATTAATGTAAGAGCCTGTTTTTAGAGTCAGTATCACGCATATTTAGCATGAACGTTGACGTCATACTACAAGGATAATGGCATGGTACAACCGTCTGTTTTCAACATAACTTACATGAATGAAAGTATGTCTATATATTTAACAAGGGTATACATTAACAACGCTTCATCACGTGGATAAAATGTGTGCAACATGTGGATATAAACTGTACACCTTTTTGCTCAAAAAACACCACATCCGACCAGTCTTTAGTCCATTGATTACTAACGTATAAGTTCTACAATTTAATTGACGTTGAGAGTGTAAGATAAAATTCACACAAAAATTGTTTATAATTTAAACAAATGTATTCTATACTCATTGTCCGTTTAAAAGATTTTATTTAAACTCTCCTGTGTAAAAGTTAGCGCACGGCTCAGCAATGAGCCATTCCCCTAGGCCCGGAACGTTTGTTCTGGGCATTTTTTATGGGGATTCAAAATATCGCGAACAGCCTAGTCTTAAATTTCAGCTATCAATTGGCTGTAATGATGACTTATATGTTTTGGCGTTATCTACGTAATGTTCAGCGGATGCTTTTAGTTTGGGTTCGATCTTCTCATCAAATGTTCTAATGACTTTACCAGGCGCTCCAACTACTAAACTGTAATCAGGAATTTCCATGTTTTCCGTTATCAAAGCGTTAGCGCCAATGATGCAGTACTTTCCAATTTTTGCACCGTTTAATACGACAGCGTTAATTCCTATCAAGGAATAGTCACCAATCTCGCAGCCGTGAAGCATGACTTTATGTCCTACTGTTACCCCTTCACCTAACACTAAAGGAATACCTGCATCGGTGTGTAATACGCTGCCATCTTGGATATTCGTATTTTTACCAACGGTTATCTTGTCCATATCGCCGCGTATAACCGCATTGAACCAAACGCTTGAACCCACTTTGAGTTCAACATTACCAATAACATGTGCGCCTGGCGCTATAAACGTATTTTCATCAACCAGCGGTGATGTAGAACCTAATTTGTAGCGCATTACCCTCTCCCTATTCGTCTACTTTTCTCATTAATCCTTCTTGCATGGTTGACGCAACAAGTTCACCATTTTGGTTAAATATTTGTCCGCGTACCAAACCTCTAGAGCCTCCGCTAAAGGGACTCTCCATTGCATACAATAACCATTCGTTCATATTGATTGTGCGGTGGAACCACATAGCATGGTCTATCGTTGCGATTCGAAGTGATTTATCGGTTACCGCAACACCGTGTGGTTGAAGCGACGTACTGAGAAAATGATAATCTGATGCGTAAGCAAGCGCAGCTTGATGAACAGTCAGTGATGCATTCATTGTGTCTCTTGCTTTTAACCAGATATAACGCGTCGGTTCGCGTTTCGCTGACTGGTAAGAGTTAGCTGCATCTACCGTGCGGATATCTACAGGTTTATGATAGCTCAACGCTTCTTGCATAGGCCGTGCAATTTTATTGAAGTTAGCTTCATAGAATTCAATGTCAGACTGCACATCTTCCGGCGCAGGCACATCTGGCATTGTTGGGTTTTGATGCTCCATGCCATCTTGAGGAACCTGAAAAGACGCTGTCATGTAGAAAATATTTCTACCATCCTGAATGGCTTTAACCCGTCTAGCAGAGAAACTTCTGCCGTCTCGCACTACTTCAATATCGTAAACTACAGGCTTTTTAGCATCGCCTGGTAGTAAAAAATAAGTGTGGAATGAGTGTGCGACTCTACCAGCCTCCACTGTTTCGTATGCAGCTGCTAACGCTTGCCCCAAAACTTGTCCACCAAACAAGGCGCGGAAGCCTAAATCCCAGCTTTGACCTCGATAGATGCCAGCTTCCACTGTTTCGAGTTCAAAAAGTGACGATAGTTTAATCTCAGACATGTTGTACTTTCTCTTCAATTACTGCTTTTGGGTTTCGCGGGTAGTACTTTTCAGGCAATTTTGCTTTATGCTCGAAAAAGCGCGTATCTTTATAGGGTAACTTCATAAACCCTGAAATGCCTAGCCCTTTTATTTTGGGAATTTGCTGAACGAGTTGCGCTAATAATGCGTGGAAGCGCTCTTCTTGGCTGTGATCAAGCAACGTGTAATAGTTGTGAATTTTCAAATGCCGCGGTAATGCTTCAAATATAATACAACCAGTGTGATGTATTGTATTAAGTTGAACGATGGTATCGATAATCTCCTGAGGCAGCTTTAATAGTTCGTCCGGATCATCGCCATCTTCGAAATAGGAGTGAGTACGGCTTTCATCCTTTTGTGCAGAAACCCGTGATAGTTCGTAGGGAATAAACATACCGCCTGCTGGTTTAAAGTCTTCATCTTCACTTTCGCGTTCAATGTGCAGCGTGTTTTTGGCGTTGAACATACAACATTTGAACACCGCAGGCTTGTGAATAGCCCTTGCTAAATTAATGACATTATTCACTGCTAAATCAAACGCAGCTTTCATTGATTCATCATACAAGTTCAAGCTTGAATCGACATATATACCTTCTGGCTCCCAGCGCACGGCCATACCGCCAACTACAGGGTAACGGCCTAATCTGCTTATTGCTGAAACAAATGCTTTTTCGGTATCCCCCATGCCCTGTAAATAGTTTTTGTAGTAGCGGTCAAATTGCGCATCGTCTATATAACGAAGTTCCTCTACGTCTTTTTCATCTAACGAGTCAGACAGTCTTGCTTGTTGGCGTAGGTAAGATTTTCGAGAGCTGTAAACAACGGTTTCAATATCAGCACGGTTCTGAGTGTGGGCCAGCCATGTAGGGATCAACGGTGTATATTGCGTTGGCTTGTCTTGAGTGAAAACCATATTCTTCAAAACGTGGAGATGATTAAACAGGTAATCTCCGCCTTGTCTTCTCTTTGTAGGATCTTCACTGAGCATGTGCTCAAGGATATTAGCAAGCATTTTAGGAAGACCAAGGGATGAAGGTGTAATAACCTTGCTTCCGTAACGACACGATTGCCCTGATGCTAATGCATATAATGTACTGGCCAAGCCTTGTTCATCGAAGCGGGGGCTGGAGAGTGCGCCATTAAGCTGCTCCTCGCCAATAAAATAAACATCGCCAAGTCGAGCATTAGTTTGATGCAGTTCACCCGACATTAAATCCATGACATTGTTACCCACATATTGCCCAGTGATGTCAGTCTGTGCGAACACTGAAGAGCCCCAATCAATCAATCCAACCGATTCATTTTCGGCATCCCAAACCAGATTCGAGGGCTTTATGTCTCCGTGCACAATGGGTTTAATTTCTCCATTTTCACTGTATTGGCGAAAACTGGATAAAAGTTCGCCGACCTGCACTGCAATTTTGACGATAATACGGGGCGAAAGTGGACCTGTTTTCAAGCTGACTTTTTCTAGGTCTTCGCCAGGTGCGCGCCCCATAACTAAGATGGATTGTTTGCGTATTTGTTGATATTCAATGAACCGCGGCACAAACTCATGATTAACGTGAGAAAGCATAAAAGCTTCCTCTTCTAGTCTATCTTGCACATGCTGCGGCAACGTTATTCGCGAAAACTTAAATACCCGTGATTCACCGCTTGGCGCGTTCCCTGCAAACGCAAACCCAAAGGCTCCTTTCCCTAAAAGTTCGATGTCACTGTACCCCAACCCTTCTAACTGCGAGATACAAAGGTTTACCCAGTCTTTTAGTTTTTTCGCATCCGCATGAGATAGCAGATATATCGACTGCTCATCGGGTATATAGAAATGTTTTAGGCCTTTGAGTTGCGACATGTTTTTTAC
Organism: Alteromonas sp. KUL17; assembly: GCF_006538305.1. NCBI lineage: Bacteria > Pseudomonadati > Pseudomonadota > Gammaproteobacteria > Alteromonadales > Alteromonadaceae > Alteromonas > Alteromonas sp. KUL17. The sequence goes on from NZ_BJKJ01000003.1 coordinate 166,262, forward strand.
TTCACACTTTTAGTGACTTTTTGAAACAGATTAATCAGCAGCGATACGCTTACCATTGTTAAACTGCACAGCAATCAATTATCTTCGTTTATCCAAGTAACATGCGCTGTAGCGTGATAACCCGTTTCATCGGCACCTAACATACCAACAACGCTTTCTAGCGCGCTCTCTAAATTAGCATCTAATTGCCAAGGCGGGTTTAACACGAATACGCCAGAACCATACATTCCAGCATCTGGGGTATTTTCTGCTACATGTATTTCTGCTTTAAAACAGGGTTTACCTAATGCTGCAAGCTTCTCGCACATAGCTTCACTTGCACCACTTTTGGCGCCAGCCCTCTCTGACAATAGTGGATACCACACTACGATTTGTGCCTGCTGCCAGCGTTTAAATACCTGTTCCACACCCTTAACAAGGTCGCTATATTCATTCACGCGCTCATAAGGAGGATCGATTAAAATAGCACCACGATTGGGTTTAGGTGGAGTAAGTGCGCGAAGACCTTCATATCCGTCTCGTTTATGTACGTGGCTGTTACGGGTGCGTAAACGGGACACGTTGTTGTCTAGTTTATCGAATTCCGCAGGATGAAGTTCCATTAGGTGTAAGTTATCACCATCCCTTTTCGCTTTTGCACTTATTGCAGGCGAGCCCGGATATTGCTGCTGCGCCAAAAATGATTCGCACAACGATAGATAGTCGGCCAACAAATTTGGCAAGTCCTGAACGCCTTTATCATCTATAAGCAAACGAGATATACCCGTCTCATACTCTTTATTTTTTGATGACATGGCGTCGGTTAGATCGTACGCGCCCGCGCCTGCGTGGGTGTCGAAAAGCGTAAAAGGTTTATCTTTTTTCTTTAATGCGTTAATAACGCCAATCCAACAAAGATGTTTAATGACATCAGCGTGGTTGCCCGCATGAAAGGCATGTTGATAACTAAGCACAAAACCTCAGTAAAATTCTCGTTTGTTTATAGTGCTCTATAATAACGTCAACGCGCTTTGAGGTATACAAAACAAAAAAGGGCCAATAGTTTTACTATTGGCCCTTTAAAAATATTGCTACTGCAAATCAAATTGGTTTGAATGATATCACTTAAGGTGCATCAACATTTTTTCCGGCTGAGTTAGGTAACTCATCCAAAGGTTATTGAATCGCACCATAGTCGCACCATCAATAATACGGTGGTCGCCAGACCAATTAACCGCCATGATATTTTGCGCGCTAACGTTCCCTTCATCGTCAAATCGTGGAAGTTTCTGCGTTTTACCGAGAGCAACAATAGCAGCTTCTGGCTTATTAATTACTGGCGTTGCGGTAATACCGCCTATTGCACCGATATTAGAGATACTAATCGTACCGCCTTTTAGGTGCTCGCCAGCTACGCGGCCCGCTCTGGCTTGTTCGATAATATCCTGCATTTGAACAGCAATATCCAACAGAGATAGGTCTTGAACACGCTTAATATTGGGTACAAGCAAACCAATTTTAGAGTCTACTGCAAAACCAATATTGTGATCTGCGAAGTAGCTTATCTCAGTGGCGTCTTCGTTAAGCTGACTGTTAATGACAGGGAACTCATTAAGTGCCAACGACATCGCTTTAACGAAAAACGGCATAAAGCTAAGTTTTACGTTTTTCGCTTCAAATTCAGGTTTAAGCAGCTTGCGTAGTGACATCAAGTTGTCCATTACCAACTCGTCACTTACTGTGAAGTGAGGGATAGTATAGACCGAAGCCGACATTTGCTTCGCCATAGCGGCCTGAATACCGCGTACTTTTTCCGTTCTAACGCTGCCTTTAACTACAGTGTTTACACTACTCGAATCGCCCTTTTGTGACGTAGATGAGCTTGAAGAAGACGGTGCACTTTGAGTCGAACTACCAACGCTGGGCTGTTGTAAATTCAGCACGTCAGACTTAAGAATTCGCCCCTTTTTACCCGAGCCTTTCACCGAAGAAAGGTCGATATTCTTTTCTCTCGCAACGCGCCTTACCGCGGGGCTTGCCAACACTTTACCTTCTATAGCAATCGGTGGCTCGTACTCGCCGTCGCTGAACTTTGACGGTGCCACTTGCGTTGATTGCTGACTTAAACCGTTTGTTTGAGTTTGCACTGAGCTTTGTGAAGCATCGTTTGATGAACCGGTGTGTGAAGATGGTGAAGCGTCAGCTGTGCTGTTACTCGCCGAGGCTTCGCCGACAACTTCTAGTGCAAATAATGCGCTATGCACTTTTGCTATATCACCTTGCGCGTAATAAAGACGATGCACTGTGCCCGCGTTTTTAGCAGGTATTTCTACCACTGCCTTGTCGGTCATCACTTCTACAACGGCTTGATCTTCTTCAATTTCATCGCCTTCAGCCACGTTCCATTTCACAATTTCGCACTCGACAATACCTTCACCAATATCTGGCAAAATAAAGTCTTCGATGTGCTTGCCGTTTGAAGCGTTTGAAGAAGCACTGTCATTCGCTGTCGCTGTTTCAGCCGCATTGTCTTTTACTTCCGCTTGCGCGTCTTCATGTGTATCTGAGTTAGCGTCGGCATCATCTGGCGTCATAGAGAATAATGGTGCGTGCACTTTAGCAATATCGCCTACCGCGTAATGCAGTTTATTAACCACACCCGCATGCATTGCAGGAATTTGCACGGTAGCCTTGTCGGTCATTACTTCCGCGACAGGTTGATCTTCTTCTATATGCTCACCTTCAGAAACTAACCATTCCAGAAGTTCACATTCAACTATACCTTCACCAATGTCCGGTAAGATAAATTCAATTGTCATTTCATCGTCCCCCGGCTTAGTAGTGAAGCGTACGTTTTATGGCTTCGTACGTCTTCGTTTCATCTGGCATATATTCTTTTTCGTGCGCCAAAGGATACGGCGTGTCTAAACCACACACTCTTGCAATAGGCGCTTCAAGGTATAAGAAACAACGTTCCTGAATGCTCGCTGCGATTTCACTCGCAAAGCCACCTGTTAGCGGTGCTTCGTGGTTTATCAATAAGCGACCTGTTTTCATTACAGATTGCATAACCGTTTCAACGTCCCACGGTAATATGCTGCGTAAATCGATAATTTCACACGACACACCATCTTCAAGAGCCATTTCTGCAGCTTTTTGCAGAATTTCTATTTGCGCACCCCACCCTAATAAGGTGATATCGCTACCTTCTTGAACAATATCTGCCTTACCTAATGGCAGTTCGTAATCTTCTTCAGGCACTTCCGATACAGAAGCACGGTAAAGACGTTTAGGCTCCATAAACAATACGGGGTTTTTATCGCGAATTGATGCAAGTAACAAACCTTTCGCCTGATATGGGTCACGAGGGATAACAATCTTTAACCCTGGGCAGTGAGCGAAGAATGCCTCTGGTGATTGACTGTGGTAGTGGCCGCCTGCGATACCGCCACCATAAGGTGTACGAATTGTTAGCGTACCAACATCGAACTGACCGCCTGAACGGTAGCGCCATTTAGCCGTCTCATTCACAATTTGATCGAATGCAGGGAAAATGTAATCACCAAATTGAATTTCAGCAATAGGTACAGAGCCTTGTGAGGCCAAGCCGTTCGCGAAGCCAATAATGCCTTGTTCAGTAAGCGGCGTGTTAAAGCAACGCGCCTTACCAAATTTTTCTTGAAGGTGACTGGTTGCACGGAACACGCCACCAAAATGGCCCACGTCTTCACCAAAGACCATTACTTTCTCATCTTCGGTCATGGCTGTGATGAGTGCATTATTAATTGCTTGAAGTAGATTCATCTTAGCCATTATTTTACTCTCCCTGCTGTTTTAGGGTACATCTTCGGGTACTTCTTAATATGCGCTTTCAATTCACTGAGTTGTTCTTTTAAGTGCCAAGGTGCTGTGTCGTATACATCTTCGACAATGTCTTCAATGGCACATACGTCAGTCTTTTCACAACTCTTCATTGCTGCTAAAACGTCTTGTCTTGCTTTATCGACGCGCTTTTGGTTCTCAGCCTCGTCAAACCAGCCTTTGCTTTCTAACCATTTCGCCATACGAGCGATAGGGTCTTTTGCACGCCACTTATCTTCTTCTTCGCGAGATCGATAACCTGTCGGGTCGTCTGATGTAGAGTGTGCCGCTAAGCGATAAGTCATGGCTTCAATAAGCACAGGACATTTTTCTTCAATGGCAATGCGACGGGCTTCTTTGGTAGCTGCATAAATAGCTAGCACATCGTTTCCGTCAACACGGATAGTTTTAATACCGTAACCTAAACCACGAGACGCAATGCCGTCACCCGCGAATTGCTCTTCTGCTGGTGTTGAAATGGCGTAGCCATTATTTCGGCAAAAGAAGATTACCGGGCAGTTTAGTACAGCGGCCATATTTAGCCCTGCGTGGAAGTCCCCTTCTGAGGCTGCACCTTCACCGAAGTAACAGATAGTAACCACATCTTTACCTGACATTTTTTGGCCATAGGCATATCCAGATGCTTGAGGGATCTGTGTGCCTAGTGGTGAAGATATCGTCATGAAGTTAAGTGGTTTGTCACCATAATGGATAGGCATTTGACGTCCTTTGTTTGGGTCGTCTTTATTGCTAAACATTTGGTTCATGAATTGTTCTGTGGTGTATCCGCGGTACGCTAATGCGCCTTGCTCACGGTACTGAGACATGATCATGTCGTCGTCTGATAGTGCTGCAGCACTTGCAACTGAAGCCGCTTCTTCACCTGTGCTTGCCAAGTAAAAACTAATACGACCTTGACGCTGTGCACCCACCATACGTTCATCCAATACTCGAATGTAATGCATGGTATTAAATATTTTTAATGCTTCTTCCTTGCTGAGGTCAGGCTCAACTGCTTTTTCAATGAGTTCACCTTCGGCAGAAAGGATTTGCAGCATTGGGATATCAACAACCCCTTTAGTAATAATTTTGACCTTATTTGTTGTTTTTACTTCGGCCAAATGATTTCTGTCTTTCACGTTTGATCCCCTTAAATATGAGGGTTAATAGCGACTTATAGAGATTACATTATGCTAGTTGAGAAAATGCAGGAGTGTCCTACTTATTCGTGGGCGTTTTTTTCGATGGGTGAAATAGCCATACTCAATTAGTCTAATTGAAAAGGATATTCGTCCTAAAAACGTAAAGTTCATGTAAAAAATATGAAAATCTCGTAGGACATTCATTTCTCCGACACCCATTTAAATATGGTTACTTTTATTTTAGACGGCAACGCTTCTTGTATGTATTCACAAGAAATTGCAAATAAAAAAAGAAGTTAGGTAGGCAATGCATATTTGTCTGTAAATGTAACAAAATGTGTAATTTGTGTATTGCAGAAACACTCGTTACAAAAGGAATAAAAGTGTGCTAGTAATAGATAGTCATAGCGATAAGTTGCATTTAAAAAAAGGCGAATGACCTTTAAAGCAAACAAAAAAATCGTTGGGCTCCAGGGAACTATTCACACGAGAATAATTATGAAAAAAACAATCCTAAGTACAGTTATTGCTACCGCATTAGCGGGCTCAGCTTTTGGTGCTTTAGCTATATCAAATCAACTATCTGGTTACGGCGTAGAGCAACAAAATGCCATTGAGGCGTCGTTCGACAAGAAGAATATTCTTGCAAATGCCATTCAAGCAAATAGCGATAGTGTACGTGTTATCGTCCAGCTAACTGATGTACCGATGGCGCAATTCAGCGCAGTAAACCCAAGTGTAAGCAGTATGGCTGCGCACAAAGGTAAAAAGGTTAACTTTGAGTCAAGCGCAGCAAAGGAATATAAGTCATTCCTTGAATCGCAACAGCAATCCGTCATTCAATCTATCAAGTCTTTCGACAAGTCATTTAAAGCTGATATGTCATATACGGCTGCGTTCAATGGCTTTGCGGGTATCGTTTCAAAAAGTGCTCTTGATCAGCTTTCAAGCCTGTCAACGGTGAAAGCAGTATATCCTGACGTCATTCATCACGCACAAATGGACGCAAGTTTGGACCTCATTGGCGCCGTAGAAACTTGGGAACAGCTGGGTGGTAAAGAAAATGCTGGTGCAGGTGTAAAGGTTGCTATCATCGATAGTGGTATTCGCCCTAAGAACCCACTATTTAGTGGTGAGAACTTTGAAGCGCCTCCTGCAGATACGCTACCAACTGACGACTACTGTTCAGAAGTACCGGATTTTTGTAACAACAAACTTATTGTTGCTCGTGCCGCTGATATCGTAGAAGGCTTCGCTGTTGTTGAGGAAGAATATGAAAGCCCGCTAGGCTTCAATGGACACGGTACGCACGTAGCCGGTACAGCTGTAGGTAACTACGGAGTAATGGCAGAGCGAGACGGTGCTGAAGCAGAGATTTCTGGTGTTGCTCCAGCCGCTTACCTAATGGTTTACAAGGGTTTGTATGCCACACCTGCTAACCCAGCGTCTTCTAGTGGTGCCTCTTCAATGCTTTTATCAATGCTTGAAGCCGCGCTTACAGACGGCGCCGACATTGTAAATAACTCGTGGGGCGGCGGTGCAGGTGGAAACCCTAACGGCTCAGTATATGAAGACGTACTTGAAGCCATGCACGATGCAGGCGTTGTTACCGTTTTTGCAGCGGGTAACGATGGTCCGGGTGCTGGCACTATTGGCTGTCCTGGTTGTTCAGAAGACGTAATAACGGTCGCAAATACAACAACGGGTCGTTTGTTCGCAAACGAGGTGACCGTTGAAGGCGATACCACTTTAGGTTCTATTCCGGCCCTTTACTCAGTGGGCAACCCTGACATTGTATTTGATAGCCCAATTACTGCACCTGTTGTTTATGCAGGCGAAGTAGATGCGGCAAACGTTGAAGGTTGTGATGCATTTGCTGCGGGCGCGTTTGATGGTGCAATTGCGCTTATCAGCCGTGGTACGTGTGGTTTCGTGACTAAAATTGAAAACGCAGAGGCAGCGGGAGCAACTGCTGTTCTTGTTCACAATGTCGATGGACGCGGTGAAGCGCCAATATTAATGGGCGGCCTGAGTGAAGCACAAACCATTCCTTCACTTATGCTTCCTGCGACATCAGGGCAAGAACTTGCAACTCTTGCAGTGGAAACAGACGAGTCGCTAAATGTGACCATTGGTAGCGGCATAGTAAGTGTTGTTTCAGATAGCCTCGCTGACATCATGAATGAAAGCAGCTCTCGTGGACCGAATGGCGATCCGTCATTCCTTAAGCCCAACATTGCCGCACCTGGTACACGTATTTTCTCTGGTGAATCTCCAGATGCTCCAGGACATGAAGGCGAATCTTTCTCGTTCAAAAATGGTACGTCTATGGCGTCACCACACGTAGCAGGCGCAGCGGCCCTACTTAAGCAAATGCACCCAGACTGGACTGCACAGCAAATTAAGAGTGCCCTTGTAACGTCTTCTATCCGAGACGTACTTAAAGAAGATGCTGCTACACAAGCAGATAACTTTGATATGGGTGCAGGTCGTTTAGATCTACCTCGTGCTACAACCGTTGAGCTCACATACAGTGATTTAAGCTTGGTAGATGGTAGCTGCTACTTGAACTGTGAAATGTCTATCACGGTTACTAATACAAGCGACGAAGATGTGACTGTTGATGCAACAGTTATGTTTAACGACTCTGCTATTGTAGCAACGGTTACACCACAAATGGCTACACTGCCAGCAGGTGCTTCAGCTGAAATTATGGTTGCGGTAGACGTTACAACAGCCTCTACTGGCTCATGGTCTTTCGGGGGCATCAACTGGGTAGATACAGACGATACAACGGCGGATTACTTTATTCCTGTTGCGGTTTACCCTGTAAGTAGCGACGAGCCTTCGTTATTTAACAGTGAAGTAAGCAGTCAAACTGCCGCAGAAGGTGAGCTTGTAGTTACTGAGGCATACGCGTCGAACACTGAAGTTACAGGCATGATTAGCATTACTGGTGAGGTTGATCACAAATATGCTATCAACCCTTCAACGATTTCAGCTGTCAAAAACGGAAATCAGGAGCCAGTTACATACGATGCAGATAGTAGAACAGTAGCTTGGGAAGGTGCATTGAATACGGCATCTTTTGCAATGGCTACAGACACTTCTATCAGCGATGTTTTAGCGGGTTTTGGTATATCAGGTTACCTTTCTATGCAAGATGTTGGAGGAACCTCGCCGCTAGAATGTTCGACGGAGTGTGACGATGCATCAATTGAGATTTCTTTACCTCGCCCTATCACTTATCTTGGTAGTGAATATACATCGATGCAAATATCATCGAATGGTTTTGTGTCGCTAGGTACCAGTTCAGGTAATATCACTTCTCGCGATCCAGATGTACTTCCTAGTCTGAATGAACCAAACAATGTAATAGCGCCTTATTGGACGGACCTTGATCTAGAAGGTGGTGCATCTGGTACTGGACGTATCTGGACTGCTAACCTTGAGGGTGCAACTGGTCACTTTGTTGTTGAGTGGGAGAATGCACAGATTTGGGATAACGTTGACTCGACCGTAAACTTCCAATTGTGGTTTGAGTATGAGACTGGAAATGTGAGTTTTGTCTATGGTCCAATGGATGCGCCAGTTCACGATACAGTCATTGGTGCTGAAAATATTTCGGGCAGCGTAGGAACCACATTAGGCTCTTATATGGACGAATTAGGCCAGGGAGTGATTCCCGTAGAAGGCGACGAGTATCTATTGACAACTAGTGCTGGTGATGAAGTGACTATTAGTTACGATGGAACTGTTATCCCTGCTAGTGAATACATGGATGATATGTTGTCTGTTGACGAAGATGCTTCAATTACAGCAAACATTCTTGCCAATGAGATGGATGACGTTATTCTAAACGAATTCACAATGGACTCTCTTTCAGGCAGCTTCCGTACTTTTGCGCCTATCATTATCGATAAAGCGCCGCTTGATCCATCGACTGTTGAAGTAACTACTGAGCCTGCAAACGGTACAGTTACAGTAAATGAAGATGGTACGGTGACCTACGCTCCAAATACTAACTTCTTCGGAGAAGATTCATTTACATATACCGTTCGTGTTGAAGGTACAATTGATGAAAACGAAGAGCCAGTTGAAGGTGAAATTGTTGGTGAAGGCACAGTAACGGTAGCGGTTGCAGGCGTACAAGATGCACCTGTCCTTTCAATCTCTGCGCCATCTAGCGTAGATGAAGGTGAGTCATTCACCGTAACTGCATCGGCCACTGACGCAGACGGTGACGACGTTACTATCACTATTGACGGTGTTGAGACAACGTCATTTACTGGAACTGCACCAAGCCACGAGCAAGCTAGTAGTGTAACCGTTCAAGTAACAGCAACCGACGGTATTGATACAACCACAGACAGCGTAACTATCGCAGTTAACGATAAGTCTGGTGGTTCTATGGGTTGGATTGCACTGCTTCTAGCACCAGCGGTATACCTACGTAGACGTATGAAACGTTCATAACGTTCTCTTCATAAGCAAAAAAGGCCGCAATCGCGGCCTTTTTTAATCGTCGTTAGAAAGTTGCCGTAAGTGCTGAGACATCCTTTTACTCGGTTGCACCCCTAGCTCACGAAATTTCTCAATTTGCCTTACGATATTCCCTCGCCCGCTAGTTAATTTATTCATAGCTTGCTCATAACTCGCGTGAGCACTATCCATAGACTTTCCTACCTTTTCCATGTCACCGACAAAGCCAACGAACTTGTCATAAAGCTTTGCTGCTTGTTCCGCAATAAGCTGTGCGTTTTGATTTTGGTACTCATACTGCCAAATGTTATTAATAGTACGCAGTGCAACCAGTAAATTAGTTGGGCTAACCAACATGATATTGTGATTAAGTGCCATTGTGACTAAGTCTGGTTCTTCTTCGACAGCAATCATAAATGCAGGCTCAATGGGAATGAAAAGTAACACATAATCCAGTGTCTTTATGCCTTTAAGCGTTTGGTAGTCCTTCGCGCCTAAGCCTTTGATATGCCCTTTTATAGAAGCCACATGTTGACTTAAAAATTGCGCTTTCTCAGCTTCATCATCACAGTTGTAATACCTTTCATAGGCCGCCAAACTTACTTTTGAATCTATGATCACATCTTTATCATTTGGCAAATGCACCACGACATCTGGTTGAAATCGCTTGCCGTGCTCTGATGTTGCTGACATTTGTGTTTCAAATTCATGACCCTCGCGTAAACCAGATTCTTTGAGTATCCGCTCAAGCACTACTTCGCCCCAGTTTCCTTGCTTTTTATTGTCACCTTTTAGTGCATTGGTCAGCGCTGCAGCTTCTTCCGTAATTTTCTGGTTGAGAGCCTTTAAACTTAGAATCTCTGTTTTAAGTGAGGCTCGCTCCTGCCCCTCACGTATGTGTTGTTCTGAGATTTGACGTTTAAAACCATCTAACTCGTTTTTGAATGGCGCCAAAACAGCTTCTATATTGTGTTTTGTTTGTTGCGTGTAACGCTGTTGCTTTTCTTCGAATATGCGATTTGCTAGATTTTCGAATTGCGTATGCAAACGTTGTTCAGATGCATTCATAGACGCAAGCTTATCTTCATGCGCAGCATGAAGCGCCTGAATTCTTGCTTGGTGCGCTTCGTTTTGTGCTTGAAGCTTGGCAATAGCAATACGCTCGCTATTCAAATCATTTTGTAGCTGCTCATTGATTTGCGAAAGCTGCGCTATCTTAGTGGCATTCGCCTGGCCTCGAATAAATGAATAAAGTGAAAAAGCACACACACTTACGAAGGCTATAAGAAAGGAAATGGGTTCGCTAGAAATAAGGTTAATTAACATAGTGCACGTTCATACTGTTATTTTGTACAGCACTATAAACAAAATCAGATAAATATACCAATTGGTATAAATTTAAAATGAAATTGGGGCAAAACGTCTAGCACGTAAACCTTTGCAAAAATGAAACTACACAAATGAAAACGGGTGCTATTGCACCCGTTTTTTATATTGTGATGAAAAACCTAATTAGCTTACTTAAGCAGAACGGCTCATCTTAAGTTTTGCCTTCCTCTCTATTTAGATAGCGAGGCATCAAGCTCTTCAATTTTTGCTTTCCAAATGGCCGGACCATTTTTGTGAGCATTGGCACCCGTGCTGTCTACTGCAACGGTTACTGGCATGTCTTCTACGTCGAACTCGTAAATTGCTTCCATACCTAAGTCCTCGAATGCTACGACACGAGATTTCTTAATGGCTTTAGATACAAGGTACGCTGCACCTCCAACTGCCATTAGATAAACCGCTTTGTGTTTAGCAATTGAATCAACGGTTGCTGGACCACGCTCTGCTTTTCCAATCATGCCAATAAGGCCTGTTTTCTCTAGCATCATGTCAGTGAACTTATCCATACGGGTAGCCGTTGTCGGGCCAGCCGGACCAACCACTTCGTCACCTACAGCGTCAACAGGACCAACGTAATAGATAAAGCGGTTAGTTAGGTCAACGCCCTCGGGTAAACCTTCACCATTTTCCATCATGGTTTGAATGCGCTTGTGAGCAGCATCACGACCGGTAAGCATCTTACCTGACAGCAGTACCGTTTCGCCTACTTTCCACTCTTGGATATCTTCTTTTGTTACTTCATCAAGGTTAACGCGGCGAGTGTTTTCGCTCACTTCCCAAGTTACTTCTGGCCAATCTTCTAATTTAGGTGGCGTAAGCTCCGCTGGACCCGAACCATCTAGATAAAAATGTGCGTGACGAGTCGCCGCACAGTTTGGGATCATTGCTACAGGTTTTGACGCAGCGTGAGTAGGTAGCGACTTAATCTTAACGTCAACAACAGTCGTTAAACCACCTAGGCCTTGTGCACCGATACCCAACTTATTTACGCGGTCAAAAATTTCTAAGCGAAGTTTTTCGTCGGTAGTTTGCGGGCCGCGCTCTATAAGCTCTTGGATGTCTACTGGGTCCATAAGGCTTTCTTTTGCAAGTACCGCTGCTTTTTCAGCCGTACCGCCAATACCTATTCCCAGCATTCCTGGAGGGCACCAGCCTGCCCCCATCGTCGGCAAAGTTTTTACTACCCAGTCAGCAATATCATCGCTTGGGTTAAGCATTACCATTTTAGACTTGTTTTCAGAACCGCCGCCTTTAGCCGCGATCATCACTTCGATCTTTTCACCCGCTACCATGTCGATATGCACAACAGATGGCGTATTGTCTTTGGTGTTTTTGCGCGCACCGGCAGGGTCAGCAACGATAGAGGCGCGAAGTGGATTGTCTGGATTAAGGTATGCACGACGCGTACCTTCATCAACCATTTCTTGAACGGTCATGTCAGTTTTATCCCACGTCACACCCATACCAACTTTAACAAAACAGGTTACGATCCCCGTGTCTTGACACAAAGGGCGTTTACCCTCTGCAGACATGCGTGAGTTGATAAGAATTTGCGCCATCGCGTCTTTCGCGGCTTGGCTCTTTTCCTTTTTATAGGCTTCTTCTACGGCTTTAACGTAATCGAGCGGGTGATAATAAGAAATAAATTGCAGGGCATCTTCAATGCTGTCAATGAAGTCTTGTTGACGGATAACGGTCATGACATCCTCTTTTTATTTGGCTTTCGTGGTCTTAGCTAGCTAAAAAAGCGTATACTAGCGCATCTAAAGACAACGCACCATGTAAAACCATGTGCTTGTGGCTAATTCCAGTCATTTTTAAAAACTATGCTGAAGGGATATCTGAAAAAGCAGCCTAATGTCATCGGTTATTAGCCCTTATTTGTTAACGCCAGTTAAAAATAGAAGGAAGTTTGTGCTTAATTCAAGCACTAAACGCCCACGATAAAAAGAAGTACAGAAAACACCTATGTCACACGCAGATACTATTCACGTTTATGTTTCCCGTTTCACTGCAGAGGAATTAGCCGATAAATTAGCGCTAAATTGTGACGAGAACACAGCCGTTTTCAATGCACTTTTTAAGCGAGTCTCTACACACCCATATTCCCTTTTACTAGATACTTCTGGTTCGTCTAAAAGTGAAGGTCGCTTCAATATTATGGCATTTTCGCCTTCCGCAGTTATCGAAGCAAAAGGTGATAAGGTTCAACTCATCGAACTAATCACTTCAAAGCACCAAGAATTAACATTGGCGCCCTTTGAAGCGGTGCAAGCACACTTACATGCGCGCGTTTCAAATGTGGAGATACATGCCAGTGTAAATACAGCGCACCTCCCTTTTATTATCGGTGTGGCTGGTATGGCAGGCTATGACACTGGGCGCTTTTATGAAACGATGCCAAGCATCGCCAAAGATGACTACGAAACCCCTGATTTTGCGGTTGGCCTTTATCTTCGTTCACTTATTGAAGATACAAAAACAGGTTACATCTATTATTGCTCCGTTGATAGTCAACCACTGACTCAGTTTTTTTCTTCGTTCAACGACGAAACACCTGAGCCAAATTTCAAGTTAACGTCGCGGTTCGAATCAAATTTGTCTAAAACGGAATATGAAGCTTGTTTGGATAAAATACACGCCTATTTGCGTGCCGGTGATTGCTACCAAGTAAATATGGCGCAACGTTTTAGCGCAGCGTTTGAAGGGAATATGTGGCAAGCATATTGTGAGCTACGCAATCAAAATCAAGCGCCATTTTCAGCTTTTTTATAACCTGCCCCAAGGCTGTATTGCTTCCATTTCACCAGAGCGCTTTCTACGCGTTAAAGATGGGGTTGTAGAAACAAAACCGATAAAGGGTACACGCCCGCGATTTGAAGACAAAGAAGAAGATGCCGCCAGTGCTCAGAGCTTGCTCTCAGCAGAAAAAGACCGTGCAGAAAATCTTATGATTGTAGATCTGCTGCGCAACGATATTTCAAAGCACTGCAAACCTCACTCGGTGAACGTACCCGCACTCTTTGCTCTTGAAAGTTATCAGGCTGTGCACCATTTAGTAAGTACGGTAACTGGTGAATTGAATGAGTCTTCTTCGCCTTTATCGCTTCTGGCATCAGCATTTCCTGGGGGGTCAATAACTGGAGCACCGAAAATCCGTGCGATGGAAGTTATCGATGAGCTAGAGCCACACCGCCGGAATATCTACTGTGGCAGCGTGTTCTATATGGGTTTTCGTGAAGACATGGATTCAAGTATTTGTATTAGAACCGTATTGGCAGAGAACCGTCGATTACATTGCTGGGCCGGTGGTGGTATTGTGCTAGATTCTGTTTCTAGCGAAGAATATCAAGAAACCCTAGATAAAGTGTCTAGAATACTGCCAGTACTTGAATCAATTAACCAATAGCACAGTATTTGTATGTAATGTGCTAGCACAAAGGTAAGCATATAGGTGTAAGCAAATATCTATGACAAAGAACGAATTTCTATCACAGTTTCACCACTTAAGGCAGCCTCACACCGAGCCAGATTTTCCGTTGCGAAAAACAGGACGCCCTGCGGCTGTACTTATCCCCCTGATAGATTATGGCAATTCGCTTCAATTACTGCTTACCGAACGAGCGCACCACCTCAAGCATCATCCAGGTCAAATCAGTTTTCCGGGCGGAGCGGTCGACAAAGCTGATAACTCTTTTTTTGACGCGGCACTTAGAGAAGCAGAAGAAGAAGTTGGTTTACCCGCTACTCACGTAGACGTAGTAGGAATGTTGCCTAGATACCGAACAATCAGCGGATATGAAATTGCGCCAGTTGTTGGGTTTGTAAATCCTGACTTTACACCGATTATTGACAAAAATGAGGTAGAAAGCGCTTTTGAAGTACCGCTCGCACATGTTTTAGACAGAAGAAATCATTTAGTTCACACGACGCATCGCGATAAAAAGGCATTTCCAATTTACTTTATCCCATGGAAAAACCGCATGATATGGGGCGCAACGGCGGCAATGCTACGCAATTTATCTCATCATATTCATCCTTAGCTTTTGTATTTGCTTAACCGCTCTTGCGTGTACTATAAATTAAACTTTACAGCGTATTAGCAAAACTAATCCCTTTATTAGCTTTTCTGTATTGTGGTTTTTCCGTGGTGGATGCATGATCTTACTATTACTTTGTTTTAATTTTGAAAGTTTATGATCAGTGTATTTGATATGTTCAGCGTGGGCATTGGCCCATCGAGTTCGCACACCGTAGGACCAATGAAAGCAGGCGCCGAGTTTGTCACCGAACTCGCTCAGGAAGCTGCGCTTTTTGATTCAGTGGATAGCGTGAAAGTTGAACTGTTTGGGTCATTAGGCCAAACCGGTATCGGCCACGGAACAGGAAAAGCTGTTATCCTCGGTTTACTAGGAGAACTTCCAGACGTTGTCGATGTGGACAGCATCGAGACTAAACTTGAAGAAATACGCAACACGGAAAAGCTTTGCCTTAATGGTCAGAAATTAGTGCGCTTTCCTAACAAAAACGCCATTGTTTTTCACCGCCGTAAAACGCTCCCCAAACATGCTAATGCCTTAACGTTTTATGCGTACGCGAAAGATGAGCTTGTAAAACAGCAAACTTATTACAGTATTGGCGGTGGCTTCATCATAAAAGACGAAGACTTCGATGCGACCAAAGCGCATGCGGCCAGCCTGCAAGCATCAGTACCCTTCCCTTTTAAAACGGCCGGTGACCTTCTTGCTCTGTGTAAAACTAACGGCTTAAGCATTAGTTCACTGATGCTACGTAACGAATCAACTTTCAGACCCAAGCACGAAGTAAAGCAACAGCTACACAACATTTGGTTAGTAATGAAAGCTTGTATTCAACGAGGTATCGAAAGCGAAGGTATTTTACCTGGCGGGCTTAAAGTAGTTCGCCGCGCACCTGGACTATACCGTCGACTTCAAACTGAACACACAAACGACCCTATGCAGACTATGGATTGGGTTAACTTGTTTGCTTTAGCTGTAAATGAAGAAAATGCAGCTGGCGGCCGTGTTGTAACTGCACCTACAAATGGTGCAGCGGGTATCATTCCGGCTGTTCTACAGTACGTAGATAAGTTTATTCGACCTGTTGATGAAGAAGTAGCAAGTCGATTCCTGCTTACCGCAGGCGCTATTGGTATTCTCTATAAAGAGAATGCGTCAATCTCAGGTGCTGAAGTAGGTTGCCAAGGAGAAGTAGGCGTCGCTTGTTCAATGGCTGCAGGCGCGTTAACTGAAATTATGGGGGGCACAGCTGCCTCGGTAGAGAACGCTGCGGAAATCGGTATGGAGCACAACCTCGGCCTTACTTGTGATCCTGTTGGTGGTCTGGTTCAGGTTCCGTGCATTGAGCGAAATGCCATGGGTGCAATCAAAGCCATTAATGCTTCTCGTCTTGCACTGCGCGGAACCGGTGAGCAAAAAGTATCGCTAGATAAGGTTATTAAAACCATGCGCGATACCGGTAATGATATGAAGACTAAATATAAAGAAACGGCGAGAGGTGGACTCGCGGTAAATATTATCGAATGTTAGCGCCTCGTGCTAACTAGACAATGTATGGAATGAAAAAAGGGGCAATTAGCCCCTTTTTAATGAACGTTTTCAACAAGCGCTACGTTTACTTTACTGGAAGCGTCACGCCTTTAAACATTTTTTCCACTTCTTCGTTATTTTTCAGCATCATAGCTTTCTCAACCTTGTCCTTGGTCAGATGAGGCGCAAAACGCTCAATGAAGTCGTACATATAACTTCTTAAGAACGACCCCTTCCTAAATCCAATTTTCGTCGTGCTGTAATCGAACAGGTGACTTGCATCTATCTTCACAAGATCATCATCTAATTCTTCGCTTACTGCCATCGACGCAATAACACCAATACCGACACCTAAGCGGACATAGGTTTTAATAACGTCGGCATCTGTTGCGGTAAAGACTATTTTAGGTGTTAGCCCTGCTCTTTCAAACGCTTGGTCTAATTCAGAGCGTCCGGTGAAACCGAAAACATAAGTAACCAACGGATATTTGGCAATGTCTGAAATATCGATAGTGCCCTTTTTCGACAACGGATGGTCTTTGTTTACTATTACACTGCGATTCCAGTGATAACAAGGAAGCATGACTAAATCGTTGTACAAGTGGAGAGCCTCGGTAGCGATAGCAAAATCGGCTTCGCCTTTGGCAGCCAGGTCGCTAATTTGAGACGGCGTGCCCTGATGCATGTGTAATGACACTTTAGGATACTTGCTCATGAAACCCTGAATAACATCAGGTAACGCATAACGGGCTTGCGTATGCGTAGTCGCAATATTAAGTTTACCTTGATCTGGAAGCGTGTGTTCCCTTGCTACCGCTTTAATACTCTCTACTTTGGCTAGTATTTCACGAGCTATATTGATTACATCATTACCGGCATCTGTTACGTGTGTTAAATGCTTACCGCTACGGCCAAAAATCTGAACACCTAGTTCATCTTCCAACATGCGAACTTGTTTGCTGATACCCGGCTGTGAGGTATATAAACTTTCTGCAGTTGCTGACACGTTCAAATTGTTATTGAGGACTTCTACGATATACCGTAGTTGCTGTAGCTTCATATTTTACACCGTTTAATGCGATAGACTGACACTGTACTCCCTCCGTTATAACCAAAACCACCTTTTTTTACTAGTTGCTATTACGAAATTGGCATTATAAAGTTGAAAATAATTGAATTTTTACATTTTCGAGTGGGATTTATTCGCCTTTGTCCGATTTCTTCTACATTATGGGTAGGTGATTAAAAAGCACGGCGTTAGATAGATAATGAGTAGCAGTAAACAAGTTACATCCACAATTGATTTTTCATCGGTGTTGGCAGCTGCTGTGCACGATATGAAAAATTCACTTTTTCTCCTTATTCAATCTATTGAAACACTCAGCGACGCCCTTTCTCCTCAAGACGAGAAAGCTAGAGAGCAGGTTGCGAGTGTTCATTATGAAGCATCCAGGCTCAACACCAATCTTGTTCAAGTACTCTCTTTGTACAGGGCTGAATTAGAAAGTTTACCCATTACCGTTGACGAAAGTTTCATCAAAGATTTGGTTGAAGATGTTGTTGGCTCTAATGCGTTATATGTATCTCAGAAAAATATTGATATAAGCATCGCTATCGAAGATGACCTTAGCTGGTACTTAGACAGTGAGTTAATTTATTTGTTATTAAACGATGTAATCATTAACGCAATGCGCTATGGAACATCCAAAATAATAGTAAGTGCCAAGGCAGACGAGAACGACTTCATGACTATTAAAATAGAGGATGATGGTCGTGGCTATCCCGAAGCGATGTTAACTAAAAGCCACGAAGAGCTCTGTGACTTTGAGTTAAGCCAAGGAAGAACGGGGTTGGGGTTATTTTTTGCGAAGTTAATTGCAAACGCGCATTCTCAAGGAGATAAACTGGGCTCAATCGCCCTTTCCAACGGCGGGAGTCTCGGTGGAAGTGTATTTGAAGTAAAATACCGTAAGATTGACCGATAACATTAAGTAATACAAAAGTAACGCTCGTACGTAGTAATACGTTAACGTTATAAAAATAAAAACAGACGGAAACACACGCATGTACGTGATTATTATTATATTAATTGTTGTTTTGCTAATCGCAGCTATCTTTATCAATGCAATGCAACAACATCGTCAAAAGCAAGAGGCTGAGCGCAGAACTGAACTTGCCAAACAGCGTACTATTGTCGACGAAACTGAGAACGTTATTGCCGCCTGTGTAAACATGCCTGTTTCTTCTCGCATTATGGGCATACTTCACAATCGTATTCTAAATGCCTTGAAAGCAATGAACGATTTATCGAGTACATCTGAACTAAAACAGCGTATCTCAAGCAGTGAGCAAGCAACCGCCGCTGCTCTTTCGGACAATAGCGGAATCACTAACGATTTCGCGTTACCCGACAACGACAAAATGATCATTCAATACATTCAGGCCGTTAAAAAACTGCGCATTATTCTTCGTTCAGAACATAGCAAAGGGCAAATTGATTCTAAAGTATTCATGGATGAAGATAAGCAGCTTGAACGCTTGCAGGTAAAAGTAAATGTAGAAACATTGATTAAGCGCGGCCGCGCTGCACTTCAAACCAATATGCTTGGGTCAGCCAGACAATATTTTGAAAAGGCGAAAAACGCACTAGAAAATCAAAATCCCCAAGACGAATACTCAATGTCTAAACTTGCTACACTTAACGAGTGGTTACACGAAATCCAAAGCAACCTTAAGAGCGTGAACGAAAAAGATCGCGCCAAGAAGCAAGAAGAAGAAAGAGACGAATTAGACGAGTTGTTCGCACCTAAGAAGAAGTGGTAGGTCGAACCTTTTCTTAGAAACCATAAAGCGCATTATTTCACTCATAATGCGCTACGGCCATGTCCCACATAGATTGAGCCGGCAGCGATAACCCTTTTCGCGCATTTCGAATTATTCCAATATTTTTCACCAGAGGCATGTCACTAATTTCTTTTGTTACTAGCCCCAATCCCTCCATTTGCGCTTTACAAATCGCCGGCATAATAGATATACCTAAACCATTTAGAATAAGCTTTCCTAGTGTAGATAGCTGCCCCGTTTCCGCGATTATATTTAGCTCACCATATTGTGCTAGCTTAGATTGAGTCCAGTGGCGTACCGCAGATCCCCTATTCATCATTACCAATGGAAGTTTTAGACAGTCCTGCCAATGCAACTTGTCCCCTAAATGGGCTGATTGTGCTTTGTTGGTCACAACAACAAACTCATCAGCAAAAAGGGTTTTAAACACTAAACCATCTTTGCGCTCTGGCTCAAACGAGAACCCAATCTCGCTGCGGCCTGTAGTAACTTCATGAATTACCTGTTCCATTACTACATCGACAATTCGTAAGTTTACGTTTGGAATTCGTTGATGAAATACTGACAAGATATTCGGTAAATGAGACTCGGCAAATGACGGCATAGCGCAAATGGTAAGCTGCCCTTTCGCCATAGCAAACAAATTTTGAATATCAGAAAAAGTATTGTCCCAGTCGTGCAGTAGCCTCAAAGCATTTGGAAACAACACCTCTCCTTCTGGTGTTAGGCTTACATTGCGTGTATTGCGTTGGAATAACTTACCGCCTAACTGCTCTTCCATTTTTTTAATTGCCGATGACAAAGCTGGCTGCGTTAAATGTAGATTTACCGCGGCTTCAGCAAAGGTTGATGACTTGGCCACTTCTACAAACGCTTTTATTTGACGGTATGAAACATCCATAAACTTTTCAACTGACTTCAACAATTAATAAATAGTTTTTATTAATCGCAAGATTAATTCGATTTTACAAATGAAGCAACAATGTCGATACTTATTTTTAACAAATGCATTGGAGATAGAGAATGGCGGGATTTAACAAAGTTGTATCCTCATACGAAGAAGCAATGGCTGGCCTTGAAAATGGTATGACAGTCATTGCGGGCGGTTTCGGGCTGTGTGGTATACCCGAAGGACTGATAGGCCAAATTAAGAAAATGGGCGTATCTGGACTTACTGTAGTTTCTAATAACTGCGGTGTAGATGGATTTGGCTTGGGTCTTTTACTAGAAGACAAACAAATAGCAAAAATGGTGTCTTCTTATGTAGGTGAAAATGCCCTGTTTGAAAAACAACTGCTTAACGGTGAGTTGGAAGTTGAGCTTACACCTCAAGGAACGCTGGCGGAAAAAATGCGCGCTGGTGGTGCTGGCATTCCTGCCTTCTACACTGCCACAGGTTATGGTACGCCTGTTGGTGAAGGAAAAGAAGTCAAAGAATTCAACGGTCGCCCTTATATTCTTGAACATGCTATTACTGGCGACTTTGCCATTGTAAAAGCATGGAAAGCAGATACTTACGGAAACTGTATTTATCGCCATACAGCACAAAACTTTAATCCTATGGCCGCTACTGCAGGTAAAGTCACTGTGGTAGAAGCAGAGGAAATTGTAGAGCCTGGTGAATTGAACCCCAGCGAGATCCACACTCCCGGGATTTATGTAAACCGTGTCATTCAAGGTTCATTTGAAAAACGTATTGAACGCCGTGTAGTTAGCAAGGAGTCAGTGTAATGCTTAGTAGAGAACAAATCGCAATGCGCGTCGCTCAGGAATTTAAAGATGGCGATTACGTTAATTTAGGCATTGGTATCCCTACCCTTGCAGCTAACTATGTACCAGATGACATCAGCGTGATGCTGCAATCAGAAAACGGTCTTTTGGGGATGGGACGCTACCCGACTGAAAGTGAAATTGACGCTGATATGATAAACGCTGGTAAAGAAACGGTAACGGCTATCACAGGCGCATCTATTTTTAGTAGCGCTGAGAGCTTTGCCATGATCCGCGGCGGCCACGTTGATTTTACTGTACTTGGCGCATTTGAGGTTGATGTATCGGGCAATATTGCGTCTTGGATGATACCGGGCAAACTCGTTAAAGGCATGGGCGGTGCTATGGACTTAGTTGCTGGCGCGAAGAACATAATAGTTACCATGACCCATACCGACAAACACGGTAACCCAAAACTACTTAGCGAATGTACCTTACCGTTAACCGGTGTGAACTGTATTACGCGCATTATTACCGACTTAGCAGTGCTGAGTGTTGAAGACGGCGCATTTGTGCTTCAAGAACGCGCCCCGGGCGTCAGCGTTGACGAAATTAAAGAGAAAACGGGCGGAAAGCTTGTTGTTCCTGAAAATGTACCTGAAATGCAGTTTTAAACTCTGCGTTTAATTGTGCTTTTCATTTAATTGTGTTTCGCAATGTCGCGCTTATCATTCAGCATTTATGCTCTTGTGGTAAGCGCGCGCCATTGAGTTAACTCACATTTTTGCTTTAACTTTATATTCTTCGTTGAGTAACGATTGTTACAAGCACCTGCCTTCAGTCTGCAAACTCATAAGCCTTTCCAATAAACCTTTAAATGCACCGTGCATTAAGGGATAATGCGCCCGAATGTCATTTTAAAAAGGCTATACCTTCTTGCTAGTTACTGATTTACCTGTTCACCACAAAATTATTTCAAAGCTCGAAACGAAAAACATTTCGACGCTAACCGAAATTCAAGAACGCACTATGCTGCCAGCTATTCAGGGCAAAGATATAATTGCGTCATCAAAAACGGGGTCAGGTAAAACCTTCGCCTTTTTAGTGCCAGCTATAAACAGGCTAATGTCGCAAAAAGCCCTTAGTCGTCAAGACCCACGCGCACTTATTCTTGCGCCAACTCGTGAGCTAGCCAAACAAGTTTTCATTGAAGCTAAATCAATGTGTACCGGGCTAAATCTTACTTGTTCACTTATTGTGGGCGGTGAAAATTATAACGACCAAGTTAAAGCGCTTCGCCGTAACCCTCACATTATCGTTGGTACCGCTGGTCGTGTAGCCGACCATCTATTAGATAAAAGTGTGTATTTAAACGGTTTAGAGTTGCTTATCTTTGATGAAGCCGACCGGATGTTAGACTTAGGCTTCTCTGCTCAGCTTAAAATGATTAACGACTATGCTGATCACAGAAAGCGTCAAACTATGTTGTTTTCTGCCACGCTCGATAATATTGAGCTAAAGCATATGACAACGCAGTTAACCAAAGGCGCTGTTCGTGTAGCTGTAGGAGACTCAACCGCAGAGCATGGCGATATCGAACAGAAGTGCTTCTTTGCAGACAATGTTGATAACAAAGATCAAATTTTACAGTTTGAACTAGCCAATCGTACCTACAACCAAGCTATCGTATTTACAGCTACCCGTGAAGATACCGATAGAATTGCAGCACTGCTTAACGAACAAAACTTAGAAGCTATTGCGCTTCGTGGTGATATGCTACAAAGCCAACGCGCAGCAGTAATGAGTGCGTTTGCTCGTGGGCAGCACAGTATTCTGGTTACTACCGACCTCGCCTCTCGTGGACTAGATCTATCAAAAGTTGGATTGGTGGTTAACTTTGACCTTCCTAAGAACGCGGATGAATACATTCACCGTATCGGCCGTACAGGCCGTGCTGGGCAAAAAGGCGAAGCATTCTCGCTAATTGGCCCTCGTGATTGGAACAGTTTCGAGGGGCTTAAGAATCACCTTCAATATGCGTTAGAGTGTTCACCGCATGACGAATTCTCGGCGTCTTTTAAAGGTTTTACGCCGAAGAAAAAAGTGTCAAAACAATCAAATGCGAAAAATGGTAAAAAGCGCGTAGCGAAACCAGCAAAACCTGGCACTAAAAAACGTGTCGATACCATGTCTGGAGAAGATATTGGTATGGTTCCTGTGAAACGCAAGCCAAGAAACACTCTGTCTGACGACGACGAATAAAACTCTATATCGTAGTTTGAACCATCACCGCCGCTAGTCACAATTCACTATTGAATAGCGGTGTGTAACCTTTCACTTTGTTTTTAATCACATTTTCTTACAGCCCTTTGATGGAACACTTCGCCATCATATGCTCTACTATGCATATAGCAACAAGTCGATTGTGCTGACTACACGCTTCAACTGTTTGTAACAAAGCGTGTAAGCGGCACAAACTCCCCCTTTAAAATGGATTTTAACCACATGAAATTTATAAAGTTCGTATCGTTAGCCTTGTTTAAAGTAATAGTCGTTGTGGCACTTTCCTATGAAAAAATAATAGCACGCGTATTGTTGCCGCAGTACATAGAGTGGGCACATGAAACAGATATGAAAGGCTTAATAGGTCAACCGTTGAATGAACAAGAATTGGCGCTAGCAGCGGAGATAGGCATAAAACAGCCTAAGAAAGTAAGAATTGTTTATGTAGATGAAGTGCCATATCCCTACGAAAACTTCGCGCTTAAAGTGTTTGGCGAAGCCGTTGGACTTGCTGGAGAAGGAATAATAAATAACGCACAAGTTTTCGGCTATTCGATTTATGCTCGTAAAGATTTCGAGCTTAATAGGCCCAAGTTAGCCCACGAATTAGTGCATGTGTTACAGATTGAACGAGCCAGTTTAGATGAAGTTGTCACCCAACACTTTTTCGACATGGCTGAATACGGTTACGATAAAGCCCCACTAGAAGTAGAGGCGTCCGCAGCCAATATAGTATACAGCGCTGATTGGTAGTCTTTACTACATAGCATACTTTTTTAGCTTCGCCCAACGTGTAGGTTCATCTGTCGAGTCTTTAAGTTCTGCTATAGACAAGTTGCCGACGAACAGATTGTTGACTGGCTACTTCTGCTTTGTGCCAGAAGCGGACGGTGTTATTGTCCCAGTGAGCGCCAGCGAAAGGCTACAGTTGTTTGTTAGTTACCACGTAAACATGACTCCAAACGCTCTTGCCAATGGGGCCTAACTCTACTTTTTAAGTTTGCCCCAGACCAAGCCAATAGTCTGACGACTTCATCTGTTGAATGATGAAGCGCGACTTCGATAGGTACTACACCGTATTTATTTTCAGCATTAGCGTCTACGCCATTTTCAATAAGGTATTGAATTAGAACTACATCATCATTGTTTATAGCTGCAGTTAATGCTGAACCATGCTTAGGATCTTGGTGATTGATATTGCCCCATCCGGCGCAGCAAATAGTAGGGAAATGGCTGCTTACATATGGGCTATTGCAAAAGAAGTGGTACTTACACCGGTTAATCCAAAACTAAGGCTGAGCTGAGTACCTGCATGATAAACGAGTTTGAGCTAACGCATTCGGATCAGGCCGCGGAATGTGGCACAACCTACGAGGGCGTTATGATGGCAATCACTTAATCATGATTGATCCACGAGCCTAGACTGATGAGAAGGTGCTACGGCGGAACATGTAAGGTCAGCTCTGCTCATTCAACGAATGAGTAACCTACGAATACCAGCATACTAACCGACGACATTACTGCCTCACCCGGTGCGTTAGTTCATTTATTATGAGCGAAAAACAAAGCTAATTATGGGCTGAAAGAGTGTCAGGGAAGCGCTCGTTCAGGGTTGACAAAGGGAGTCATACCAACGCCCCGCTTAGGGGCAATAACACGTGGGCTAAAATTGGAGCGAAGCGACTGAGCCCACGTGTTATTGTCCCAGGGAGCTTGCGAACCTCCTAATTGATGCGTTTTATATATTTTCACTCATCGTATACTGAATATCATTATGAGGTGGAACGAACTGGAGTAATAAGCTATTTCATGTCGAGAGTACTGGCACACCAATCACAGTTTTCCTGTACTAATCTCCCATCTACAGGTAAATATGACGACTAATATATTACGTAAAACCAAAATAATTCCTCCGTTTAACTTTAACACGCTAGCCCACTCTGAAAGCCACCTGTAACATAGGGTAATGTATAGCGCTAATTTGTCTTATATAACGTCAATTTATGCGAACAAGCATCTAAAGGAATAGCTATGGCAGCCAAATCAACTATCACTCATCAATATGATTTACAAATGACAGTCATAGACATCGTGGCATTGCCTGAAGAGCGCTGCGTGGCTCTGAGTTGGAGCCAAGATAGTGGATATCAATTTATTGCGTTGCAAGAAGGTAACTTTGTTCCTCTTTCCTACACGATATCGTATGACTTAGAAGAACTCTCATGTGCTGCCTTATTTAAAACTACATCTGGATTCGGCTGTGTATTCCCCAATAGTGTTGTTACCTATACGCTCTCAGATAGTCACTTTCAAACATATCCTTTCGCCGAACCGTTTCCAATGGATGCTGCAAACCGTTCAACGTCACCGGTAAAAGCTCACATGGATGAACACACTGGTACAATCCACGTAATTTTCGAAGATTTCTTTTATAAAAGACGAGGACGGTTTATTTCAAAAATAAGTTTAAATAACAACCTTGCTCATTATTCACCATTGTATGCTTTTCCGTTCAACACAGCTTGGTATCACGAATGTAGTGACATCTGTTTTGATAAAAGGCCTCTTGTGCTCGCCATTAATTGCCCATCACTATGGCACAAAAGAGAGCCGAGCCCTTCGCGATCAACGCACCTAACGGTGATCAATGATGATGGTATTTCTAACGTGACCCCAACTGAACACGGCCATGGGAGTTTTTCTTCAGATAAACAACACCTGATGGTTAAAACAATCTTTAGTCCCTATAGCATTCATTTTTATTCTCTATCGGGTGATAAAGCATTTGTTCTAAACTTAACACCCAAGCGGGTTCTGGGAAACATTGATAAGAAGTGGTTGACACTCTTCGATAAATTTAATGACACTTTATGGCTTGCTCGCGATTATGATGTAACTCAGGTAAAGCTCTTGCTATAAACGCCTTACAATGCTTCGAACATAACTCAGCCAACTTCATTACACCGCTACGTTGGACTCAAATTAAGTGAAAATATGGGCAGTCCGTAAAAGGAGAGGTTTTATTGGACGAGTGAAAGTGAGTTTTTGTGGCTATCTCGACAGACTCCAATGCCCCTGACGCGGTCATCTGACTGAGTTATGTAAGACGTCCGCTTTACGCTCGAAGCAGACACTGAAGGTTATTCTAAGAAAGCTATATCTCACTCCCAACATGAATCACCAAACTCAACACATAAAAAAACGAGTGCTTAAAAGCACTCGTTTTCAATTGGTTCTTTTACGTGGCCTAGCCCTCGTTTTCACGCTTAGCCTAGCGTGTAGAAAAGCCTCAGTCGACGATAAGTGTTACTAAGTTTAAACTTAGTATTCCCACCATCCTTCTTGCCACCACTCCAAAAACTCTTCAAAGTCGATGTAACCATCGTCGTTACTATCGATAAGCTTAAAGCCTTCTTGTACGTGGCTAGCTTTCGTTTTTGGTGAAATAACGGTTAGAAGCTCGATGAACTCCGGCAAATCGATTTGGCCGTTGCCATCACGATCGAAAAAGCTGAAGTCCTTTCTAATTTCTTCAATTTTAGATTCTGAAAGTTGAGTGCTCACTCGCATTCCTTATTTCAACTGCAATAAGCACGAGTGTAACGCCCTTCTTTCTAGCTGTCTACGCCTGATTGTCTTTTGCTTTAAGCGCGCGTAAACGTTGAGCTTCTGCTTTTTCCTGACGCTTTTGTTCCATGGTCAAACGCGCTTCCGTTCCTACGTGCTCTTGTTGACGCTCTTTTGCCAGTTGAACCTGTTTTTCACGTTCTCTAAAGCGAGCAATTTGATCGTCGGTATGGGTACCAAAGCAGTGTGGGCAGCTTACACCCGGCTCATACTTATCACTCTGCTTGTCTTCTTCAGTAATTGGAAGTCTGCACGCGTAGCACTGCTCATAATGGCTTTTCTCTAAGTCATGGTTAACTGCAACGCGATTATCAAATACAAAGCAATCGCCTTCCCACAATGACTCTTCTTTCGGTACATCTTCAAGGTACTGTAGAATACCGCCTTCTAAGTGATAAACCTCGTCAAACCCCTGCTCTTTCAAGTAAGCCGTCGATTTTTCACAGCGAATACCACCGGTGCAGAACATAGCCACTTTTTTATTTTTTGACGGGTCGAGCTCTTTCGCTACGTATTCAGGAAACTCACGAAACGTTTCGGTTTTAGGGTCGATAGCGTGTTTGAACGTACCAATTTCAATTTCATAACCGTTTCGCGTGTCAATAACCGTAACATCTGGGTCGCTAATAAGTGCGTTCCAGTCTTTAGGTTTTACGTAAGTACCAACGGTTTTGC
Source organism: Alteromonas sp. KUL17 (assembly GCF_006538305.1). Taxonomy (NCBI): domain Bacteria; kingdom Pseudomonadati; phylum Pseudomonadota; class Gammaproteobacteria; order Alteromonadales; family Alteromonadaceae; genus Alteromonas; species Alteromonas sp. KUL17. Next base: position 193,824 of record NZ_BJKJ01000003.1, read on the forward strand.
GAGGGTCAATACCCTCAACGCCCATGGTCACAATTTCTTTTTTCAGTTTTACCTTGGTGCGATAGAACGGCTGTTCATCGTGAAGAGATTCTTTGCAAGAAATAGGATTAATACGCTCGTCGCTGTTTAAATAAGCAAGTAATGCGTCGATACCTTCGCGGGTACCAGAAACCGTACCGTTTATCCCTTCGTGGGCAAGAAGAAGTGTACCTTTGATGCCATTAGTTTCCATTGTTTCTAGAAGCGGTTGGCGGATTTCTTTGAAGTTTTCAAGCGCAACAAATTTATACATTGCGCATACAATATATTTAGACATATTTTAACCTTTGCTGATTGGAGCGTAAGACCAGTGCAAAAATGCGGCGCGCAATATAACAAAAAGGAATGATAAAAACTAGGGCGGATACGAATTAGCGCTCCTACGTCAACCCAAACTTGGCACGCAACAACGAATTGAAATAACTGCTATGCAATTTTCTCAAAAGATGTGAAGTGTGACGAATTTTCTTGTTGTGAATGGTGTTCTTTATCTTGTGATGAGAGGATATCGTATAGCATCGTATTATCTTCCTTCACGGTGTTAGCGTATTCCTTTTTCAACCGCTTTTGTGTTGCCAAACTACAATTATCTACTACATCGTCGGGTAGACGTTTAGCATCATCAGTTTGTGAAAGTGGAGAGGGATTCATACTTAAATATAACCTTGCTGCCGCATAGTCTTGAGATACTAACTCAGACAAAACGCGCATTCTGCCCCATTCGCTTTCATTAGCGGCTAGCGATGGCCTTCTATAATAATTTAACGATGCAAGCTTGGATTCGATGCTGCTTTTATCGTCAGATTCTGACGCTACCGCTTCAATTTCAAATGGCTCGGCAACACTATGTTGCTGCATAGCAAGATATAAAGAGAACAACGCTCCCTGCGCAGATGCTTTAGCAAGCACACCACTGCGCTCCCAGTATATACTGGGGTCAATAGGTATTTGCTCACGAGCTTCGACAGTTTCTTGCGACATTCTTATTTACAACTTCATATGTATACTTATGTTTTCGGCAAGATAATGTTTTTCTTAAGCTTATTATCTAAAATTAGATATACTCCTATAAAGTAATCGCGCGCTCATTCATGGATTTGAAATGCAATTTAGCAACAAACAAGTACTGATTGTTGAAGACCAACGCCCTTTCCTTCTTTTATTAAAGGGGCTGATGCATTCGATGGGCGCATCTGATGTAGTTACGAAGTCATCTGCTGAACAAGCGGTATCACTATGTAAAAAGCATAAGTTTGATATTGTAATTTGTGATCTACACTTGGGAGCTGACAACAAAAATGGCTATGAGCTCATTGAAGAGTTGCGTACTCGAAGGCTTATCAGTCCCACATCGGTGTTCATTCTGATAAGCGCAGATAGCGCTCGACCGGTAGTGTTGGGCAGTATTGAACGTAGACCCGATGATTTTTTAATTAAGCCCTTTTCTCAAGTTCAGCTGAAGTCTCGTATTGTTCGTGCGTGGCAAAAAAGACAGTTTCTCCAGCAAGCGTTTAGTCTCGTTGAACAGGGTGAAATAAACAGTGCGATCGACCATATCGAAGCGTTACTTGACGCCCCTTCCCACTATAAAGGTCACTGTGAACAGCTATTAGTCGAGCTATACTGGCGTATAAAGCAACCCGATAAAGCGCTAGATGTGTTACGTGACTACATTGACGGAAAACCCGTGCTGTGGGCGCAAATAGCTATTGGAAAAACTTACTTGCTTTTAAAGGAATATGAGAAAGCGATTTCAATTGCCAAGAGAACGCTAAAGCGTAACCGGTTCAATGCAGACGCCCACGATATTCTTGCGCAAGCACACCAAGCCACCACAGCTGGCGACAAAGCACTAGATGCAATAAAAGAAGCAATAAAACTGTCGCCCTACTCCCTACCCAGGCATTTCAAAGCCTGTGAAATAGGTCGGTTAAATGACGATTTAGTGCTGGCAGCGAGTTCAAGCCAAGCGATCTGGGATTTATCAAAACGAACCGTTCACAAAACAAGTTTACACTGGTGCGGTATTATCCGAAGCCTTTTAGATGTCGCAGAGTTTGCAGACGACAAGCGCCAGCGCAATAAGTATCAGCAAGAAGCATTACTTACCCTGCAACGAGGAAAGTTTGATGAACATCTTCAAAAAATGGACAGAGATTTTGACGTAGATATATTTGGTACAATCGTAAACGCTAGAATTAGCGCTATAGACGGCAAACTGATTGATGCCAAACGCCACTTAACAACGTCACAAACACTTCTTGACGATAAGTACACGGAAGTCCCTACCGCGTTTATCCCTGACAGTATTAACGTTATGTATAAACTGGGTGAGTTTGATGATGCGCTACAGTTGAATGCACTTTTGACTTCAAGACAGGATGAGCTCGACCAAAACAGTCTAAACATGCTTGATGCGCAAGCCCTCAATGCTCAGAAAAACTTAGCCAGTTATCAACAGTTCAACCGCGAAGGCATTCAACACTATCAGCAGCAAGATTACGAACGTGCTAAAGCTTCGTTTGCCCTTGCTCAAGGCTTTGCTCCTGTAAATACAGGGGTTGCGCTTAATCTATTGCAATGTCTTCTACAAATTGCAATCAAAGAAGATAAAGCCGAAATGAAACTCATTAATGAGTGTAAGCGGCTGTTTAAATTGATTGACGATATGTCACTTAAGGCGCCTTACAAAGAAAAATACACCAACCTTAGAGATGAACTCTCTAAATATATTGGCTTTTGAATTAGAAAACTGGTGAGCTATGAGATTGAGATTGTTAGTTTTTTTACTGTTCGAAATTTTAACCAGCGAGGCCAAAGTATTACTAACTAATCCATAAAATTATCAACCGTTTCGATTAGCTCATCCACGTTTTCAATCAGTGTTTGACGCTGTTTCTCTGAAAGAGTTGAAAATATCTCCGCCAGTAGCGTTGCTGTCACAGTCATATTATGAGCACTACTTTGCTTGTACACATCGCTTTTATAATTATCCGGATTTTGCATTAGCGACACCAATTCTTGCTCAAACCTTTCGTTTTGCTTGCGCGAAACGAATAGCTTTCTTGCCGCATTTTGAATGTTTCTGCGATACGTTATCCAAGCGTCACCTGTAGAAATAAATTGTTGTGCGTAGGTGCTAACAATTTGTTTTTGCTCTTTACTTAGATCTCCAATACGCTCACTTATTGTTTCTTGTATTCGCTCAATTCTATCTTTAAGTCTCTCTGCTTCAGACTTTTCCAGCGCCTCTTGTCGCTCTTCCTCTTCTTCTTTATTGTCTTTTTCTAATGCCGCAAACAGGGTGACAACTTGTTCATCATCGAGTGTTTTAGCAATAGCCGCTAATTCAGGACTGACCTCGTCTCGTACGCGCTCCCAATGCGATCTAGCTAACTCAAGGTTGTTATAAACAATACTCGAATTAAGGGTGTCATTCTGAATCTGCTTTTTTATATCCTCTAATTGCGCTTTATAACGAGTAAGTTCACTCTTCTTGTGCCAGCTCAACCAATTTTGTAAGTGCGCATCAAACTTCTCCTCTTGCTCATCTTTAAGCTCGATGTAATCGTCCATGTACCAATACACCCACCAATCCAGGTTGTTATAAGCCAGCTTAGAACTGCATGAAGTAAGAAAAATAATAAAGACAACAACCAACAATGAACGCATAGTATTTCCTTTTTTACGTTAGTTACGTCGTGACAAGTAAAAACGCTTATTGCTGTGTACTGAAAAATTGAATTTTACTTTGATAATACGCAATAAATATCCGCAATAGAGAACTTTACGTTGCACAGCCTTTACTCTACTTTAATGGCATTGCCTGTAAAAAGAAGGACTTTAATGTGTCAAAACGTGTCGCAATTTTAACCTCTGGTGGCGACGCCCCAGGTATGAATGCATGTATACGTGCCGCAATTATTGCGTGTCAGAAAGCTAATTTTACCTTGCTTGGCTACAAGCACGGCTACAACGGATTACTACAGCAAGAGTTTATTCCTCTATCTCTTGATTCAACGCACAATCTTATCCAGCAAGGCGGCACCATACTACACAGCGCAAGGTGTAAAGAATTTAAAAATCGTGAAGGGCTTATCAAAGCGGCTGATAACTTGAGACAGGCCGAGATCGACACACTTATTGTAATCGGTGGTGACGGATCTTTTCGCGGCGCAGCAAAGTTGAGCGAACTATGGGATGGCCAGATTCTTGGTATTCCGGGAACCATTGATAACGATATAGCGGGTACTGATGCGACTATAGGCTACTTTACCGCAATAGATACCGCCATGAGTTCTATCGATAAAGTTCGTGATACAGCTGATGCGTTCGAACGTATTTTCCTTGTAGAAGTAATGGGTCGCAATGCTGGCTTTTTAGCATTAAATGGTGCCCTTTCCGCGGCTGCTGACTATGTGGTTGTTCCTGAGTTTTTTGAATCCGCTGAGACTGAAATCAAAAAGATCGTAAACCAAATAAAAGCGCAGCGTGCTTTGAAAGGGCCCGTCAGTTTTATTGTTGTAGTAGCTGAAAACGTTTGGCCTAATGGCTTAACAGGATTAACCGAAGCTTTGCAGTATCACAATATCAACGACGTTAGGCCAGTAACCTTGGGACATGTCCAACGTGGCGGCTCGCCGGTAGCACAGGACCGACTACTCGCCACTACTCTTGGCGAATTCGCCATAAGCTTAGTAGGAAGCGACGTCACCAACATAATGGTTGGTGAAGTTAATCAGCGCCCTATTACCGTCCCCCTACCCAAAACTTGGGAAGAAACAAAGCCCCTCAATCAAGCCCGGGTTGACGCTATGCGTACCCTAATGAACGAAAGATACAGCTACGACTAAGTAAGATGGTTCAGACGCTGTTTAACTTGAAACATTTATAGATTGTAAAAACAAAAAAGGCGGTGCTTTATAATAAAACACCGCCTTTTAGTACTTCATGCTCAAGCTTCTTTACATCTTCATTGCCGCTTTCACTTTATCACGATGACTGCGACTCACTTTAAGTTCTGTATCATTTTGAAGTATTAAATGATATTCGCCACTAATATGGCTCACTAACTTTTTAACAAAACGGATATTAGCAATAGCTGAACGGTGCACTCGAACAAAGAACTGTGGGTTTAGTTCCTGCTCAAGTTCTTTCATGGTTTTGCGCATTATATGCATGCCATCCAGTGCGTGAACGCACATATAATCACCTGCAGCATCAATCCATTGAATGTCTTGAACGTTTACGCGCGTTACTTCTGAGCCATCTTTAATAGCCAATACATCTGGGTATGGATTGGTTTCAACCGGCTCACCATTAGCTAACTTGCGTAAAATCTCTTCGCAATCATCGCCAGTAAGTTCAGCAACAAGGCTTACCAATTTTTGTGACTGCTCATCTTGATGCTGAGTTGAGTAATATTCACGTACTTTGTTTAACGCCGCACCTAAGCGCTCGTCGTCTGCTGGTTTTAACAGATAATCTAAAGCATGCACGTCAAACGCTTTTATTGCGTAGCTGTCATAAGCAGTTACGAAAACGATCATGGGAATGGGCTGTTTCAGTTCGCGCAACTTGTGAATAACCTGAAAGCCGTTTAAGCCAGGCATTTGAATATCTAAGAACACCAAATCTGGACGATGTTGAGAAATGCTACTTACAGCCTCTAGGCCGTTCTGACACTCTGCAAGCACCTGCACATCATCATGACGCTCTAACCTGGCACGAAGGCCCTTGCGTGCTAAAGGTTCGTCGTCCACTACAATGGTTTTAATCACTTGCTTTGTCATGTTATACGTCCTTAACTTCATAGGGAATGCGTATTCTAACTCGCACGCCTGAAGGCTGATTGTGTTCTATAGAGAATGCAAAATTACGATGATAGAGGGATTGCAAACGCTCTTTTATATTGGCTAGGCCTACGCCGTTTTCTCGACTAAGTGTTCCGTCTTTGATATCTGCACCAGGGCCGTTATCGGCAACATCCATTAACAAATCATTGCCAAATGTACGTGCCGTAATCGCTATACGTCCACCATTTTCCATCTTAGATATGGCGTGCTTTATTGAGTTTTCAATAATGGGCTGCAAGATCATGCTCGGCACAAGTGCACTTTCACACCCTTCATCGATGTCCCATAGCACTTCTAGACGATCGTCAAAACGTACCTTCTCTATCTCTAGATAGAGTCGTAATGCCTTTATTTCCTGACCTAGCGGTACTCGCTTTATCGGGTCGTTGTCTAATGAATAACGTAGAAAGTCACTCAAACGCGACACCATCGCTTCTGCTGTGTCGTTCTCTTTTAAAAGAATAAGGGTTGAGATAGCGTTAAGCGTATTGAAGAGAAAATGCGGGTTGAGTTGATAGCGCAACATCTTTATGTGAGCTTGGTGCGCCATGGTACTCGCCTTTAGCGCGTTCTGCTTCTCTTTTTGAAGCATCTGGAAGTTCTTGATGCCAAAGTACACACCACTCCAACACCCCACCATTATTAGCGAGTTAATAGTGTTGGTAAAATACATATACCATTCGTCTGGGCGATATCCGTGCTTGTAGATTTCCCAGTAGTTAATGTTTTTCACCACGGCCCATAGCAAAGCTATTAAGTAGCACGACACAATCACTATGATGATCATGTTGAGCGGTGATTGCTTTCTTGCCCATCGATAGAGGTAGCGAAGCGGAATGGTTAGCAACCATCCTGCATAGGCATTAAGCATGATGATGAAAACCCAAATGGGTCGAACATCATGGAGAAAAGATCCGATGTAATAAATTATTGCGAACCCTGCCCAGCCTGCACTGTGCAATGTCCAAAATAAACGTTCATTACTTTCTATTACACGCTGAAAGCGACTCACAATATTACCAATTTAAAAACTTATAAGAAGATTATACGCAAGCCTTGCCACGACCCAAGCGCCTTGGTCGTGCCCCTTATGCTTCTTGTCGCAGGGCAAAATCTTGAAATTAGACATGTTTTGGCTATATCAATTCGCTGATTAAGCTCAGTAACTGATATTCATTCTTTTCAGCCAGTGCACCCACCACCAGGCTGGGCCAACCAGCAAGAAGCGCAAATCGTCAAAAAACGAAGGCTTTTTGCCCTCGATATGATGGCCAATAAACTGCAAAATCCACATAACGACAAACAGTACAAGAGAAAATAACCATACTGAGATACTGAAGTGGTCTAGGGTATTAACTGCACCGAAACACAGTATAGTTAAGAGGGTCATTGCAGCCCCAATCGGACCAGACAACATAAAATAATAATACAATACGGGAACCGCTATGATATGCGCCCACGTTATATCGAATTGCGCTATGATTTCAGGTACCGGCAAACTCCACAGCAAACCTATCGTTACGAAATAGATGCTGGGTACGGCAATAGCATGGATGATAACGTTGGTCTTGTTTTGGTGGCTTTCACCGTACTGCATTAAAAGTCGCTCAATACTTCTCATGTAGATCCCCTTGGCCTGTTATTTTGATTATTATCTAAAGAGCACCCAACTATTGTTTTTCTACGTTAACAACGTGTGTCGGGACAACAGCGTTTTTATCAATTTTTCTTCACAGGTAAAGGCGAGCCCATAATAAACCACATCACTCTCAAGCTTATGATTTTTAACTTTTGCAGTAAGCGCTACTTCTTTACCGTCCAACGAATAGTTTAGCTTAACCTCAGCTTCATCGAGCATTACCGGCCAATTTGGCTTGACCTGTAACGCTACTTTGCACCCTTTTTCACTTAAATCTATGATGATCCCCGTTACGTTTTCGTCACTGGGATAAACGTCAGCTTCTAACGTTACTGAAACGCCAAGTTGAGCACGCTTTACAGCGCGAAGCCCTATACTTTCAATACGTTTTGGAAAGGTTGTAATAAGTAAGCCTGATGGCTTTGAAAGCAATTTGAGTACTTTCACTTTAAACGCAATTACCTGGCCAGTATCGCCCTCAAGCACAGAACGCACCACGATATCGTTGCCAACAGTCAGAGCATCCCTAACGGTAATCCACTTCGCCGATGTTGGAATATGAAAAAGCAAACATTCATCAATAAGCATGCCTATGTAGTCAGTCTTCACACGCTTTGGCGCTGCAGGCATAGCAATTTGTAAATCTACTGTATCGCCGGGTACCAGCGTACGCAACGATTCCAAATTATCTTCGCTTAGTAAATTGCTTTGTATTTTTTCAGCCATTTGTATTTGTTATTGCTGGATTTAATTTCATTTAACTCAATGTACGCATCAAACAAAAACTTATCAATACTACGATTGAAAACCATGTTCAATAAACGTAAAAATTGCCCCTTAGTAGCAGGCAATCTATTGGGATTAACTCAATAGGTTGATATAGTTGAGGGATAGTTTTGCTTATCTTTTCGGACGCTTATGACCTCTGCTCTTCGCTATACGTTAACTATTTCCAATTGGCGTGCCCATCAATTTACTGTCGCGCTGCAAATACCTGAGCATTCTGGCTCATCAATTGAGCTTAGCCTTCCAAGCTGGATCCCGGGAAGCTACATGGTGCGCGATTTTGCCAAAAGCATTATCGAGCTAACTGCAAACACTTCTGAAGGTCATAGTACTGAAAATGTTGGCGATAGAAGCGTTTATAGCCTTTCGGTAACTAAGCTCGATAAACAAACTTGGCGTGTAGACACAGATGGAAAACCATGTACGGTCGTTTACTCGGTTTATGCCAACGACTTATCTATTCGCTCTGCTTTTATGAACGACCAATATGCGTTTATAAATGGAACCAGTGCGTTTCTAAACGTTTCCGGCTTCGAGAATGTGCCGTGTGAGGTGGACATTGAGCTGAACGACAGCGATTTTGCAACCTCGAATTGGAAGGCTTATACGTCAATGCCTTCTCGTTGTAAACGCACAAGCCCGTCTCGGTGGCACTTCGTTGAAAAAAATTACGATGAGCTCATTGATCATCCCATTTATGTGGGCATTGCAGACACTCACAGCTTTGAGGTTGACGGCATTACGTTTACGTTACTTTTCTCAGGTAACAACAATATTGATTATGAGCGCATAGCAAATGACTTAACGCCAATTTGCAAGCACCACCTAGATTTGTTTGGTGCTCCACAACCTATTAATAACTACCTGTTTATGACGCTGCTTGCCGACAATGGGTTCGGCGGTTTAGAGCATAAGTATTCTACTGCCCTTCTTTACCCTCGCTTCGACCTTCCTCAAGTTGGTGAAAGTGTGAAAAAAACCGACAGCTACATCACATTCTTAAGTCTGTGCAGCCATGAGTTTTTCCACACATGGCATGTTAAGCGCATTAAACCTAGCGTAATGGTGAAACCAGACTTATCTCAGGAAACATATACAAATCAGCTATGGATATATGAAGGCTTTACCAGTTTCTATGATGACGTCACCCTTGCTAGAGCCGGCGTTATTGAACCACAGAAATACCTTGATATTGTTGCACAAAATATCAGTCGACTTTTACAAAACGCTGGGCGCTTTAAACAAAGTGCAGCTGAAAGTAGTTTCGACGCATGGACAAAGTTCTATAAGCAAGATGCGAGCGCTACTAACAATATCGTAAGTTACTACACCAAGGGAGGCATTATCGCCCTTGGGTTAGATTTACTCCTTCGTAAGCAGTCAAACGAACAAGTGAATTTAGATACCTTGATGCAGTTATTGTGGAAACACTATGGCGTGGATGAAAAAGGTACGCCTGATGACGTGATCCAAAATCTATGTACAACGCATTTTGGCATTGATGTTTCAGAATACTTAAATCGCGTGGTGTATGGCACAGACGATGTAGAATTGGCTTCGTTAGTATCTGAAATGGGCGTTAACTATGCGGTTCGTGCTCGCGTGTCAGGTGAAGATAAAGGCGGTGCCTCCTCGCTGCCTGCTATTAAAAATCAGCTTGGCGCCACGTTAAAGCCAGCTACCTTCGGACTTACGGTAATGCAGGTATTTGAAGGCCTTGCCGCTATGAAGGCAGGTATTCTTTTAAACGATGTCATTATTGGGTTAGACGGTCATATCGTCAATGCCCAGAAGCTTCAGCGCCTATTAGATAATGCCCAAACGTCGCAGGTAGAGTTAACGCTTATTCGAGACGGGCGGCTTCTAACTCGGCCTCTTGAGGTAACTCAAGCAAGAAAAGAAATGGCTTACTTTGAAATCACTGATGAAGAAAAGCTCAATCAGTGGCTGGGGAAATAACAACGCCCAGTAGCGTAAAAACTAAAAAGGCGCTTTGAGAGTTTACCTGAAAGCGCCTTTTTCTTTATGACTGTTAAAGCTAAATCAAATTAATGGTTACTGTTCAGGCGACCCCGAAATAATAGTCTGTGGGTCTAAACGAGTGTTGCCCAAATTAATACGCCAATCCAGATGCGGGCCTGTAGAGCGCCCTGTTGAACCTATCGTTCCAATCTGCTCGCCTTGCTTGACGGTTTCACCCACTTCTACCGTTATAGTGTCCATATGAAGAAACGTTGAAAACACGCGCATGCCGTGGTCGAGAATCAAGGTGTTACCCGAATAATAGAGATCATCAGCCATTGTTACCACACCATCAACAGGTGCATACACAGGCGTGCCCGTTTCATTGGCGATGTCCAAACCATAATGCGGCCATTTCGGCACGCCATTTAGAATACGCTGACTACCGTAAACACCGGAAATAACGCCTTTCGCAGGCCACTCAAACCGGGTGAATAATGCATCTAAATCAGTATTACCGCTTCGCGCGTTAGCTACGTTGATATTGTCTTGCTTAATACGCGCCGTCACTTCTGCTGGCGGAGAAACCATTTTTTGCTCTAGCCCGTCAATTCGCTGAATGTTGTATTCGCGTTTTTCAAGGGTAATGTCTCGCTGCCACTTTTGGCCGTTGTCTAATTTTACAACCAACGTTTGCTGCAGTGGCGCTTCCCGTTCAAAGCCAACAACAAATTTTCCGTCTTTGTTGGTTTGAACAGTTTCGCCATTAAGCGTTACTTTGGCCCCAGCGGGAGCTTGCCCGCGCAGTAAGGCACCTTGCGTAAACTTACCGTTCAACACTACGTTTACTTGCTCTTGACTAGATAACGCTTCTTTTTGGCCGTTTAACTCTACATCTGCATAAGCAAATGGCATAGAGGCAACTGTGCTAATTGCCACTACACAACTCATTACACGAGATAGTGCGCTATGCAATGCGTTTTTTGAAAGCGTGAATGCCATAGTTGTTTCCTTTCCCTATAACGAGCTGTGGTCAAATGTTAACCCTTTACTGTGGCGCCTTTACCTACGCCCTCATAAGCGATAACTTGGCAAACCCCGTCAGGCGTGCGTTTCTTCTGCTCTTCAAGCAGATACTGCGCCAAACACTCAACTGTTGAGTCGGTTTCGATGACTTCACAATCTGACTTAGGAATTAATAGTTCAAAATAGCCCTGTGACGACTCGTAAGCAAAACAGTAGTAATCCGCTTCTTTTGAAACTTGACCTTTAAGCTTTCTGTCGCTGTACGCTATTTCGTCTTCACGGGTGGCTATATAGATGTCGGCCCAACGGTCAGCCCAATACTGCTGACTTTCAACACACACTTTGCCGTCAAGGATAATATCAATACGCGAACGGTGACCGTGCGCTATGCGCTGACAATTACCGTCGTGCTTTTTAAGCCCGTGGGTATAGTGATAATACGGAGAATTAATGACTTCCTCACGTAAATGCAGCGTAATGTTTTCAACGTTTTCTGGAAGATGAGTCGCCAATACTTCTTTTAAGTAAACGCCAACAGATTCCATGTTTATCTCATCAGAATAAACAAATGCATAAGCTTCAGCGGGGCAATGTAGCATGATGCTACGCCCATCAATGCAGGTAAAGCGCGCTTCTACCTGTTCAGAATCGTCGTCGTGAATAACCTCTGAACCGCTGTATTCAGCAGGTACAAGCAACTTGTGATCAACATATTCGTCGATTAGTCGCTTTAAGTTCTTTTTCACGTGACCAAAGTCTTGAACCATGCTCTCTTCGTTGAGTTCACCGTCCAAAATCACATCGACAATCCAGCTTTCCCCTACCATGCCGCGTTTTGGGCAAAGGTAAGAGAAGTCCATCACTGTCAAATCATTTACAAATAATTGCATAACACCCTTGAATCGAGTTTATATTCTACTAACTAGTATACGTTTTTTATCTTTGCTTCGCAGCGACTAGTCCATTGAAGATTGGCGATTAAGCTGATCTTTTAAATTAGGTGGAATTCCACGGATTGTTAGCGTATCCGTAGCTGGGTCGTAAAATACCCGATCGCCCATTAATTTGCGTTCGAAGCTAAGCGATATACCACCGCCCTGACCGGTAAATTTAGCAAGTTGTTTCAGCGCTGCAGGGTCTGGCTGAATTTCTTTTTCAAGCGGTACTTCCATAGACTGTGTAAACGCAGAAAAGTTACTGCTAGTTTCTTCATTTTGTGGAAGTCGGTTAGCCAGTTCATCTACCGATAAACTCTCGCCCGCATCAATCTTTTCTTTAAAGTACGATTTAACTTCTTCTCTATGCTGGTGCTGCTCTTGCGGGTCTAGTGACTCACTGGCAAGGTAGGCATCCACCGTAGAAATCAGTTGTTTATTTTGCTGTTTAACATCAACCAGCTCTTCGCAGCCTACAAACTGCATAAAGAAGTCTGATACCTTACGTCCCATTCTACCTTTAATAAAACTAACGTAACGCTGCTGTTCTGGCTGAATATCCCACTGAGTTAAATCGAACCGCACAGCGAGCTGCATTTTTGCTAAATCCAAGTGTTCACGCGCGGAAAGGTCTAAAGAGTTTGTCACTTCAACGTGCGAGCGGGTATTTAACAATGCAATCATCAAATACTGTGTGGCTAAATACTCATACTGGCAGAAAATAAGAAAACCGGTCTCAACCGTACCCGTTTCTGCCAAAGTGCGAACTAAGCGATTGGTCGCTGATACCGAAAAAGCATGGAATGCATCTTCAACGTTATCACCCGCCGCTTTTTGAATATCCATGTATTGCTTAAGGCCTTCCGCGAACTCTGCTACGTTCTCGGTGCTTTTTTGCGTAGTCGCTTCGCCTTCTTCGTTTTCCACTTTTGCTTCACGGGTAACTTCCGTCACGAAGTGGCCAACCCCTTTCCCAGGTTTAGCATTGAAACTGTGGTTTATTTGATGGGCAAGAAGCTCGATTTCCGGAGTAACAGCTAAGCAGTTGTCACGTGGAATTGCTTCAATTTTCTCTTCTTTGTTTACAATCAAACGATGTACAACAAAGTGATGAATCAGTGCACTCATAGAGTATCGGGTGTCCTGTTGCTTAAAAAGTGTCAGAAATATCCAAAGAATTGCGGGATTTTAGAATGAATGATTGTACTCACTCAAACAACGATTATAATCATTTTACGTGTAAAACCATTCTTTTTATCAAAGAAATCATAAAAAAGAGGCGTAGCAATGCCCCAACAGAGCCGCTATAGCAACGACGAATTCGAAACGCTAATGAATAACGTTATTCTAACCCTTGAAGAAGGCGGTGCAAACCGCGATCTTTCACTTATGGTGTTAGGAAATGTCATTACGCACATTTTAAATACTCAGGTAGCCCCTGAAAATCGCGAAGCCATGGCAACGCAGTTTGCCGACGTACTCAAGAAAAGCGTTAAAAATAGCTAAGGGATTGCATGATACTTGCCGAATCACCTCGTCGCCAGCGTGTTACTAAACTGGTAAATTGGGGGCATTGGTTTGCCTTGGCGAACATTATCATCGCCATAGTTATTGCCTCGATTTTTGTTTTCTCATCACCTATGCCTGGCACAGGTGTCGGCACCTTGTATCTTCTAGCCAACTGGTTCGGTCATATTGGTTTTATGACCTTTTTTGGCTTTGTTATTTTTATCCTCCCTCTTTGCTATTTGGTTAACAACCCCAGAGTCATAAAGGTCAGCGCGTCTATTATTGCAGCTGTGGGGCTAGCGCTCTTGGCTTTCGATGCGTTGCTATTTAATCGCACAGGCTTCCATATTAGCTTTCACGCAGCTGACTTACTGCGCAGTGAAGCTCAGTCAACAATGGCGATAGAAAGCTGGCAACAGTGGGCATTTTTATTTCTTCTATTTATCGTTTGGCTTGGCTTCCAGCTGGTCTTAGCCAATGCAATCTGGAAGCGTGTTGAACGCTTCACTCGCCATAAAGTGGGCATCCCTGTTACTACATTTTTTGTCAGCTGTTTTGTTACCAGTCACGCTATACACGTGTGGGCTGATGCCAAGTTGTATCAACCTATCATCAAGCAGGACAACATGTTTCCGCTTTCTTATCCTGCGACTGCTAAAACGACGATGTCGCGTTATGGCTTGCTTGACTTAGCCGCTTATGAAGAACGAAAACAACTTCAGTTCAACCCTGATATTCACAATATCATTTACCCAGCCGAGCCGGTTTATTGTTCTATTGAAACAAATAGAAACTTAACCGTGGTTGTCCAGACTGATAACGAACAGGCGGTGGACTTAAGTAACATTAAGCGCAACACCTTAAACAAAGTAGCCAATTACTATTCGACGGCCAGCAGCATAGAAGGCTTAATGACTACTACGCTATTTGGTGTTCCCGAAATATACCAAGACGCTTTATCTCAAAAGCGTCCGGTGTTATTAGCACTTCCATTGGGGTCTGGCATGCCGGTCTCTATTCACAGCGATGAAGCGTTGCCGTTGCCTCAATTAGCGGGATATTTGCAACCACTGAGCAACAATCATGATGGTTTGCATATTGCGTTTTTGAAGAGTGCTGATATCGAAAGCTATGTGAAAAACACGTTAGCGCGTAAACACGATGTGATTGTTGCAACTGGCTTTGGTAGCGAAAGTGGCAAAGGCACGCTGTACAGTACCCTTAAACTGAATGCTAGCATAGCCAGCACGGAAGATTTAGCGCCTACCATTTTAGGAGCATTGGGATGTAACGCCCCTGCTACGTTTTATTCTACTGGCCAAAGCTTACTTTCTCCTTCAAGACCATGGCTAGTTAGCACCTCTGGTGAACGCATTGTTGTGTTCCATGACAATAAGCGTACTGACGTACTTAGTAACGGCAGCTATGAAATAAGCGACATGGCGACCGGCAAGCGCAGTAAAGAAGCGCTAAATGTCGATTTATTAAGTCAGGCTATTAAACACCTATCACGATTCTCAACACAGAATTAAAATTCTGGCGGCAGACTAAGGAAAGTCTGCCGTTAAGCGCTTCGGTGTTATGTACAACCACCCAATATGAGTTACGCATAACCACCCATCTAATTGTTTTGCATAAATAATCTAGAAAACCAGCACTTAACGAAACACCGGCCCAAACGGGTTCTCGCAACACACTGTGTTAAGGACGCAAACTAATAAAGACTATAGTTTTAGGCCATCTAGCTAGAGGTGTGGATGTCTACCCACCATTGAATCCGATGGGTAATCCACTATATACCAATCCGCAAAGATAATTGCCCACTCAGAAGGCGCTGGCAAGTTTCCTAGCGAAGCGTGGGAATGCAGGAATGGCTGTTTCCTTTCAAATTCCCAGAATGAAGCTATGAAGCTTGCCAGACATTCCCGAAGGGCGAGTTTAAAATGTCCGTACACTTTGTTGTGTTACCTCGATGTAGAACCACTATACCTGCGGTAACACGCCGCGATTACTAACATTTTTAACTCTCGCTGAGTGGGTAATGATCTATGCGGACTGGTATTAAATATTACTGTGGTGTTTTTTGCCATAGCTGAATATGGAAGTCTGCGGTTACGCTTTTCAACGTTTCAACAATCTCATCGATTTTGCCGTTTGGCAGTTTCCAGTAAAACGGCGTCATTTTGATAAGTGCCAGCGCATGTTCTTCGCTTTCGAAATGGATAGGAAAGGAAAAACACTCATTGTAAACCCGTGTAAGCCCATCTCGTTCTTGGTTGTCGATTTCATGCTGTCTTGGATTGTCGTACACCTGCTGTTTAAGCTCAAACAGGTGTTCAGGCGCTGGGTCGACCGTCACTAAAAGGCCATTGTTTTTAAGAGCCCTCACATATTCTTCATTACTCCCAGGTGCGAAAACCTGAATCATCACGTCTTGCGAGTTACCGCTTAGGGGTAAATCGAAACTGCTAGCAACAACGAACTGTGCTTGTTTGTACGCTTTAGATGCCAGCTCTACTGCGATTTTGGCGATATCGCTACCTGCTCCTTCAACCTTTAAGCCACTCGCTGAAAGTCCTTGTACCATCGCATCCAAGTAACTCCCCTCACCACAACCCGCGTCATAAACCTTTATGGCATTCTTTGATGCTTCTTCATTGGCTGCCGTTTCATTTAGTACCTTTTTCACCAGCGTCACTAATTTATCTTTCAACGGCTTATAGGCATTTAATTGGTGGAACTCCCTTCTGGCTCTCACCATTGCTTTGTCGTCACCCGGAAGTTTCGATTTTTTAAATTGAACGGGCAAAAGGTTAACGTAACCAGACTTCGCTTTATCGAAGGTATGGTTGTTTTCGCAGCGAATAGGCGTTGTATGTAATGAGATAGGGAGTTTACAAAGTGGGCAGTGCCACATGACAGGTTCTTTTTACTGAGAATTTGCCGTAAAGGATATCAAACCCGACACCTTTACGGCAATAAGCGTAACAACATCACACGCCGAGTTAACACTAATACCGGGCGCTTTCGTACTTATTTGGAGAACTTTTACACTACAGCTTTGCCAATGGATGTTGCTCTTCAGCCCATGGAGAAGTGAAGAAATGTGTTATTGCGCTTTGCGGCACTTCATCTACTGTTTTGTATTTCCACTGTGGTGACATGTCTTTATCAATCAAAAGCGCTCTTACACCCTCTTGGAACTCACCACTTTCTCCACATCGACAGGACATATCAGCTTCCATTCTAAAACAGTCAGCCAACGTCATATTCGCACCTTTCTTACATTGCTCGAACACCAAATGCATAGTGATAGGAGAACCTTTGGCTAGAGTGATTTGCGCTCTTTGTAACCACTTATTCTCACTCATGTCTGCGTTAAGAATGGCATGAACTACGTCGGTAACATTGTCAGCCGAACACAAGTCATTAATAAGTGCCATATTCGGCTCAACGTTGCCATTGGGAAGTTCTTCAGGCGTTTTCATTGTGTCGATAATGTGCGAAACACTAGAAGCCAAACTTTCGCTGTCGGTCTTTGCCCACGTGTATTCTACAAGGGTATTAAGCAAAGTGTCTTTTTCGGTACTCGCCAGCAAACTGTCTGCAAGCCCTACAAAGCAAGCATCGGAGCCATTCATTTGGCCGCCTGTTAGACCTAAGAAGAGACCTGCTTTACCTGGTAAGCGAGGTAGAAAATAGCTTCCGCCTACGTCCGGGTACAAACCTATCGTAATTTCCGGCATAGCAAGACGAGAGGTTTCGGTTACTATTCGATGGCTTGCACCGCATAGAAGCCCCATGCCACCGCCCATAACAATACCACTGCCCCATACAACAATAGGCTTACTGTAATTGTGAATAGTATAATCTAGCGTGTACTCAGTTTCGAAAAATGTTTCTAAGAAAGCTGGAATTTGCCCATTAGCTTCCACCATCGATTTGTACATAGACACTATGTCACCACCGGCGCAAAATGCCTTCTCGCCAGCAGCATCGATCACAACAGCTACGATATCGTTGCGAGACTGCCATCGCTGAAGCGCGTCAAGCATGATGCTAGCCATTTCCAAATCCAATGCATTTAATGCCTTTGGCTTGTTAAGCGTTAAACGACCTATTGTGTAGTCGTTGCTAGACGTCTTGATTTCATCAACAATGACTACCGATTCCACATCTGTCATTTTCACTCCTTCCCATAGTCCATTAAATCGTGCCTGAATTAGTTCGTTAGCGAAGTGTACTACAGTACACTTCTCTCATCTGACAGCAAACGTCTACCAATGATAACGCGCATAATTTCATTGGTGCCCTCCAATATTTGATGTACGCGAACATCTCTGAAGTGACGCTCCAACGGATATTCTTTGATATAACCGTACCCGCCGTGTAGCTGGAGGGCATCGTTACATACATTGAAGCCTACGTCGGTAGCAAACCTTTTCGCCATAGCGCAATAGGTGGTTTTGTCTGGGTCGTTATTGTCCAGCTTACAAGCCGCCATACGTACCATTTGTCTCGCTGCAACAAGTTCAGTAGCCATATCAGCTAATTTAAACTGTAATGCCTGGAAACCTGCAATAGGTTTGCCAAACTGCTCACGTTCATTCATGTAGTCACGCGCAACGTTTAGCGCCTGCTGTGCAGTTCCTACCGAGCAAGTTGCAATATTAATTCGGCCGCCATCAAGCCCTTGCATGGCCATTTTAAAGCCTTGTCCTTCCTCGCCAAGTAACCAACTAGCATCTAATTTCACGTTATCGAACGTGATCATACGAGTGGGCTGTGCATTCCACCCCATTTTTTCTTCGGCTTTACCGTACTCAATCCCGTCGGCATTAGCCGGTACCGCGAATGCAGATACACCCTTAGGACCATCTTCCCCTGTACGCGCCATTACAACAAGAACATCCGTACTGCCAGCACCAGAGATAAACACCTTAGACCCGTTAAGGACATACCCACCGTCAGCTTTCGTCGCCTTTGTTTTTAGCGACGCTGCATCAGAACCAGCGCCAGGCTCGGTTAGGCAATATGATGCCAGCTTGTCACCGGTTACCAGTTGGTCACACCACATATCTTTAACTTCACTGGTGCCCCAAGTGGCAATCATCCACGTTGCCATGTTATGTATGGTTAACATAGCTGTAGTCGTGGTACATCCCATTGAAAGCTGCTCGAAGATTATGGAGGAATCGAGCCTGGATAAACCCAGCCCACCTGCACTCTCAGGCGCATACAATCCACAGAAGCCTAATTCACCCGCTTTCTTTATTGCTTCTACTGGGAAGTGATGTTCTCTATCCCACATAGCGGCGTTAGGTGCTAGCTCTTGCTGAGCGAATTGACGGGCGGTGTCTTCAAAGGCTAACTGGTCATCGGTTAATTCAAAATTCATTAGGCATACCCTCAATTGATTTGCTTTTGAACTACAATAACCAATACTTACCCTTACGTAAACGTAAAGGTAAATTTTATTTAAAAACATTGAGGGTTAACGTAAATATTTTGTGACGAGAAATGCTGTTTCTTTATAGACTCCAGCACGAAGCAGAAAAAAGTTATCCTTTTTAATAATGCACTTTTATCTCGCCGCTGATAAGCTAGGTTGATGTAAGTAAACCTTGTTTGGTCGCCGTGGAATTCAGAATAGCTATAGTAGAAGACAATGCTACTGCTCGGACTGCGCTTCGAGGACATTTAATGTCAATTGCTAACTTATCGGTAAGTAGCTTTGCATCTGGTGTAGAACTGAAAGCGGCACTTAAAAAGCAAAACTTTGAACTCCTGTTAATGGACTATCACCTAGGTCAAGGCAAAACAGGCGTGGAATGGATCCAGAGTTTAAGAGAGGCAGGCTTTATAAGACCTAGCACAGGCATTATTTTCTTAACGTCTGATCGCTCACCGCAAATTATTGGCCGTATAATGGATTTACAGCCTGACGTTTTGCTTATTAAGCCATACACCATTGCTTCACTAACCCGCCAAATTAACCATTACTTAAGTTATCGAGACTTTGTTAAAAACGTATTGCACGCGCTGGATAACAAACAACTTGACCGAGCAATTAGTGTCGTTAGAGCTAAGATCACCGAAGGCATTCCTCCTCGGCTTGTTGCTGAAATTAGAAAGCTTTATGCGCGTCTTCTTTTCGAGAATGGTGATTTGCAACGAGCGTTGAGTATTTATGACGACGTGTTAACCCGCTCTGACAAAGTTCTTTGGGCACAATGGGGAAAAGTAAAGTGCCAGTACGCTTCGGGTCAATGGCCACATTGTAAAAGCCATTTGAGCCAAATGGTTAACTCTAGCTTGGCTCGCGACAAGGCATTTGAATGGCTTGCATCCATATCATTTGAACAAGACTCCTACGATCAAGTAGAAAAATACTTAAATGAAATTAAGTTTAGTGAATTAAGCCTACCAGCTGCAAAGTTAAAAACCATTGCCTATCAAAAGCAGGACAAGGTTGTAGAAGCCATCGATCTCTTACAGAAGAAACGGGCTATGCATCGCAGTGCAAAAGACAGGTTCAATGACTTTACGTTTGAACTCGCTGAGTTCTATTTGTTTCTTGCAGAAGAGTCGCCTGAAACCAATAGAAAAGAAAGCTTGTCTCAGGCTAGAAAATTAGTAGGCATTGCCGGAAGAAGTCAGGGCGACCCGCAGACTTTACAAAAAAGAGACTACCTTTTGGCTTTCTCGGCTGTGCTGGACGGCGACTTAGAAAAAGCAGCACATTTGCTTGAAAGCGACTACGTCGACAACTACCTTCGCACTGAGCCGTCTATCCTCGTTATTGCCGCAAAAGTACATCACGGTCTTGGAGATGAACGCAAAGCTGGTGAGTTACTCTTGATGGCTAAGCGTAAAAACGCGGAGTTACAAGCTATTTCAGAACAGGTTATGAATGACGAGCTGATTTTTTCGGGTGGAGAAAGGTTAGGTTTAAATCACGAACAGGCCATTTCTATAAACGAGGCCGGCACACAACTCTTTATCGAAGGATTATTCAACAAGGCAATGAGGCATTTTTATGATGCTTTCCAACTCTCCCCCGATACCGCAGCGTTTGGCTTAAACCTTCTTCAGTGCATGATTGAGTCAGACACAGGTGTTTACCGAAAATTTAACGTCAGACAGCTACTCGACAAGATAATGTTACTCCCCTTGAATGACGTTAACAAGGCCCGTTTGGAACAGCTTACCCTATCTGCTCAAGAACAGGCGCTGTAATGTTTATTTAGCAAATTACTAAAGCTACATCCATAACCTGCGTTATGGATAAACACGCACCGCTTCCAGAACGTCACTGTTTTTCGCTGTTTAGTACATTTTATTGTAAACCAGCGGGCCTTTTATTCTTGTTAGTCTGTTAGCGTTATTTTAGTCGGGTAAGCAAACTCGATGTATCCCAACGGCCGCCACCAAGCTTTTGAACATCTGCATAATATTGATCAACAAGTGCCGTAAGCGCCAAAGTCGAGCCGTTCTTACGCGCTTCATCCAATGCAATGCTTAAGTCTTTACGCATCCAATCAACAGCAAAACCAAAATCAAAGCTGTTATTTAGCATAGTGCTGGCTCTGTTTTCCATCTGCCACGACTGAGCTGCGCCTTTGCTAATAACATCGACAACCGCATTACAATCAAGCCCAGCACGCTGGCCAAAATGTAATGCTTCGGCCAAGCCTTGTACGATGCCGGCAATACAAATCTGATTCATCATTTTTGCTAGTTGACCGCTGCCACTCTTACCAAGTAGCTGACTGTGTCGTGCATAATGTGCCATTACCGGCTCAACCGTGCTGTATACGTCTTCATCGCCGCCCACCATAATGGTCAGCTGCCCGTTCTCAGCCCCAGCCTGGCCACCAGAAACCGGTGCATCCAAGAAGCCAACTTGCTTATCTTGGCAGCTTTTATATAGTTCTCTGGCAATATCTGCTGATGCAGTCGTATGATCGACCAGCACACTGCCCGTCTTCATCACTGCTAACGCCTGTGTGCCCACATCTTTTACATCATTGTCGTTACCCACACACATAAATACGATGTCAGCGCCTTCACACGCCTGCGCAACGGTATTGCTAGCACTGACTTTAGCGTCGCCAGTGTTATAGGTTGTTAGCCAATCCTGTGCCTTTTGAGAGGTACGATTATAAACAGTGACCGAATAGCCAGCTTTGCTCAAGTGCCCTGCCATAGGATAGCCCATTACACCCAAGCCCAAAAAACTCACTTTCAAATTACTCATACAAAATATACTCTAGATACTTAACAAAGATGGTTGGATTACCTAAGAGTAACAGACTTAACAACAACAAAAATATAGGAAAATAATTTTGGCGCTCTATGAACACGCTATTACGTTGAACAACGGTGATCAAACTACCCTTGAACAATACAAGGGTAAGGTATTACTTATTGTTAATACGGCAAGCAAATGTGGCTTTACTCCTCAATACGAAGGACTAGAGTCTCTCTATAAAAGGTACAACGATAAGGGCTTTGAAATTTTAGGATTTCCCTGTGATCAGTTCGGACATCAAGAGCCAGGTAGCGACGAAGATATTGCGCAATTTTGTAGCCTTAATTTTGGCGTTTCATTCCCCTTATTTAAGAAAACAAATGTAAATGGTCCAGATGCCAATCCGCTCTTTGAGGAATTGAAAAACGAAGCCCCCGGTCTTCTTGGCACAAAACGTATAAAATGGAACTTCACTAAGTTCTTAGTTAATGCTCAAGGCAAGGTGCTAAAACGTTATGCACCTACTGTAAAACCAGAAGCCATTGAGAAAGACATCGCTAAGCTTTTATCAGCGAATTAGTACGCTTTGCAGTTTAGATAGCCGCCGGCATGGCGGCAGTGAACGAGCGTTTTGAAATATACCTAATGCGTTAGTGCTCAATACATCCCGCTAGATTTATTGATCTACATCTATGTAGTTTGAATGTGAATGTGGTAATTTTTTGCCGTCTAAGTGACTCAACTGGGTACTAAAATGAATACCTCTGCACGTAAAAAAGCGCACGATAACCTCAGCGACCAACAACACAAAAACATCGCTTTTTTTAGTACTCGCTCTTATGAACACGCTCTGTTTTCTGAATTGCTGGAAACATTAAACGGTGCTAGTGAAAAAGCCATCAATGCCACATTTTTTGAACACCCACTGAACGCTTCAACCGCAGCGAGTTGCAGTGGATTCAGCGATGTTGTTGTGTTTGTAAATGACGACATTAATAGGAAAACCATTGAAGTTCTAAAACACTGTGGGGTAAAACATATTGCGCTTCGCTGCGCTGGCTTCAACAATGTTGATGTGGATGCAGCAGCAAAGGCAGGTATCACTGTAAGCCGCGTACCCGCTTATAGCCCTGAAACCGTAGCTGAACATACAATTGCGCTAATCCTTACGTTGAACCGAAAAACACATAAAGCATACAACCGAGTACGCGAAGGCAACTTCAATCTTGGAGGATTGATGGGCTTTACGCTTCACGGTAAAACCGTAGGGGTAATTGGCACAGGAAAGATTGGACAAGCGGTTATACGCATACTATTGGGATTTGGATGCCATGTGCTTTGCTTCGATCCGCATCCAAACAATGATGTAACCACAATGGGAGCCCATTATGTAACGCTCAATGAACTACTTGAAAAAAGCGTTATTGTTACCCTGCACTGCCCGCTCAACGAACAGAGTCATCATATAATCAATGCGAAGAGTATTGATAAAATGCCTCAAGGCGTCATGCTAATTAATACGTCAAGAGGCGGGCTTGTCGATGACAATGCCATCATTAAAGGGCTTAAGTCGAAAAAAATTGGATATTTAGGGCTAGATGTCTACGAAAGAGAATCCGAACTGTTTTTTAACGATCATTCGCAAGACATAATTCAGGATGATATTTTTCAGCGCTTAACTACGTTTCCGAACGTTTTAATAACGGGCCACCAAGGGTTCTTCACGCTCGAAGCCTTAGAGGAAATCGCAAAAATCACGGTCAATAATATTATGACGGGTGAGAACGCGCTCTAAGGCGCCACTACAACTATCTACGTATTAGCGCGCTCATAACCCTATGTAGTCCGTCACGTAAATATCCCAACAAACTCTTTTTTACTGGCTTTTTCTATTTCTCTTTTTCTAGAATCAGCTGAAAATATTTTCCTAACCAAAGGTAAGGCGCTTGCCTATGATACTGCCGCTCTAGCGCAAGTAAGTCATCAAATTTGCTGCTTTGATGGGTTATATCTCGCATGTAATCATGGAAACAACGAATGCCTGCTTTTTCGATAATTTTGAAACCCAATGATTCACAATGTTCAACCACGCGGGTTGCACTTAACGGCTGTTTTGGATTCAGTCTAACTTGCTTTTTAACTTTCATCCCTTTCGCGATGTAATCAAAGTTTCCGTAGATAGCATTGGCAAACAAATTCGCATCTTGGTTGAAAAAGCTTAGGCTTAAACGGGACCCTGGCTTCATGTTCTTATACATAAAATCGATAGCATCAAAGGGTGCATCCAGCCACTCTAAAACCGCATGGCAAATCACTAAATCAAAACTGTCTAAATCCTCAATCTGCTGCAAATATTGATGCCTAATTGTAATATTTGGTGCATCTGCAAGCAGTGTCTCAGCTTGTTTAAGTACATCCTTCGACGCGTCAGTTAACACAACAGAATGCCCTTTAGAAGCAATATGCGCTGTCATTACACCTGTCCCCCCGCCTATTTCAATAGCGCGAACAGGCGTGGTTAAATAAGGCTCGAGAACATCACATAATAAGGTGTGCCTGAGCTTTCCCTTAGTAGTGCCATATATATTGCTTGAGAATTTTTCTGCAATACCATCGAAAATACGATCGTTATTCATATACTACAGTCATCGCTAAGCAGGATTGCCAATATCAATAAACTCGACAGGCATGTCGAATTGCTGTCCAATGTGCTCTCCTAAGGATTTCACACCGTAGCGTTCAGTAGCATGATGACCAGCAGCAAAAAAAGTTATCCCCATTTCCCTTGCCGTGTGTACAGTTTGTTCAGACACTTCTCCGGAAATAAATGCATCGACGCCCAGTTCAACCGCTTGTTCGATGAACCCTTGTCCACCTCCCGTGCACCAAGCAAGCTTCGATATAGGTTTTGATACAGGCCCCTCAATCAGCACGTCTCTCCCTAGCAACTTCTGTAATTTAACCTGTAACGCTGACCCTTCAATTTCTTCTTCAAAATTTCCGTGCATAACAACGCCAACAGGCTTCACACCGCTCACCGCACTTATATTTTGAATGCCTAATAGCGATGCAAGTTGTCGGTTGTTGCCAAATTCAGGGTGTACATCCAGTGGAAGGTGATAAGCAAACAAATTGATATCATTTGACAGTAGCGCTTGAAGGCGGCGCTTTTTCATGCCCGCAATCACTTGTGACTCACCTTTCCAAAAATAACCATGGTGAACAATTAGCGCATCTGCCTTAGCTTCTATGGCGGCATCAACGAGTGCTTGTGACGCAGTTACACCAGTAACTATCTTCTCAATTTTACTTGCGCCCTCTACCTGTAATCCATTGGGGCAATAATCACTGATCTCGCTAACCCTTAACATTCCATCAAGATAATTTTGTAGTTCTAGGCGGGTAATAGACACAAGTCCTCCGGTTGAAAGTTAGACAAATTGTTCAAAAAACGTTATAAAAAGACGCGAACGTTTAGCATTATACCTGTAATTAGACAATTATGAGTGGTGAGTAGATCCAATTTTAGTTTTGCGACACTTGCTGGCTTGGTCAATACGCTGGGCGAGTTTTTCTCAGCGTTATAGTAATTACATACGTCGCATAGCGTTCGTCATCTTAACAAAATAAAGAGCAAAAAAGCATGGCAAACTTAGACAAAGACGAAGTGGTAGCAGCATTTACCGAAGCTTATAAAAAGGCGAACGGCAAAGCACCATCTATTGAAAGCAAAAGTGGTTGGTACAGTGTAGATGGCGGTAAGAACGTCCGTTTAGCACAGCTTCAAGAAATGACAGCGTCGTTAGCTTCTGGCTCTTCTGACGCCACGAGTGAAAGCGAAGAGAAAAAAGCGCCAAAGAAAGAGGCAAATGCCGCAGCGAAACCAGCGAAGAAAAAGGCACCTTCATCCAAAAAGTCAGGATTTTCGGTAAAAGATTTCTGGGCAGAAAAGCTCAATGCAGAGGCGCCTGGCGCAACCCTTCCTCGATAATTTTGCATAACCTGATTTAATATCTAGTTTAGCTACTGGTGTAAAAACGCAATAAATGTCGCATACCGTAAGTGTCGTTGAGGCACTTATGTTATGTGATCCCTTCACTATTTATTATGAAATAATAATAGCTTACCACTCTTTCTCAACTGAGTATTTAACGAGCGCGCTTGAATTATTTGCCTGCTAGCCCTTGGGCTACGAATGGAACTAGGTGCTGGATAACTTCTTTTATATCGACATGCTTGTGAAAGTCAGACTCAGCTATTTCTGTTAGCGCTTGGCTCGACGCCATTGAAAATACAAAACTTCCCATCGCAAAATGCAAGCGCCAGAATAGTTCTTCCTCAGGTAGATCAGGAAGACAACGCCTTATAGAGTCGACAAGTGCACGGATACAATCACCGTAATCATTCATTAAGAACTT
This sequence comes from Alteromonas sp. KUL17, assembly GCF_006538305.1. NCBI lineage: Bacteria > Pseudomonadati > Pseudomonadota > Gammaproteobacteria > Alteromonadales > Alteromonadaceae > Alteromonas > Alteromonas sp. KUL17. The sequence goes on from NZ_BJKJ01000003.1 coordinate 220,247, forward strand.
ACGCAAATGCCCCTGAGTTTCGTTGTAGCCACGTCCTAGCAACTTAACAAACGTAGAAGTACCCTGCTCTGAAATGGTGTTGAGGTTAAGCATAGGAGGGATCAACGAATACAAGAGTTGCTCAACGCCCTTCGCACCTTCCATAGGTGTCAAAGACGCCAAGCAAGACTCTACCTGCGGCATTAGGTGATCAAAGTACCTTTTAAGCACGGCTTGAATTAAATTCTTCTTACTGCCGAAGTGATAGTTCACCGACGCCAAATTCACTTCTGCTCTGGCAGTAATCTCGCGCATGGATGTTTGAGTAAACCCGCTTTGAGAAAATAAGTATTCTGCCGCATCTAATATATCGGTTTTAGTATGCAGTGCCATATTCTTTTTATTATCTTTTTGTAGGTTAAAAATTTAACGTATGTCTGTGTTAACAATCGCTTTATCGGTCCTGAATTATCAACACAGACAAATTGTCGCTATTAAAACCAGTGACGCGCTTTGCTCATTGATTTCATAAACACGCGCTCAACAACATTTGCTGCAGACATCCCCAGTTTCTCTGCTACATTTTTCTTCACAGTATATTTAACACTGAATATTTCTCGTGCTGGGTAATGAGAAAGAATATAGTCATCTGAGGTTGTGATGTCGTCAATTAAGCCAAGCGACTTAGCTTTAATACCTGGCCAATACTCGCCTGTGGCGACTTTATCGATGTCCATATCTGGACGCTGGCTTTGAACGAAGTCTTTGAACAGTACATGAATCTCTTCAATTTCTTCTTTAAATTTCGCGCGGCCTTCATCGTTATTTTCACCAAAAACCGTGAGCGTGCGTTTAAACTCACCCGCTGTATGCTGTTCAAATTCAATGTCGTTTTTCTTTAGTAACTTATTGAAGTTTGGTAACTGAGCTAAAACACCAATACTACCGATATAGGCAAACTGTGAAGCTAATAACTTATCTGCAACACACGCCATCATGTAACCGCCGCTTGCTGCTACTTTATCTACCGAAATTGTTAGTTTCAGACCCTTTTCTTTTATACGTTGAAGCTGTGATGCCGCAAGTCCATACCCATGGACTACTCCACCGCCGCTTTCAAGTCGAACCAAGACTTCATCTTCTTTATTCGCTACACATAAAATAGCGGTAATTTCTTCACGTAGATGCTCGACTTCATTGGCGTCCATTGAACCCTTAAAGTCTAAAACGAACAACCTAGGTGCAGCAGACTCAGTGTCAGACTTACTTTTTGCTTTCGACTCTTTCTTTTGCTCTTTAGCGAGCTTTTTGAGAGAACGTTTATCAAGCAATACTTCCTTTGCATACTGAGTCACATCTTTAAGCTGATCAGACAGCGACGTGATTTCAAGGTGTCCTTTCCCGGGTTTCTGCTTATTTGCAACCCCTACTACCGTGGACACTATAACAATGAAAGCAAAAACGAATGTGATTACCTTAGCGACGAACAAACCGTATTCGTACAAAAACTCCAAATTCAACTCCTAAAAAGGTTATAGCTAATTAAATAAACCCATGAAGACCATTCTAATACGAACAGCTTATTTTGCGACGGGATATTTGCAAAGAGGCATTAAATCTCTGCCTTATTCTGTAGAGGATCGATTTATATTGCAATATTGTCTATAACTTAATCAGCAATACCGACAAAACGTAGCCTGATTTGTAAATATGAACGCATAAGCATTAATTTAATCTAACAATCACTTAACAAACCTTTGCAAATAGATAACAAAGTCAATACTATGAAGTAACTGTTAACTGGTCTAACTTGTTAACATCTTGTTTGAGACAATAAAAGATGTACTAGAGACTAACAAATCAAACGAGCTAATAACTCAACTTAAGTTCCTGGGAGAAAAAATGAAAAAACTGTTGATCAGCACAAGTATCTCTGCTGCATTTGTGCTCGCTGGTTGCGGTAGCGGGGATGACCTAGAAAGCATTCAAGCTGAAGCTACTATCGAACGCCCTGCATCAAGGATTTTATTTGACCCTGCGGGTAGCGTTCTTAACGTTCCAAGTGACCTTTTTTTCGCGTTAGTTGAACAAACAGACGATGGTACATTAGAATTACCTGACGAAGTAGATGGCCAGGCTAACGGCGGTACGCCGGACTTTTCAAACCCCTCAGCTGCGCTTGGCGCACTGGATGGCTGGTCTACACAACACCCTTTTACTTTTTCAACCACACACCCTGCAGGCATTACTTTAGATGCAGCATCTGCTGGCTCTCCAGGCGCAATCCGAATTTTTGAAGGTGCAATTGGTGGCGATCTTAATGACGCAGACTGCACTACTGCTCCCCCAATTGCTGGGTGTAAGATTTACAGCGAGCTCACATTCGGTGTTGATTTTGTAACGCAAGCAAGCGGTAACGACGTCGCTGTTATTCCTCTAAAACCGCTGAAAGAATCAACGTCATACTATGTAGCAGTAACAAGCGCGCTAAAAGCAAGCGATGGTCAGTCTGTTAAGCCTTCAACAGGTTATGAAAGCCTTAGCCAAGATATCAACAACTTTCCATTATCAACGGATTCTCAGCTAGCACTACAGGGCTTAATTAACTCTTACGAAAGTGTCTTGACGTCGCAAGGTGGTGTAGATGAAGAGTCGCTAATATTCAGCTTCACCTTTACGACACAATCAACAACTGAAATTATCGAAACCGTCAAGTCGCTTTCGATTGCACCTTTTGCGACTGCACTAGCACAGGGCGCATCTCCAGCACAGGCAGTTGCTGCTGGTACACTTCCAGTGCTTGCTGTGAGCGAATCTGAAAATGAAACTGCATTTGATGTACTAGCGCCATCGCTATTGCCAGCAGCGCTGTTAACACAACTTAACGCTGTAGGGCTATCGTCATGTTCTGCTATGGTTTCTGCAGTTCTTGATCCTAGTTCACCACTAAATCCAACTGCTACTCAGGTGTTTTCACAAGTAGCGCCATTTTGTGCAGCATCTTTAAAAGAAGGGACTATCGACCTCCCTTATTACCTTGATCCAGCTGATCCACTCAATGGAAGATGGAGCGCTGCTTGTACCAACGGCCTTGCCTTGCAAACGATTGGTGCAGAATCTATTGGTGCACTGATTGGCAATGGAACGGTAACTCCGGGCGTTAATAACGATCTTTGCCAACTAGCAACCGGCGGTCAGTTGCTTGACTTAGACCTCACAAATATAGGTATTAACGATCTTCGACACATAACACGATACAGCCCAATCCCTGCGCGCAAAGGCTCAAATGCGGATGGAACTGAAACGCTCAATGTTCAGGTTACTGTGCCGGATATTAAAATTATAAACATCGTTGCAAGTAACCCTGGGTCTGGTGTTAGTCCAATTGCTTCTGCACCAGAAGCGGGCTGGCCTGTTGTTATTCTTCAGCATGGAATAACTTCACGCAAAGAAGACTTCCTTGCAATAACAGGCGCATTATCTTTAGCGGGTTTTGCTACTGTTGCAATTGACCACCCTCTGCACGGTGAAAGAGGTTTCACTATAGATGGACAACAAATTAATGCATCTTCAGCGTTAAAAGGGTCGCCTACGGATTACCTAAACCTTGCTTCACTGCTTACCACACGTGACAACAATAGACAAAGCGTTGTTGATGTAATCGGTCTTCGTCTAGGTCTAAATGCCGTTGTGGACACAACGGGGGGAAGCGTCAAATTAGATCCAACAAATGTATCGTTTATCGGTCAAAGCCTCGGTTCTATTACAGGCATAAGTAGTGTAGCCGTCGCGAATAAGTCATTCGGTGAAGGAAACCCACTTGCAAATTTCGACGGTATGTTTAAGTTCAACAGTGCGGTATTTAATGTATCAGGTGGTGGCGTTGCCGGCTTCTTGATTGAGTCTGTCGCGTTTGGGAACTTAATTAAAGCTAGTCTTCTTGCTGGTTCAGCAGACGATTCGGGTACCGACATTGCTAACATTGCCAATGCATTTTTGGCTGCGGTAGGTGCTTTTGCACAAGAGAACGGCGTGCCGCCAGAGCAAGCTATTGTTGCGGTTTATGAAGGTTTTTACAGCGCGCTTTCTGCTAGCGAGAAAAGCGTAGTGGATGCGACTTTTGCACAGTTTGTTTTCGCAGCACAAACAATCACCGATTCATCTGATCCGAACAATTTTGCAGGCTTATTGTCACAGAACACTAAATTTGTGATGCATGAAGTTGTCGGAGGTGGCACGAATGATGATGGTTCAACAGCGCTACCAGATCAGGTTATTCCTAACTCTACCGTAAGCTTTCCTACCTTCGCGGGTACTGAGCCTTTAGCCGCTTTTGCAGGCGCTCCAGGTGTTTCTGTAACGTCGCAAGGAAATGGCCTAGTGCGTTTTATCACCGGAGAGCATTCATCATTGCTTAACCCTAGCGCTAGTTCTGCTGCAACAACCGAAATGCAACGTGGTGCAGCTGCTTTCATCTCAACTGGCGGTGAAACAATTGTGATTACAGATACATCGGTTGTAGCCAACTAAACCGAGTGAAATATGGCTCGCACGTCTAGTGCGAACTGACTATCGAAGGAAAAAGTGTGAGCATGTCTCACACTTTTTTTTGCTTTTTCTTTTCAATGTGCACTACCCTTTTGTTTACTTCTCTTGAATGTTCCGTATCATTCCCACTCATAATTAATGATATTTTTTTTCGATGTAAAGAGGCTCAATGAACGACTATCGTGCTCCCGATAATTTGCTCAAAGATAACATTATTCTAATAACAGGTGCTGGCGATGGCATTGGCGCTGAAGCGGCTCGTACATATGCTCGGTACGGTGCAACCTGTATCTTATTAGGACGTACTGTTTCGAAATTAGAAGCCGTTTATGACAGCATAGTGGCTTCAGGCGGTGCAGAACCAGCAATAGTTCCGCTTGATCTTAAAGGCGCAACGCCCTCTCATTATCAGCAAATGACGCAAACCATAATTGACCAGTTTGGTCGATTAGATGGTGTACTGCACAATGCCAGCATTTTAGGCCATCTAAGCGCATTTAAAGATATTGATGCGCAAGAGTGGCAAGACGTGATGCAGATTAACCTTAATGGCATGGTGTTTATGACACAAGCGCTTATTCCTGCGTTAGAAAAAGCCGACAATGCGTCAATTATATTCACTACATCGAGTGTAGGTAGGAAAGGTCGTGCGTTCTGGGGAACATATGCGGTTTCTAAGTTCGCAACAGAAGGTGTTATGCAAACGCTTGCTGATGAATATCAGAACAAAACATTGCGCTTTAACTGTATCAATCCGGGTGGCACACGCACCCACATGCGAGCCCAGGCTTTTCCTGCGGAGAACCCAGATACGTTGAAAACCCCAGAAGATATTATGCCTATGTATCTATATTTAATGGGTGAGGACAGCATAGCAGTAAACGGTCAATCGCTTGATTGCCAGCCAAAGTAGTTAATGTTATCTACTTTGAGCATGAAACAAAAAACCGCTTAAGTGCACTTAAGCGGTTTTTTAATTTATAAATAAAGCATATTAAAGGACAGTGTTTACTCGCCCATTTTTGCCCATGTGTCTCTTAGGCCTACGGTGCGGTTGAACACAGGCTTGTCTTCTGTGCTGTCTTTGTCTACACAGAAGTATCCGGTGCGTTCAAACTGCCATGCCCCTACTTCAGGAACATTGTTCGCCAAACCCGCTTCAACCCAGCCTTGTTTAACTTCTAATGAGTCAGGATTAATCGCATCAGTGAAGTTTTCTTCTGCCGCCGGATTAGGCACATTAAACAAACGGTCATACAGTCTAAATTCCGCTGCCTGCGCGGTTGCTGCATCTACCCAGTGAATAACGCCTTTGACTTTGCGGCCATCAGCCGGATCTTTACCAAGCGTATCAGGGTCATACGTACAGTAAACGGTAGTGACATTACCGCTTTCATCTTTCTCAACGCGATTAGCCTTCACAACATAGGCATTGCGAAGACGAACTTCTTTATCAAGCACCAAACGCTTGAACTTTTTATTCGCCGACTCGCGAAAATCTTCAGCCTCTATATATACTTCGCGACTAAAGCCGATGTTACGCGTGCCCATACTTTCATCGTTAGGATGATTGGGCGCAACAAGCGTTTCTGTCTGGCCTTCCTCATAATTTTCGATAACGAGCTTTATTGGATCTAATACGGCCATTGCGCGAGGAGCATTTGCATTTAGGTCGTCGCGTATGCACGCTTCTAGCATGGACATTTCAACCATGTTGTCCATCTTGGTCACACCAATGCGTTTACAAAACTCAACGATTGAACCCGGTGTGTAGCCACGACGGCGTAAACCCGCAATGGTAGGCATGCGAGGGTCGTCCCAGCCATGTACATGGTTTTCGTCGACTAACTGAATAAGACGACGCTTGCTTAATACCGTATATTCTAGATTAAGACGTGAGAATTCATACTGTCTTGGCGTGCAGTCGATAGAAATGTTTTCGATAACCCAATCATAAAGACGACGGTTATCTTGAAACTCTAGTGTACAAAGCGAATGGGTAATTCCCTCGATGGCATCAGAAATACAATGCGTAAAATCGTACATTGGATACACGCACCACTTATCACCAGTTTGATGGTGGTGAGCGTGCTTAACGCGATAAATTACCGGGTCACGCATACACATGAACGGTGATGCCATATCAATTTTTGCACGCAGACTGCACTCACCTTCCTTGTATTCCCCTGCCGTCATTTTAGCAAACTCATTAAGGTTTGTTTCTACGTCTGTATCGCGATAAGGGCTGTTTTTACCTGGCTCTTTAAGCGTACCACGCATTTCGCGCATAACCTCTTGCGCAGAAAAATCTACATAGGCTAAGCCTTTTTCAATAAGTTCAACGGCGTATGCGTGTAGTTGGTCAAAGTAATTCGATGAATAGCGCGCTTCTCCGTCCCACGTAAAGCCAAGCCATTGAACGTCTTCTTTAATGGAATTAACAAAGGTAATGTCTTCTTTTGCAGGGTTAGTATCGTCAAAGCGCAGATTACACGTGCCCATGTAATCTTGTGCAATACCGAAATTCAAGCAAATAGACTTGGCATGACCTATGTGTAAAAAGCCATTCGGCTCTGGTGGGAACCGAGTTTTGATAGCGTCATGTAGACCATTAGCCAGGTCTTTATCAATAATCTGACGGATAAAATTGGTCGGACGGTGTTCAGTCTCGGCCATTCGCTTGTTCCCCTTATACACGTAATATTTCAAAATCTCGCTGAGTATAACACTCTCGCAATTACTTCAACCATGTTTTATTAAAAGAAGCCTGACAAGTGGTTGAATTAAGAGCGATCCATGGTTAACACAGATAAGGCACTCGTCTGCGAGTACAAAAAAGTCTGAGTAGAATATAACGATTTGTTAACTTTAGTTGGCTTTTAATCGCCTATGCTTCAAAAAGCACGCGGCAAATCAAAAATATGCTACTCTAATTCTGCGACAACGAGGTCGTAGCAGCAAAACATGGTGTTTATGAAAGAAAAAGCAACCTCTTTTGACATTGCCCATTTGGCAGGGGTTTCGCAGTCAACCGTTTCACGGGCATTAAATAATAGTCCACTGGTGAATCAAGAAACTCGTGATCGCGTTCAGCGCATCGCCAAAGAACTCAATTACAAAGTGGATAAAAACGCGAGTAACTTGAGAAAGCAAAAGAGCAGCACAATCGCCCTACTTTTATTTGAAGATCCAACCTCTGACGATTCGATGATCAATCCGTTTTTCCTCGCCATGCTTGGAAGTATAACCCGAGCGTGCGCACAGGCTAACTACGATCTTCTTGTATCGTTTCAAAATCTAGAAGATGACTGGCACGCTGAATACGAGGACTCAAATAAGGCTGACGGTATTATCCTACTGGGTTATGGAGACTATACTGATTACCAAACTAAAGTGGCCCAATTGGAGTCTCAGGGTACCCACTTTGTGCGTTGGGGTGCGCCAGATGAAGCCCACCCAGGGGTTAGTATCGGTTGTGATAACTATCAAGGTGGTCAAAGCATAACGTCACATTTAATTGGCTTGGGTAAAACTTCCTTTGCGTTTATTGGCGACAACGGCGATCACGCCCCTGAATTCAAAGCGCGTTTTAACGGTTATTTTGAAACACTTCAATCTCATGGGCTCGATCAGTCAAGTGTTCAACGCAATGCTATTTCGACTGAGGACGCGGGGTCAGAAGCGGTGAAATCATTGCTGCAAAGTGGCGAACTTCCCCAAGCAATTGTCTGCGCATCAGACCTTATTGCAATGGGCGTGCTTAGAGCGCTGCGCCAGGCAAAAGTGAATGTGCCTGATGATGTAGCCGTGGTTGGCTATGACAATATTGCGGTTTCAGCCTACACCACGCCTTCGCTCACCACTGTTCAGCAAAATACCAAACTGGCGGGCGAGTTATTGGTAAACACCTTATTAAAAGCCATTAACAACGAAGACGTTCAGGATTATTTAATGCCTGCGGATATTATTATTAGGCAGTCATGTGGCAGTGAGTAAGCGTGCGCAAATTACACGCTAGAAACTAAACAAAAAGCCCCGGGCGTTAAACAACCACGGGGCTTTTTTATTGTGCGCTAAACACGTTTTATTGGCGGGCCAACTGATGCTTAATTTGAGCAAGTAATGCGCTGTTACTTACTTGACCTTCGCGCACCCATACCTGAACGCCATTGGGCTTAACCGTTGCGGTTAACGAATCACCGAGTTCTACCGTTTGCATTTCTCCAGATAATTGTTCCGTCCAGTCGCCCGATTGCATAAAGTCACTAACCTCGAAAGATTGTGCGGCATTACCCTTATTAAGCAATACAAGTGCAGTCTGCTGTGTTTCTGCAGTATCAACAACGCGATAAAACGCCGCTTGATGACCGTCAAGTTCAACGTTGACTTGAACACCGCGCTGCAGTGCTACCGTGTTTTTACGCACATTGGCAATCTTTGTAAGCGCCTGTTGAATAGGATGTGTCTTGGCTTGGTCTAGGCGCTCTTGGCCAACATAGTTACGATTGCCAGCATGTTCCGCCGTACCGCGCATGAAGCCAATTTCAGATCCCATGTATACAACCGGAATTCCTCTTACTGTAAACAACCAATTATGCGCATTAATAAAGCCTTCATCAGTGGCATTAATACGCGCCATATCGTGGTTATCGTAGAACGTAGTTAATTCATACGGATTGTTATATGGCCCGTGGGTAAGGTGAAGCACCGTTTCTAATTCAGCAAAGTCACTCTCTAGCGGCTTCTCAAATACATTCACCATGGCCTTTTGCATAGGAAAGTCTAATACACTGACGCCCCCATTTTTCGGTAACGTATGCTGGGCAATGTTATTCGCCTCATAGTCAAATGCTTCGCCAAACATAAAAAATTCAGGGTTTTGCTCGCGTATACGATCTGACGCTTCACGCCAAAACGCATGAGGCACATGCCTGATTGTATCTATTCTAAATGCATCAGCACCTTGAGAAATCCAATACAAATAGCTGTTGATGAGATAATCGCGTACGGCGGGGTTTTCGTCATCTAGATTAGAAAGCTTTACTAAATCTGGATAGTTGTGAAAAAAGCTATGAAGCGGGTTGTTTTCAGGGTCAAGCTCTTCAGGTGCCAAGTTTTGATGATCAGCAACCAGATTTCCATCACTGTCATATATTTCCCCGTAGCCAGGTAAGTCCTTCTCCATGGTGAAGCTTGGTGTGCCATGATTTGCCACAATATCAAACACGGACTTAAGGCCATGCTGACGCATTTTCGCCGTATAGTCACTAACGCTTAAATTGGCGCTAACCAAATGCTCGTCTGCTTTATAGAAGTTAGTTGCCCAGTAGCCGTGATAACCGGTTTTCCCACCGTCTTTAAATGCGCCGCCGTAGCTAATGGGTTCGTCGCCATTAAATGCATAGTCTGGATTATCGTGTACAGGGGTCATCCAAACCGCCGTGAACCCCATTTCTTTAATATAATCGGCGTTGTTTAAGATACCCTGTAAATCACCGCCCATGTAACCCACATAGGCTTTCTTACCTTCAGGACCTTCTAAGGGCAGTTGCCACGTAGGGTGATCGCCTCCCTGCTCTTCATGATTGTTCGAAGGGTCGCCGTCTACAAAACGATCTGTTACAACAAAGTACACCGCTTCGCTAGCAAATGGCGTAGTGGTACCCACGATAGCGTGGCTGTTTTCTTGTATACCGTTAGATGAAGGAACAGATGTACTCGAGCAGGCTGAGCAAAATAAACCAGCTAACGTTAATGCGATTGTTGTACGATTAAATGACATATTAAGCTTCCTGCGCTTCTTCAATTTCTTGCTTATCGGCCTCGTTCACAAAGAAAACTGAAACCGCACCAATTAACATAGAAACTCCGGCAACAACGATGATGTACTTTGCGTCGTTGTCGAAAACAGAACTTAGAATCCAGCCAGCAGTTAGGCCCGATACAATTTGAGGGGCGGCAACGGTAAAGTTGAAGATACCCATATAAACACCCGTTTTATTTGCAGGTAACGCACCAGCTAACATAGCGTAAGGCATAGCAAGAATAGCAGCCCACGCAATACCTACGCCTACCATAGGGATTAACAGCTTCACTGCGCCCAAAGGTACTGTTACTTCAGTAATCAGTAAGTTTACGTTGATCATCGTTAGGTCTTGGAATAACAAGAAGCTTACGTAGCTCAGGCCACCTAGCGCTAAAGACGAAGCGTAAACCGTTTTGCGACCAAACTTGTCAGCAAGTTTTGCCAAGAAAATAGAAAAAATAGCAGCAAATACCGAATACGCAGCAAATAGAATCCCTACCCAATCACCAGCAGCTCCCTTGGCCATGATGATGGTTTCAGGCACCATCGGGGCTGCAGCAACATAAGCTGGGTCAAACCACTGCTTATCTACATTCCATATATGTTGCGTAATAGCAGGTGTGGTGTATACCCACATAATAAAGAGCGCAAACCACGAGAAAAACTGCACGACAGCAAGTTGTTTCATCGTCTTTGGCATATCTTTTACTAACGTGAAAAACTCACTTAAGCGTTGTCCTAGCGGTGCTTTAGGCGCTTTTTCAGTTGCAGGCTGCTCTTCGGTAAGCCCTTTATAGCGGTTGTATTCATCTGGTGCGTATTCTTTGGTACGAACTACCGTCCAAATGACCGTACCAAGCAGTACTGTAGCGCCAATGTAGAAAGCCCAAACAACAGAAGGTGCAACCTCACCCATTTGTGCCGTATTTTCAAGGCCAATAACATTGGTAAGTACGAATGGCAGTATTGAGCCGATAACTGCGCCTATATTAATCAGTAACGACTGAATCGAATAGCCAACATTGCGTTGTGACGGCGGTACCATGTCTGACACCAATGAGCGAAACGGCTGAAAACATACGTTAAACGACGCGTCCATAAGTGCAACCATTAACGCGCCCATTACCATAGGTGCCAAGAAGGCAACAAATATCGGCGCATTAGGCAGTAAAATCATACCCAATACTGCGGCGATTGCACCAGCAAGGATGAACGGGCGGCGTCGACCTAATCGATTCCACGTTCTATCAGATGCTGAGCCAACAATTGGTTGAACGATTAACCCCATGATTGGCGCGACGAGCCAAAATAGTGATAGCGAGTGAAGGTCTGCCCCTAAGTCTGAAAGGATCCGACTTACGTTTGCGTTTTGCAGTGCAAAACCGAATTGAACACCTAGAAAGCCAAAACTGACGTTCCATATTTGCCAGAAAGAAAGGCGTGGTTGAGTTGCTTGCATACTTTGCTCTATTTATTGTTTTACTATAATTAATACGATTACTGCACAATGAAAACACTAGCAGACATTGCTGGTAAGCTTAAGGTATCCGTCGTCTTAAAAGTTATCCCATCGCTAACCCGTGTTAACGTCTGGTGTGTGCTTAGCACCTCTGCATACTTGTTTAGAGGCAGGTCCACTGGCTTTTTATTTAAGATGACCAATATTTTATCAGACTGATTAGTATTTGATTTATCTGCACCACTGGCTGAATCGACATTTGCCTCTCGAATATAGGAATAAACCCCATTCTCTGGTGCAAAATGCTTCAACAGGCCTTTAAACTGCAAAGGGTGTGATTTACGCAGTTGAAGTAACGCCTTCACACGCTGCTGTGCCCAACGCTCACCATCCGTTAAACCGTGCCCGGTAAAAGCGTTTTTGTCATCGTCCGAAGGCCACCCGCCTGGAAAGTCAGAACGAATAATACCGTGGTCTTCACTGCCTTCGTTACCCATTAAAATTTCTGTACCGTAAAAAACTTGTGGAATACCGCGCGTAGTGAGCAATAGCGTCATCGCCATATTCCATTTGTCTTTATCATGACCGAGCTGAGTAAAAATGCGGCTCATATCGTGGTTATCAGGAAAGATGACCAAATTATTCGGGTCGCCATACAAAAAGTCAGTAGCTAAGGTTTCGTATACAGAGATGAAGCCAGAATTCCAGCTTTCGTCATTGCTCAACGCTTCAACGACTGCGGCTTGAAGCGGGAAATCCATAACCGATGGTAGAGCGCTATCGTAATCATCGTGGCGGTGGCTACCCGCCTGCCAATATGCCGTGATTGCGGGGTTAACTGACCACTCTTCCCCTACTATATTGAAATTCGGGTACTCGTCCATTATGCGGTTTGTCCATTGGCTCAAAAACGCCTTATCAGGATAGGAGTACGTATCCACACGTATTCCACTTAGCCCAGCGCTTTCAACCCACCAAATCGCGTTTTGAATAAGGTAGTTCGCTAAATGCGGATTGCGCTGATTTAAGTCCGGCATGGTTGGCACAAACCAACCATCGCTAAATCCTTTTATATCGCTTGCTATGGCGTGTGGGTCGTGAAGAGCTTCACGCTTGTGGGTTGTCCCTACAAATTTACCGTTGTTATTGATCCAGTCGTGTGACGGCGTATCTTTCATCCATAAATGATTACTGCCTATATGGTTAAGTACCATATCCATTATAATGCCAAGACCCTTTGATTTAGCTTCAGTACTTAACGCAATAAAATCGTCATTGGAACCAAATCTAGGGTCTATTTTGTAGTAATCCGTGGTGGAATAGCCATGATAACTGTATTTATCCATGGCATTTTCGAGCATGGGCATTGTCCATATTTGAGTAAAGCCCATATCCTGAATGTAGTTGAGGTTATCAACAATACCTTGAATGTCACCACCGTGGCGACCACCTTTGAATGAACGGTCTGCGGGATCGCCATAACCCTTAACATTATCATTTTCCACATTACCATTGGCATATCTGTCGGGGGCAATAAGATAAATAGCATCTTGAGGCCCAAAGCCTTCGCGCGACGCTGAGCCTTGTGCTCTTTTTTCTAACGTGTAAGTTAAATCACGGGTCGTACCATCGCTGTCAGTAAGCCTGATAACGAGTTCCTGGGCACTAACATTCGACGTGTCTAGCGTTACGAATAGATAGTTTTCACTATCAAGGGCTTGGCTATGCTTAACGCTTACATCGCCTTTCGCTATTGAAACAGTGTCATCGGCAACATCATCACCATAAAGCATCAGTTCTACATTACTGTTTTGCATACCAACCCACCAATTCGGGGGGTAAACATCAATGCCACTGTTTGCAGATGATTGAACTGAGAACAAAGGAAAGGTAGTGATACAGCTGAGGAGAAGCGGAATTGCGCGCTTTTGGATTTTTTTATGACCACTGTCATTAGTTACACGATTACGTTTTGGCACATCAACCCCATGTTAAAAATACGTTAAGTACAAGATGGTGATGAGATACTACCTTGCCCGTCCGATCTGACCAATGCTCTGCATACGTATTCACGAAACACCATGTAAAAAAACATGGTGTTTCGCGTTAACTCAGCAGCATGTGATAAAACCTAATTAGAAGGCGAATACTTTAGTCTCAAGCCCTTCCAATGAGAACGAAGCGTTGTAGTTAATGCCCTCTTTTTCTAGTGTTATGCCTTCATGAGAAAGCATAGGCGCTAGCGTGATCCGATCGCTATCTTTACCTAAAACATTTGAAGGAACAACAAGCTTTATTGCACCTGTAGGCTTATCGTTAAAATTAGCCACAACCACAAATCCGTGCTCACCTTGCGCGCGCACAAAAGCAAATTGCTGCTCAGTATAGGCTGAATCTTTCACATCAAGATTTAGCGCGTGTAGGCTTTGATATTCACCTGTAACTGCAGGGTTTGTGGCAGCAATAGCCATCACGTCTTGGTAAAATTGGTGAAGTGCTTTTTCATCTTCGGTAGATTTCCCTGCATCAAACTTACCGTCGTTCATAAAACGCTGATGGGCAGGAACACCTACATAATCGAAAATTGACGTACGTGTTGGATCTCCAAAACCTGTCTCTTCGCTACCGTCTTCACCCACATCTTGACCAAAGTACAACAGCGTAGGCGAACTGCTAATAAGCGCACTCACTGCCAGCGCGGGTTTACCTTTCTGGGCACTACCGGCAAAGTCAGGGCTGGCTATACGTTGTTCGTCGTGATTTTCTAAAAAATGAAGCATATGCGGGGCGATATCATTGATTTCATCATGAATAGTAACCAGTTTGCTTACTTCTCCACTCCCCTGCATAATCGTTTTTAATGTGTCGTAGAAACCCACCTTGTCGTAAAGGTAGTCCATTTTGCCTTGGTGGATATACTCGCGATACTTATCTGGTTGATAAACTTCCGCTAGCAAGAACGCATTAGGTGCCTTTTGTTTAATACTGCTATTTAGAAACGACCAAAACTCGACAGGCACCATTTCGGCCATATCGTAGCGGAAACCGTCGACACCTTTATCTATCCAATAATGTGCAATATCTCTGAATTTATACCACGAATCTGGTACGTCTTTTCCTTGCCAAAATGCGGCATGTTCTTCAAAAGACTTATCACTGTACTCTTCAGGTAGAACTGGAAAGTCGTAAGTGCCGTCAGGCTTCACGCCATAGTTCACTTTTACGGTCTCATACCAGTCGTTTATATCCGGTTTCGAAGCTCTAGCACCGTTACCTGTCCATTTTGCTGGAAACTCTTCGAACTTACCGTCAGATAGTGGATGCTTTTCACCACCTAGAGGTTGATAGTTATCAGCTGTGGGCACTTGAAACGCTTCACCTACTACATAGTAAAAGTTGTTATCACGGGCGTATTCAACAGACGTGTCGTCGTGCGCGCCGAAATCACTTACACCTTCAGGTGCAGAAAGTGAATGGTAATCACGGGCGACATGATTAGGCACGATATCGATAATAACCTTCATTCCCGCTGCGTGAGTCCTGGCAATTAGCGCTTCAAATTCTTCTAAACGCTTGGCTGGATCATCGGCTAGGTCTGGATTAACGTTGTAGTAATCTTTAACTGCGTAGGGAGAGCCCGCTCTGCCTTTCACTACATCTGGGTCGTCGTTTGAAATACCAAAATCAGTGTAGTCATTAATCACCGCATGGTGCGGCACACCGGTATACCAGATATGACTGGTTCCCAAAGATTTTATGGCCTTTAGCGCTTCGGGAGTAAAATCACTAAACTTACCTACCCCATTGTGCTCAATTGTGCCCCAAGGCTGGTTATTTGTATTCGTGTTTCCAAACAAGCGAGTAAAAACTTGATAAACAACAGGTTTACCTTGCCTTTCAGCCGAATCGTTTAGCGTCGAACTTTCGCCGCTTTGACCAAATGGTTTCAGGCTAGCGTCTTTGGTCACCGGTTTTTGATTATTCACTGGAGAGGTCGGCCCTGTACACGCTGTTATTCCAATTGACAGCATAGCAATTGACAAGGGTTTAAGACAAAAACGAAATTGGAAATTTGGCATGGTAATCATTGTGATAAACGTAAATTATGCCAACAGGATACGCGTTAACTGGATGTTAAAAAACATGCATACGTATTCAAACATAAAAAAAACCGCCTGACGAGGCGGCTTAGTATTCCAGATAGCATGGTGTCATGCTGCATGGGCTATGCGAAGCGGTTTTCGAGTATGCTCAATGGTGGGAACGGCCACATCGCCAATAGCTTGTAACGCACTATTTAGTTCTGAATGAATCTTTCTGTGGAAACCTTTTAGTGGTTTTGCTAAATCATCAAGAAGTACATGCGGTGACAATCTATATGGCATACGTTTGCCATTGAATTCAATAGCTTCACCTACTGGATTAAAATGAATACCGAATGCCTTCATTCTTCTTGCTAACTTAGGCTCCATTAGCACATAGGCATGCTTAACGTTTAAATGAAGGCACACACTCGTTGCCATTAAGTACAGCGCAATTGAAAGATAAGGAAAATGCTCAACGTTAAATGGAACATTTTTCTTTTGTTTAACTTTTTCAATTTTTTCAGAGGGTAAGATTTTAGACCGTAACTGTCGCACTCTAAATTCTCTCGGTATTGCAAGGCGAGAGATTTCACAGACGCTTTGTGGGGACAAGTTTGAAGGTAGCAATGCACCATCGCCAATTACTTCCGCACACTTTTCTTCTAATGGAAGCGCCAAGCCAGCTTCAGTTGGCAAGACCAACCTTATCGTGCCTGCACACTCTCCTGTTGGCAAATGCTTGATGTAGCAATTGATCGCGCGATCATCAAACTTATCTTTTTCTAATGCAGTGGCATTTTTCTGCTCGAAGTTCATTTCTTCACAATACACTTTGTGTCGCGTTTTATAACTCACCTGCTTTTCACTTTCTTCGTTTGCAATCACAAGTTCGTAACGGCTAAAGAAGAAATTAGAAATACTCTCTTCGAGTGAGAAACGACTAGGGAGTACCCTAGAAAATGTTTGTGGTAGTCGACTCAGTTTGTTAGACACGGCGCCATTTAACGCTCGAACTGCGCTCATTGTTCTCATCTTCAACGCAAAGCTCCCCTGATTTAATTTATTATTAGGCTTGTGGGTAACTTCCTGTTCGCAACGACAGCCTTAGTTATTTAATTACTATTTAATCTTAGATTTGTTATTCGTATCTCTACTTTGTCTGATAAGTGCATCCCCACTTACGTAATCAGACTTTGACAGACGGTCATACAGCAACACATTTGCTGTGGCCGCTAAATTCATGCATGAAAAAGTAGGAACGTAGACAACATGATCGCACCAAGACAAAACGTCTTCGCCAATACTGCCATCTTCAGGACCTAGCAAGTAAAACGCATTGCTCGGGTGCTCAAACAAAGGTAGTGGTGTAGCACCCTCTACCAGTTCAACCGCTACGACTGACGCACCTTCAGGCACTACTTCTTTTAAGTCGTCGACCCCAATGGTCGGAATGACTTTATGAAACGCTTTCGTATCCGCATTAAAATCTTTAGCAAATCGATAGCGCTGACCAGTATAAAAAACGCTGGCCACACCATAACAACCTGCAGCTCGCAGTATAGAAGCAACATTTACGGGATTTTTCGGGTTTATTAACCCAATTGACATTTTCTGATTCGCAATTTGCACGTTTGTATTTATTTTATTTTTTATTCAGCATTTGATATTGCCACGTTCTTTTTCACGCTTCCAGATAGGTTAGCGTAAACTAACCTTAAGTATGATTAAATTTAACTAAAAAGCGGTAGACACAAAACTCGCGATTCAACTATGCCAATAAGCATTTCTGCCAATGAGCATTGGTCTCCTCTTGTTATCGAGAAGCACGTGATATTGCAAAGCGTGGTCGATTATAATTTCTATATTTTAATAACGTGTGACAGTTTGGTCTATTTACTCAATCCCTTTTTTAAGAAGGATTTAATGTTGAGATAAATGAACCATCTGAAATCTTCGTATCGTTAAAAAACAGCGTTTATTGCCACCTGTTCAGCAAGATGCAGACCAATTTAATGAAAATATTGCACATTGCCTGAAAAGTTTACATAAGAATGCTTCATAAACTCGACAAAATTCACTTTTTTCAAAATGTTACTAAAATAGGAAATATGGCAACTTATGTTCAAACGGGAAGTCAACAGCGCTAGTTATAAGCGGTGTAAGGGAAATAGCGTTGCTAAATTCAACAATTCACGCTGTGTAAGACTGGTACTAGAAGTAAGAACCAGTAACTTAAGCTTAAACTGTTGCCAAATTGAAACAGGGTAAGATACTGAAAATTTGACTTTTATTGGAGATAAAAAAAAGCTTGGAAAAAACCAAGCTCTATAAGCCTTTTGTTGCGATTTGCATACAGGCTTTGTACAGAAAGAAGAAATCAGTCTGGTAGCTATGCGCTTTTGCGCTGTCTTTCCACTGAATTCTCATAGCAATGTTTAAGATAGCGTCTTGCCATGCGCCGCCCTTGACCGTAGCCTCGCAATAACTTCCTCTTATCCATAGTTAAACGCTTAACGCAAAAAGCTTCATCAGGCGCTATCACACGGATTGTGCAGTCGTCGGGTGGATTATTGAGAAAAGCTAACGTTTCGTTATAAATGGCTGCACGCTGCAACATCTTATCGAGTAGCGCAGGCTGGTTGCCATACATCTTTTGCATTAGCCAAACAGACTTTACTTCTGGTTTTGTAAAACCTAACGGTTGAGAAAGAATAACCGTGATATCCTTCGCACCCATTTTGTATGCTTGGATAGCAGGTATTGCATCTGCCACTCCCCCGTCCAAGTATCGCGTACCGTTTATTGAAATTTCGTCTCGGTATGCAGTTGGCAACGCACAGGAAGCTACCATTAAATCATCAACATTATCTTTGGTGGCTTGTATATATTCACATTCACCTGACTCTGCATTAGTAATCCCAACATACAGTGGCATGCTGCTTTTTTCACCTGGTGCAGGAATATTCATGGACTGTTTAGAGTGATGCCATAGCCAATGAACATCTGTCATGTGCCCACCTTTTATGAAACGAAGCGGGCTAAAAAACTCTCTCTTTGTGGCGTATTGCGTAATGATGGTTTTACTAAGCCCATGCATTTTCGACACGTAGGTTGAAAGATTAGTTGCGCCAGCTGAAACACCAATCGCGAAGTCGAACGAATGGTAGTCATGTTCCATGAATTTGTCTAACACGCCTGCTGCAAAAACTCCGCGCATAGCGCCACCTTCAACAACAAGTGCACGTTTCATTTTCATCTCCTTTTGAATAAATCCAACCACTCTGGTACGACCACTATTTTCTTGGTGATACTACTAGAGAATCAAGAGATATGCCAAAAACAAAAAACCGCGAACTATGTCGCGGTTTTTAAATCTTGGTTTATTAGAAATTTACCAAATTAGCGTTTATTCGGTCTTACTTTTTCGTAACCGTTAACGTAGGTGCATTTCCATCAGGGCCAGATACCTTAAACTCGTATAGACCAGACTCTGCAACTTCAATCATTAGATTATTGTTACTTGCGCCAAGTGTTTTCGGCTCGCTAGGCGTTACTACGTTGCTTGCTGCATCGTTCGGGTTGCCAAGGTTTACTGTCGACCAGTCTTCAGAAGCGACTTTGAATTCAATACTACCTGCGCTCAATTCAATGTCTGCGGTATAAACACCTTCTCCTTGATATTCAAACATATCGACAGCTCCCCAGCCATTCATACCACCACGGATATAAACTTGAGTGTCGCCCCAAAACGCTTCTTTAAATACACCAATGGTTGGCGCATCTAAATCAGTGACGTTGAATACGAACACATAGCGGTCGGCGGTTTCAATGTTCAAAATAAGATTGTCGTTAGTGGCGGCGAGCCCCAAAGTCTGACCAGGCGCAAGGTTGCGATCTGAATCATCGGCTGATATCGCACCGAAGTTCACGGTTCTCCAATCTTCTGAAGCAACCTTAAACTCGTAAGTTCCTGGTTCAACATCACGAGAGAAAGTGTAAATACGTCCGCCTTGGTACGCAAACTCCTCAGCCGTACCCCAGTCGTTCATTGCACCACGAAGATACACTGGTGTGCTAACATAGGGCTCTTCGTTTTCAACCATAAGGATTGGTGCTTCGCTATCAGTCGCATCAATAGTAAACAGGTAGGTCGCGCTCGTCGCTGGTGTAAATGAAAGGTTGGTATTAGTACGTGCAAGAACCTTTTCTTCGCCCGCTATTACTGTACCTTCTTCACCATCCGCTGCACCAAAGTTCACTGTACTCCAATCTTCAGATGCGAATTTGAATCCATATGTAACGCCACCTTCAAGTGTAGCTGTTACGGTGTACTTACCGTCACCCTGATAGGTAAATGCATCATCCGTTGACCAACCATTCATATCTCCACGCAGGTAAGCGATGGTGTCGCCGTAAGGAACAACATCAGGCGCACCAGACGTGGCATACGCTGATAGACCATATCCTTGAGCTCCAGACTGTGGTTTTACGAAAACAGCAATAGTTAGTGCAGGAACGGTAAAGGTTCCATTACCATCTTCACCTTCTACAAATGTGGCGCCGCGTACCGCAGCATCGACAGAATTCATTTGTGTGGCGTGAAGCGAAAAACCTGTTGCTGTGTTTACCGTGATAGACTTCTCTTCATACCCCGTATTCACAAGCACCATAACCGCATCATTCATCATGTCTAAATCTTGGCGAGGTACTTCGCTGTTTTCAGATATGCCGTCATCAATGCTCATCGCTATAAGACCACGCTGCTGGCGTGCGCCAATATTGTGGAATCCTATACGGTCGATGATGTCTTCAGCGGTGGTTAATCTAAACAGCGGACTTGTCATTCGAATATTAAGCAATTCTGCAAACACATCAGAGGCAAACATTATATCTGCCATTGAGGCCGCGCGATTTGGATTGTAAATGAATTCACCCATTTCTTCCCAACGGGCTTCGTTGTCTTGTGCCAACGGTAAACCTACGTTCCAGTTGTTCGTTTCGTAGGTGAAATCGACGTAGTTAAACCAGTCGCCCGCATCATAGGTATTTCTATCCATTGATTTTGAGCGAAGCATGTCGCCGCCCATTTGTAAAAATGGAATACCTTGAGACACAAGATTAATACCCATTGCTACATTTTGGGCACGAACCCGCTGTTCTAGAGTAATATCTTGTGGAAGCGTGTAGTTTAACTGATCCCACAGTGTTTCATTATCGTGCTTCGACACGTAGTTAATGATATCCGCAGGATCTTCTGCATAGCCGCCTAAGTTACTGGTAGCGCCTGCACTTCCTGAAGACGTCTCCAAAACATAGTCTTTTAACGTTCCGATCATGCCCATTTTTACACGGTCTTGCGCGCTTAATAGCCCTTCATCATCCGGTCTAAAGATAGCGCCCTGGCGAATAGCTTCGCGAATACGGTCGTTATAGGTACCAATCTCGGTACCAGCCATATTGAGCTGGCTCGCTTGCTCGTAACCGCGCTCTATTTTAGTCCAGCCTTCACCGTAGAAATAGTTGTCAGCATCGATAGCTTGGACTGCATCACGCAAGCGTACCATAGTGTCTTTTGTAGCTTGGCTCATGATGTCGAAACGGAATGAATCATACTTATAATGCTCAGTCCACATGAGCAGCGAATCTTCCATGAACTTTTCCATCATGACATTGCGAGGCTCTGTGTCATCACAGCACGTTTCACGAACAATCGCACCAGTATCCACTTCATAACGGTGATAGTAGCCCGGTACCGCTTTGTCTAATACTGACTTACTGAAAACACCCGACGCATTGGTATGGTTATAGACTACATCAAGTGCAACACGTAGCCCCATCTCGTGAAGTGCTTGGATCATGGCGCGCATTTCTACAATGCGTTCTACACCCTCTGCACTCGACGCATAGCTGCCTTCCGGTGCGTTAAAGTGATGAGGATCATAGCCCCAGTTGAATGTGTCTAGATTGCGTAAATCATTAGTAAGCTGCTGGGCTTTACCCGCTTGAGATAAAGGATCGTAACCGTTGTAAACGTCAATTAGCAATGCATCAGCGCTTTCTTCTTCACATACCGCAGCACTGCTATTTAAGCGACACAGTTTGCCTACCGTATCGTATAAATCTACCGTTTTTGTTGGATCCTCATCGATAGTTGCAATGTCATTTGCTGGAAGTATATGGAAGTAAGTAAGCCCTGCTTCAACAAGCTTTTTAAGGTGCTCAACAGGTGCTGTGCCCTCTTCAGTAAAGGCAAGGTATTTACCTCTATTTTCCTCAGACGTAGACATATCACGTACGCTAAAGTCACGAACGTGTCCTTCGTAAATGACTGCATCTTCATAATTCTCAACCGTCGGAATAGTATGAGTATCCCAGCCTTGTGGTTTTAAATCATCATCAGCTAGATTTACGAAGCGAGAGAAACGGCCGTTTGTGCTTAGTGACACAGAATATGGGTCTGTAACAAGCAGCGTTTCTACATTCCCCGTAATAGGGTGATAGACGGTAACTTCATAACGGTAAAGCTGACGGTCAAGGGACATATCGCCTTCATGACGCCAGACGCCAGACGTATCATCGCGAACCATATCAATACGCTGGCTTAATGTCTTGTTGTCGTTATAAATCAGAAGATCAACATTCGAAGCAGTAGGCGCCCACAATGCGGCAGTAATACCTGTATCAGAGTAGATACCACCAAGTTGAGCTTCGTCGGCATCGTCTTCACCGAGCGTATATAGTGCGTCTATTCCGTTAGCCAGTTGGATCCCGGTCGCAACAACAAGCGCACCGTCAGCGTCGTACCCCCCTACTACGGCTTGTGTCGTCAACACGGTTTTAGCATCTTCAACCGACCAGTCGCCTTCCCAAGCCTGCATAGCAGATAAGTGCGGCGCACGGGCAGATTGCTCTTCGGTAAGTGTTGTACTCATTAACGTTACTTGAGTACCGTTAATACCCTCTTCCAGCGTGCTCTCTAAGTCAGCCTGTGCTGAATAGTGAAGTTTCACCTCTGAAACGGTTTCAGGTACGTCCCATAAAATAGTGTTGGCATCTAACCAATGCGCGCCAAAACCCTCGATATCAACAGGCTGTGGACCAAGAGACATGATAGGGAACTCAAATATGGTTGCCTCGCCAGAAAGGGTAAAATTCATGCGTACAAATGTTTCATCATCTTGTACTAAAGAACCCTGGAAGTCTCCGCCCCCCATTTCTTTTCCGGCATCGTCAGTGCCTTTGTGGATGATGAAATTGTGGCAGCTTCCATACCCGTCTTTAAGGTCTAGAATCCAATACGCACCATAGTTTGGATCGATACCGCTATGAATGCGACCGTTGGCCCAATCCGTGTCTGCGTCAGCATAAGCATCACACTCGTCATTGTTCCAAGTATGTAGTCTCCAGCCTTCATAAGCTGCATCGTTACTTGAGTTATCAGCGTCAACAGCAGCCCGATTATAATAAAGTACAGCTTGATTAGATGAAGGGGTAAATACAGGTGCAGGTAAACTTGGATCAGCACCGGCTTCACATGCATCGTTCGCTTCATTAGGTACGAGCGGCGCATCGCATTGAATAGGTGGTGGCGGTTCACAAGCCGTACCTGATGAATTAGGTACATTTGGAACCTCACAGGTAAGCAGATCGTTGGTGCCCGACTCTACGCCCGAGCCACCGCAACCTGCAAGTGTATATGCGCCTACTACGAGTAACGCAGCGCGCACTACTCTTTTTTTAGTAAACATAGAATTCTCCTGAATATTTTCGCTACTTTTGGCAACCGAATATTCCTTCGTGTTGCTAAATAAATTACCTAAGATGCTGATTTTCATAGTTGATATGTCATCCCTAGGTAATATTGCGTTCCAAAGTATTGGATAGTGCCGGTTTGCTCTTCTGATGAGAAATAGCTCTTCGTTGGCTCGTCTGTTAGGTTATTAACTTGAAATAGTACGCTCCAATTGTCGTTAATCTCGTACGACGCTTGGTAATCAACAACCAATTCTTCATCAAAGTTAACCACCTGGTCGTTTACCGCTACTTGCTGCGAAACAAATGCATCGCGATATCGGCTGGACAAGCGAGTTTCAAAACCTTCGTATTCCCAAAACACGGTTAGAGTAGCAACGTTTTCAGAAAGACCTGGTAAGTTAGCGGCATACACGTCATCACCTAGCGTGCGTTGAATTTCACTTTCGGTGTAAGAGTAACTTGCGCTAACGCCTAAGCCTGACCACATGCCAGGCAGCATGCTATAAATTTGCGTATAGGCGATTTCTAAACCTCGAATATAGCCACCTTCGGCATTGTTTACGGCTGTGCTGTAGCTACCATTTTCAGTGGGGACGGTAATAAAGATAGGGTCGCCATTTTCATCGAGCGCTAGTTCGGCTTCCTGCCCTGCAAACTCTGGCGTCAAGTAAACCGGCACGCTTACATTGTCAGGAATAATAATGCCGTTTTCTTCAAAATCATAAGGATCTATTTCGATGTCTTCTACAAACGATTCAATGTCTTTGTAAAAGCCAGCAACAACTAATGCGCCTTCCGTATCTGAGAAATAATACTCCCACGAAACGTCGTATTGAGTTGCATAGAATGGCTCTAAATAAGGGCTGTTACGAGCGTTACCGCTAACCCTTGCTGTAGGGTTGGAAAGCGTAATTTCGCCCGAATCTCTGTCTTGGAAAGCAGTAACAGGTTCAATAGTCGTTGACGCATTCGCGGCAAAACGGTTTATTGGCGCTCTGCCCATCACTTTTGCAGCAGCTACACGAAGTTGCGTGTCATCTGTAAGTTTAAAGTTCAGGTTAATTGAAGGTAAAACGTCAGAATATTCGTGACTTATCAACGCTGGGCGATAAAAGTTATTGATTAACCCTACGTCGTCGGTAATGTTTTGTGCTCCAGCCGTAGGATCACTAACTTCAACCGATGTTCCGGTCTCTAAATCTTCAATAAACCGAGTAGCACGCTGTAGCGTCGTTGAACTCTGTTTACTTTTAACGTAACGAACACCAACATTACCTGTAACAGGAATACTGCCAATTTCTGTATTAATGTTTGCCATCAAGTAAGCAGAATTCACAGTTTCAAATACATCCCCACTTTCTTGTAGTGTCCATGCTGTTGAAGCAGTACCTGTTTCTGGAGCGTTAATTACACCGGCAGCACCTGGCCCCCACGTTTGAACAGGCTGTGGTCTACCGCCTGGGAACCAAGCATTAAGTGCACTGTCTAGA
Organism: Alteromonas sp. KUL17; assembly: GCF_006538305.1. Taxonomy (NCBI): domain Bacteria; kingdom Pseudomonadati; phylum Pseudomonadota; class Gammaproteobacteria; order Alteromonadales; family Alteromonadaceae; genus Alteromonas; species Alteromonas sp. KUL17. The sequence continues at coordinate 245,369 of NZ_BJKJ01000003.1, forward strand.
TCAACGGAAAGATAACTTGGAAAATAATCAAAATCACCGCTCCAATTTACCTGTTCGACCATATCAGAAGTTAACTGAAGTGGCGGTTCGCTTACTGAGAATGCACTGTCGTTTCCGTATTCAAATACAGAGCGGTCGTTGCTATATTCTCGGTCTGAGTAACGATAGCCAAATTCAAAGCCAGAAATGATTGGCACATCGACATAATATTGGAAGTCTACGCGATAGGCGTCTAACTCATCTTTATTTTCATACGGATAAATACCGTATTTACTTACCATTACTCGGTCTAAATCTGTGAAAGCATCACTTTGATTGAAACCGATATCAGGTAAGTTTAAACCGTTGAGCAAATAAGATATTTGGACGTTTTCGTCGAACACGGGGTTTGCCGCTGTCGCGTCTTCGCCAACAAGCGACCACAGTAAACCGTTTCTAAAGTCGCTTTCAGCACTTGAACGGGAGACGTCAAACTGAACCGCTAAATCTGGCGATATCTCCCAATTAGCATTCACGCCTAAGTTAGTAACACTGTCGAAGTCTTGATTGTCGTCGTTTACCAACTCAACACGGGTAAAGCTATTGTCTGTACGAGAAAATGTGCCGCCAATTACGCTCCTGTTAACTATTACAGGGTTAGTTATACCGGCATTTATTCCGCCTAGCTTAACGCGAAAGCCACGGGCAAAGGCTTCGGAATCAAATTTAGAAATGAAAGCATCAGCTTTAAGTGTAAAGGTATCGATAGGTGCCCATTCAAACGCCGCAACGTAACCATCACGAGTCTCTTCCCCGCCCTTGTGCTGCATTTCAAAACCCTCTGAAATGAGTTCACAGTTAGGCGCTATTTCCTCTTCGGTACACTCAGAATTTGTGTAAATCCCGTCTACGTCCGTTACACCATTGTAGGCAAGACCAATGAATTGAGTCGAAACACTCGGTTGGAATAAACGAGCATAACCTAGTGATACACCTAGCGTATCATCAAGGAATTTACCTTGATATGAAAAACTCAGTCTATGTCCATACTCTGTAGCATCACTCACCTCTGACGCTCTATCATTGTACATACCACGCATGTTGGCGCTGAATTTATGCTGCTCTTCAATGGCAAGTGGTGATGCAGTTTTAAGTTCTACCGTACCCGCTATTCCCCCCTCAATAAGCGATGCCTTGGGAGATTTATAAACCGCCGCCTCACTAATAAGCTCTGAAGGATACTGATCAAACTCAATTGCCCGGCTTCCGCTGGTCGATACCTGCTCTCTACCGTTTAATGTAGAAAACACAAAGTCACCGGATAGACCACGAATGTTTATCTGCGCGGCTTGCCCCCCGGTTCTTACCGCAGAGATACCCGGCAAGCGGGTCAGTGCATCCGCCATCGACACATCGGGAAGTCCGCCCAAATCGTCTGCAGATATTTGTTCAGAAACCGTATCGGAGAAACGTTTCTGGTTTAGTGATTGGATCAAGCTGGTACTAAAACCACGTACTTCAATACGCTCTAAGGTATCTTCTTGTGGTCGTTCAACTTCGTCTATTGAGGTGTCTGGAGACTCTTGGGCATAAAGAGGAGCTGCACTAAACGCGACCCCACTACTTATCAAGGCCGCCATGATAGTGCTGGGTTTGAATGTTTTCATTGGTGTCCCATTCCTTGTTTATTATCGACACTTTTAGGACTACCACACCCAAAAATGCCTTTTATGGTTCAACACCAAATACTACTGTTTTGTATAAAAAGGGAGCAATGCTATGCATACGTATTCATTTACATCGGCGCAACATATTTTTAATTCTCCAATAAAAAACAGCAAAATTGTAACATTTCATCCTTAAAAACGAATAAAGCAGCCATGTGGCTGCTTTATCCTTTACCAGTTTAGTTAGCTAATGCGTTCGTTCGCAGCACTTCTAACCATATGAAATTATTCAACTCATTGCGCGTTTATACTTTGCAACCATCCCATTTATATACTCGTCATGTGTTGGCAACTTAGCAATGGGCTCTTTTTTGATTTCCAACAACCTTGTTAACATTTGATTTAACTGAACTTCAGGCACACTGTTTACCAAACCGTGATAATCCTTAGGAGTAATCCCCTGACCGTACAAGACCTGTAGCCATGAGCTTTCAAGGAATAGATCATTTTGTTCTCGTAGCAGATTTCCGCTTTCTTTAAACAACGCAATTTTATGTGCTAAGGAATCGGGCAAAGTAATATTTCGCATATCATTGAAAAAGACGCTATCGGTTCGCTCATTTACGGTGTAATGCAAAACAAGAAAATCTCTGATTTGTTCAAACTCTAATTCAGACTGCTTGTTATATTCCGTTTCCAAGCTCGGTGCAAAGCCGTTGTGGGGAAACAGCTGAATTAAGCGAACAATTGCAGATTGAATGAGGTGAATACTGGTAGATTCAAGTGGCTCTAAGAATCCACTTGATAGACCTACTGCTACTACGTTTTTGTACCACTGCTTACGTCGTCTGCCCGTCGTAAACTTTATCAGTTTAGGGTCACCCAATGGTTTGGTATCTAAGTTTGACAACAAGGTGTCACAGGCCTGATCATCGCTGATATAGCGTGAACTATATACGTGGCCATTACCATTTCTGTGTTGCAGTGGGATCCTCCATTGCCAACCCGCATCGTGGGCAATAGAGCGCGTGTAAGGCGCGGTTTTTTCATGTCGCTCAGACGGTACAGCAATGGCACTATCACAAGGAAGTAAGTGAGACCAATCGTCGTAACCAGCGCCCAGCGCTTCCTCTATCAATAGCCCCTTAAAGCCCGTGCAATCAACAAATAAGTCCCCTTCAACCACGTCCCCACTTTCTAAGTGAAGTGCTTGAATAAAACCGCTGTGGGTAAAACGTTGTACACGTGAAATTTTACTTTCTTTGCGTACAACCCCCATATTTTCACTCAGCTTTCGTAAATACTGAGCGTATAAACTGGCGTCAAAATGATAGGCGAAAGGTAGCTCAACAACTGGGGCTTTGGCATTTATCTGCGCAAATCGTCCCGCTTCAGCGGCATGGTAATTTAGGTCAAAATCCCACAGGTCGTCTTTTAGGCCTTGCTGGCGCGCCTTTACCCAATAGTGATGAAAATGACAAAACGCCATGCTTTTGCCCGGCGCACCAAAGGTGTGATAGTAGCTTTCACCCTTCGCTTTCCAATTTTCGAACCGTATAGCAAGTTTTATCGTTGCTTTAGTATCATGAAGAAACTGTGCTTCGTCGATACCTAACACTTGGTTTACTAGGCGTATTGGGGGGATGGTAGCTTCTCCAACACCGACCGTACCAATCGCTTCAGATTCAACCAGAGTAATATCAACTGCTTTACCCAACACCTTTTTCATTAATGATGCAGCTAACCAACCTGCCGTTCCACCGCCGGCAATCACAACACGCTTTACTGGATTATTATGAGGGTCTTGCATAAACGTCTCGCAATTCTTAACAACATTATCGAAAAGTTCCTTTCATACAAAAAGAAAAGCCACCATTTGCTCTTTTTTAGCACAAGCTAAAAAATAAAGCTGCTGGTGGCTTTACACACATGTAACAATTAGAACTTGTAGTTAAACCCTAATAGGTAGTTAGTTCCGTATGTTTGGAACTGAGTAATTTGACGATCGTCAGTAGCTGAAGCTTGTACATCATCTTCATCTGTCAGGTTCTGCGCTTGCAATGTAACGCGCAGACCTTCTAAATACTCGATACCAGATTCGCTAAAGTCATAACCAATTTGAGCATCTACGAGCGTACCGCCTTGCTTTGTTGCATCAACAAGCGAAAGACTTGGACCTCTTTCCTCAGTCAGGAACTGGTCTCGTTTTGTTGCAGCCAAACGGAACTCAAAGCCAGCATTTTCATAAAAGAAAGTCATACTGTACGACTCTTCAGACAAGCCAGGAATACGAGTTTCAGTTTGGCCAGGAGCCGGGTCAACTTCACCGTCCATGAAGGTTGCACTCGCGAACAAGCCAAAACCTTCAAGTGAATTGTGGATCATGTCAAAGGGTAGTGAACCTTGAAGTTCGTAACCACGCACGAACCCCTCGAAACCATCTAATACTCGGTTAACTTGCCCTTCAAATAACACTGGAGTTTGACCTTCAGAGCCTTTGTGCAAATCTGGAATATAAAATTCACTAAAGTCTTCTACAATTGAAGTGTCGCGATGCCAGTTTTTTATATCCTTATAGAAGAAAGACACAGCCACATAACCCGTATCGGCAAAGTAGTTTTCGTACGCCAAGTCGAATTGATTTGCCTCAAGTGGTCGCAGCTCAGGGTTGCCCGCACTACCACTCCATGGGCCATTTTCAAGGCTATCGCTAGTAATTTGTCCGTCATTGAAAGCAAATGTAAACTGTGTATTTGGACGCATATCATCCATACGAGGGCGAGAAATTACTTTGCTTAAGCCCAAGCGTACGAATTGACCTTCAGCAACTTCTGCAGATAAATTAAGTGTTGGAAGCACATCTGTATAGTCTGTGCCACCCGATATAGGGTTTGCAATAGTGTACCCTACGGTATCTGATGTAGTAGAAAAGCCTGTAGATTCTTGATCCGCACTTACTACTTGCAGGCCTACGTTACCGCGTATCCAAATATCACCAAATTCCATCTCTAGGTCTAGTTTGGTGTATAAAGTGAGTAGTTCTTCATCAACGGTGTAAGTATCACCTAGACGGTCATTTTGAACACGGCTCGCATCGTTTTCAATATAGTAACCACTTTCATATAACGCCAGTGAGTCATATGCAAGTACACCATTAATGCCGATAAAATTAAGGTTAGTTACACCAAGTACATCAGGAATTGCTGCATCATCTGGATAGGAAGGCGCTGTAAGATATGCACCATTGTTATCTTTAGATTTTGAGCGGTCAGAGTAAACAACACCTGCAGAAAGGCCCGTTACAACGCCCCACTCAACATAACCTTTAACGTCGAAACGAAGGGTATCAAGCTCTTCTTCAAAAAGCGGCTGGTTTACGAAGCCGTCTTGTCCATCGGACTCTAATAAAGGTGGAGCTCCCCATGCTTGCGGTCCAGCTAAACTAATGAGTGATGGATCTGTAAGGTCTACTGGCGCAATGGTTGGGTGGTCAGAAAACAGTACGCCTGTCGACGTCATTTCCCAACTGCGTGCAGTAAGGGGACGTCCGTCAATCCCTGCACGACCAACACCAGAATAACTCTCAACCTCAATAATTTCTTTTTCAACTTTGCCTGTTGAATAATCGACTTCTAACGTCCAAGAATCATTAATTTGATACTCAGCGTTAATACCAATAGTAGTAAGGTCCGCTTCTTGGCGACGAGCATCGTTACGTACAATACTATAGAAACCGTCGAATTCACCGCTAGTTACCAAGCCATTCTCCACGCCAGTAACTGTGTAGGTATTGGAGCTCCACTCAGCACCACCTTCTTCAAGACCACGACGCACATCGTTTTCAACAAAATCAATGTAAAGCGCATCAAGCTGAACATTTAATTTATCAGTCGGCGCCCACTCTACAACAGCGGCAAACGAGTCTCGTTCAAGCATTGCGGAACGCTGAAATGAATCATGGCCGCCAAGCACCACTGTTCCTTCCGGAACGTCTACGGGATCAAGGTCACGACGAGGATTGTCTAGACCAACTTCAGGATAACCCCAAATTCTCAGGTGCTGCTCTTGACGAGGAGATTCCATGCTTGCAACTGTCAACGCTAAACCAATCGTATCGTTGGCAAATTGATCGACAAAGTTTACAGAAATGCGGTGACCGTCGTTGTCAAAATCTGGGTTTGGAGAGTCTTCAGCATTCTTTTCGAACGTGCCGTTTACGGTAAACGTGCTTTCTGCCGTTAGAGGCTTAACCGTTTGAAGGTCAATTGAACCACCGATATTTTGGGTAGTCATGCCCGCTTCTGGTGTTTTGTATACCAGAATGTTTGAAATGATTTCCGTTGGATAAAGGTCAAACTCAACCCCACGGTTGTCACCCATACCTAGAAGTTCACGACCGTTTAGTGACGTACCAACGTAGTTCTCGTTAAAACCACGAACAGAGATACCACTTGTACGACCGTTACGACGTTCACCAGTTACACCAGGAAGACGTGCGATTGATTCTGCAATACTGGTATCTGGTAGCTTACCAATATCTTCTGCTGATAACGCTTCAACAATTGAAGTGTTATCCATTTTGATTGCTTGAGCACGCTGTAAGCTGCCGCGAATACCGCTAACTTGAATTACTTCAAGATTTGCTTCATCAACAGCATCAGTGTTTGCATCTTGTGCAAATGCTGGTGCACTACCAAACGCCATACCGCCTGAAATAAGCGCAGCTTTAATTAGGTTGGGTTTAAATTGTTTCATAAAACGGGTGTCCCATACGGTTATAGTTGTTGTCTTTTTGTTGTTCTTATGACAATTAAATGACAATACATCTCGTCGGCATAATGCTATAGAGGACCTAGGGTTTGCACAATTGCCTGCATACGTATTCAATAAAATTTGTGCAACACGCCGTTAACAAAGGATATGCAGGCCTTTATGTAATTTAACAACACAATATGGATTATACGGGGCTTTTACGGCAGATAGTTGTAATTTTGTTACATGAATTTCTGCAAAGTTGTTAATAAGCGCGCACAAAAAAGCCCGCTTAAAGCGGGCTTTTATCACAAAATTGTTAAGCGTTAGCTTACCAACCTGTAGTCTCGCGAAGCGCCTTGCCGATTTCAGCAAGTGAACGTACAGTTTTAACGCCAGCGTCTTCTAGTGCTTTGAATTTCTCATCAGCAGTACCTTTACCGCCTGCGATGATTGCACCAGCGTGACCCATACGCTTACCTGGAGGAGCAGTAACACCAGCAATGTAAGAAACAACAGGCTTGGTCACATTAGCTTTAATGAACGCTGCTGCTTCTTCCTCAGCAGTACCGCCGATCTCACCGATCATTACGATAGCTTCAGTTTGCGGATCGTCTTGGAACATCTGAAGGATGTCGATGAAGTTAGAACCAGGAATTGGGTCACCACCGATACCAACACAAGTAGACTGGCCGAAACCTTCGTCAGTAGTTTGTTTAACTGCTTCGTACGTAAGTGTACCAGAGCGAGAAACAATACCTACTTTACCAGGCTTGTGAATGTGACCAGGCATGATACCAATCTTACACTCTCCAGGAGTGATAACACCTGGGCAGTTTGGACCAATCATGCGAACGCCTTTTGCTTCAACGTATTCTTTAACGTAAAGCATGTCTAGCGTTGGGATACCTTCAGTGATACATACGATTAGCTCGATACCCGCATCTGCAGCTTCAACGATTGAATCTTTACAGAAAGGAGCTGGTACGTAGATAACTGTTGCAGTTGCGCCAGTTGCTTCTACCGCTTCACGTACAGTATTAAATACTGGAAGACCTAAGTGTTCAGTACCGCCTTTACCTGGTGTAACACCACCAACCATTTGCGTACCGTAAGCAATTGCTTGCTCAGAGTGGAATGTACCCTGACCGCCAGTGAAACCCTGACAAATTACTTTAGTATCTTTATTAATTAATACAGACATTATTTGCCCTCCGCTGCAGCAACTACTTTCTGCGCTGCATCAGTTAGCGATTCAGCAGCAATGATATCAAGTCCAGAGTTCGCTAGAACTTCACGGCCAAGCTCTGCATTGGTACCTTCAAGACGTACAACTACAGGTACTTCTACGCCAACTTCTTTAACCGCACCAATGATACCTTCTGCAATCATGTCACAGCGCACGATACCACCGAAGATGTTAACCAATACTGCTTTAACATTGTCATCAGATAGGATGATTTTGAATGCTTCAGCTACACGCTCTTTAGTTGCGCCGCCACCAACGTCTAGGAAGTTAGCTGGCTTGCCGCCATGTAGGTTTACGATGTCCATCGTACCCATTGCTAGGCCTGCACCGTTAACCATGCAACCTACGTTACCGTCTAGCGCAACATAGTTTAGTTCCCACTGAGCAGCATGAGCTTCACGCGCATCTTCTTGTGAAGGATCTTGCATATCTTTCAGCTTAGGCTGACGATATAGCGCGTTACCATCGATACCTACTTTCGCGTCTAGGCAGTGTAGGTTACCGTCAGTTTTGATAACTAGCGGGTTGATTTCGATAAGCGCAACGTCAAGCTCTTCAAACATCTTAGCTAGGCCAAGGAAGATTTGAGTGAATTGCTTGATTTGTACGCCAGAAAGACCTAAAGCAAACGCCATTTCGCGCGCTTGATAAGGCTGAGGACCTACAATTGGGTCGATTTCAGCTTTAAGGATTTTCTCTGGAGTTTCTTCTGCAACAGTTTCAATCTCAACGCCACCTTCAGTAGATGCCATGAATACAACGCGACGGGTTGTACGGTCAACTACTGCACCAAGGTAAAGCTCGTTAGCGATATCTGTGCAAGATTCAACTAGGATTTTGCTCACAGGCTGACCGTTTTCGTCAGTCTGGAAAGTCACCAAATTTTTGCCAAGCCAGTTTTCAGCGAAAGCGCGAATGTCGTCTTTGTTTTTAACTAGCTTTACACCGCCAGCTTTACCGCGACCGCCCGCGTGTACCTGACACTTAACTACCCACTCGTTTCCGCCAATTCGGTCAGCGGCTTCTACAGCACCTTGAGCAGTGTCTGCTGCGTATCCTTCAGAAACAGGCAAACCGTATTCTTTGAATAGCTGCTTACCTTGGTATTCATGCAAATTCATGGTGTTTCTATCCGATTTTTAGTAAGACAAAAGCCGCAAATGCGACTTGATTAGTTTGACTGATATTATAGGGCAAATATCAGCGTTGCGTTAGGCGCAAAGCAAGCATACACAAGCTAAGCGCCTAACCACAATTCCGTGAGACGAAAGTCTTATACGTCTAGAAGTAGACGTGTTGGATCTTCTAGCATCTCTTTAACTGTTACCAAGAACCCAACTGATTCTTTACCATCGATAATACGGTGGTCATAAGAAAGCGCTAGGTACATCATTGGTAGAATTTCTACTTTGCCATTAACTGCCATAGGGCGATCTTGGATTTTGTGCATGCCCAAGATTGCGCTTTGCGGCGGGTTAATGATTGGTGTAGACATTAGTGAACCAAACACACCACCGTTGGTGATTGTGAAGTTACCACCTTGTAGTTCAGCCAGTGACAGTTTACCGTCACGACCTTTAAGTGCTAGTTCCTTAATTCCTTTTTCAACACCTGCCATGCCAAGCGTGTCAGTATCTTTAAGTACTGGAGTTACAAGGCCACGTGGTGTCGAAACGGCAATCGATACGTCGAAGTAATTGTGATAAACAATATCATCACCGTCGATTGACGCGTTAACTTCTGGGAAGCGCTTAAGTGCTTCAGTAACTGCTTTAACATAGAACGACATAAAGCCTAAACGAATGCCGTGACGTTTTTCGAAGCTCTCTTGATACTGTTTACGAAGGTCCATGATAGGCTTCATGTTAACTTCGTTAAACGTAGTTAGCATTGCCGTAGAGTTCTTCGCTTCAAGAAGACGATTCGCAATAGTCTTACGAAGACGTGTCATTGGAACACGCTTTTCGGTGCGGTTGCCCGTTGGCAAGTCTGCTACTGGTGCTTCAGCTGCTGCAGGCGCCGCCTTAGCTGAGCTGTCGCCACCTTTAAGGTACTTCTCTACGTCTTCTTTAGTGATACGGCCATTTTTGCCAGTGCCTTTCACTTTAGCTGCGTCAACACCTTTTTCTGCGAGTAAACGACGAACAGAAGGACTAAGCGCATCGCTGCTCTCGTCACTGTCATCGCTTTCGCTTGACGCTGCTGGAGCAGAAGCGCCGCTTGCTGCACCTTCTACAAATTTAGCAATCACTTCTTCAGCTGTTACGGTGGCGCCCTCTTCTGCGATAATTTCAGCAAGAGAACCGTCTGCAGGAGCAACAACTTCTAGTACTACTTTATCAGTTTCGATATCAACCAAGTTTTGGTCGCGAGAAACTGCTTCACCTACAGCTACGTGCCACGTTGCGATTGTCGCGTCAGCTACAGATTCAGGAAGTACTGGTACTTTAACATCAGATGTTTTTCCAGAAGCCGCTGGAGCCGCATCTGATTTAGAATCGTCTTTCGCTTTGCTTTCTGTTTTAGCTTCTGCTGGTGCAGCAGCACCACCCTTTTCTAATTTAGCAATAACTTGCTCGCCTAAAACAGTTGCACCCTCTTCGTTTAGGATCTCACCAATTGTACCGTCCGCTGGCGCCACAACTTCTAAAACCACTTTATCAGTTTCAATATCAACCAGGTTCTGGTCTCGTTTAACTGCGTCACCGGCCTTTACGTGCCAGGTTGCAATGGTGGCATCGGCAACTGACTCAGGTAGAACCGGAACTTTTATCTCAATTGTCATTACTGTTCCTTATTTAATTGTGAGTGCGTTTTCAACCAGGGCTTTCTGTTGCTGGTTGTGAACGGATACATAACCTACTGCAGGTGACGAGGATGCATCACGGCCTGCATATGTTAATTTTGCACCATCTGGAATTGCTTGCCAGAAATGGTGTTGGCTACAGTACCAAGCGCCTTGGTTTTGAGGCTCTTCTTGACACCAAACCCAATCTTTTACGTGGCTGTATTGTGCCACAACTTTAGCGCATTCTTCTTGTGGGAATGGATAAAGTTGCTCTAAACGGATTATTGCAACGTCTGTTTGCTCATTTTTACGGCGTTGGTCTAACAAATCGTAGTAAACCTTGCCTGAACACATAACAACACGCTTCACATTCTTCGGATCGATATCATCAATTTCGCCAATTACGTTATGGAATTTGCCTTCTGCAAGTTCTTCAAGTGAAGATACCGCAAGAGGATGACGTAATAGTGACTTAGGTGACATTACGATAAGTGGCTTACGCATAGGGCGCACCACTTGGCGACGAAGCATGTTGTAAACCTGTGCAGGTGTAGAAGGCACACACACTTGCCAGTTGTGGTCAGCACACATTTGAAGGAAACGTTCAAGGCGTGCAGAACTGTGCTCTGGTCCCTGACCTTCATAACCATGTGGCAGTAGAACAGTTAGACCACACAAACGGCCCCACTTCGCTTCACCAGAGCTTAAGAATTGGTCAAAAACAACCTGCGCACCGTTAGCGAAGTCACCAAACTGGGCTTCCCAAATAGTCAGACATGTAGGCTCTGCTGTCGCATAACCATACTCAAATGCCATTACTGCTTCTTCCGAAAGCACAGAGTCGTAAATTTCAATTTCACCCTGACCTTCGCGAATATGCTGAAGTGGCATATACGTCGATGCGTCTTTTTGATTGTGCAATACCGCGTGACGATGGAAGAAAGTACCACGGCCTGAATCCTGGCCTGTAATACGAATATCTTCGCCGGCATCTACGATAGTGGCATAAGCTAAGTTCTCTGCCATACCCCAATCAAGTAGCTTTTCACCCGCGACCATCGCTTTACGGTCTTGGTAAAGCTTGTTTACACGAGACTGAAGTTTGTGCTCTTCAGGAATAGTAGTGATTGACTCACCTAGCTCTTTAAGCTTCTCAACTGAAAGCGCTCCGTCGTAAGGCGTATCCCAGTCGTGACCAAGGTACGGAGACCAGTCAACGCTATGCTCTGTCATTGGACGCCACTCTTCAACAACGCACGCGCCATGGTCAAGAGCTTCACGGTATTCTTCAACATAACGATCTGCATCACGTTGCTCTATCACACCTTCAGCAATTAGCTGATCAGCATAGATTACGCGTGGAACTGGATGCTTTTTAATTTTTTGGTACATCAACGGCTGCGTAGCATTTGGCTCATCCGCTTCGTTGTGACCATGACGACGGTAACAAACTAAATCAATTACAACGTCTTTCTTAAACTTATTACGGTATTCAAGCGCAAGCTGCGTAACAAAGGCAACCGCTTCTGGATCGTCTGAGTTCACGTGGAAAATCGGTGCCTGTACCATCTTCGCGATGTCAGTACAATATTGCGTTGAACGGGTATCTTCAGTCTTCGATGTAGTGAAACCAACTTGGTTATTTACCACAATACGAACTGTACCGCCTACAGCAAAGCCGCGAGTTTGCGACATGTTGAAGGTTTCTTGTACTACACCCTGACCAGCAATTGCCGAGTCACCGTGAATAGTGATAGGCAGTACTGTATTCGTGTCATCATTGCGGCGCGCAAGACGTGCACGTACAGAACCCATAACAACCGGGTTTACAATTTCAAGGTGAGACGGGTTAAACGCTAGCGCTAAGTGAACATTGCCACCTGGCGTTGCAAAATCAGAAGAGAAACCTGCGTGGTATTTTACGTCGCCCGCGCCTAGCGAGTCGTCGTGTTTACCAGAGAATTCATCAAATAGTACCGATGGGTTCTTGCCTAGTACGTTAACAAGTACGTTCAAACGACCACGGTGAGCCATGCCGATAACCACTTCTTTGGTACCTGCAGTGCCAGCCTTGGTGATCAAACCTTTCAGCATAGGAATAAGTGCATCGCCGCCTTCTAGAGAGAAACGCTTTGCCCCTGGGAATTTAGAACCCAAGTACTTTTCCATTCCGTCAGCCGCAGTAAGACCTTTAAGAATTCCTAGCTTTTCGTCGCGAGAAATTTCAGGCTTTGCCTGAACAGATTCAATTTTTTGTTGCAACCAGCGTTTCTGTTCAGTATCGGTAATATGCATGTACTCTGCACCGATAGAGCCACAGTATGTGCGGTTTAACGATTTAAATAGTTCACCCAATGGCATTGAATCTTTGCCAATGGCATACGAACCTACATTGAATACTGAATCGAAATCTTGCTCAGAAAGGCTGTGGTGAGAAAGTTCTAAGTCGCGTACACGCTCTTGTTTCCATAGACCTAGCGGGTCAAGGTTTGCGTGCTGATGACCGCGGAAGCGGAACGCATTGATTAACTGAAGAACTTTAACTTGCCTGTCGTCTGAAACATTTGCAGAAGGCACAGACGGACTAGACATGCGGGCGGTTGGCCCTAACGCAGCAAGTTGCCTAAATTGATTTTTAATTGTTGTATGATTGGTTTCTAACTCTACGCCATCGACTTTGGGGAGGTTATCGAAGATTTGTCGCCAATTTTCAGAGACACTTTGCGGGTCTTCTAAATAAGTTTCATACAACTCTTCAACATAGGCAGCGTTGGCACCTGCCATGTGCGAGGAATCCCACCACGCTTTCATCACGCTTTCTTGCATTTAATTTGCCTTGCTACGTTTTATAAAATCTAGTTAACAATCAAGATGTATTATAAGGTTATTCTCAGCATAACCAAGTGTTATAACAGCGAATATATAAAAAAATAGCCATCCTTTGGGGATGGCTATTTAGAGCATCGCTATCTGTAACTTTAGGAAGTTAACAGAATATAGTACTAAACAGCCCGTTGTAAAAGCATAGACTTAATTTGGCCTATTGCTTTTGTTGGGTTCAAGCCCTTAGGACATACACTTACACAGTTCATGATACCGTGACAGCGGAATACGCTGAACGCATCATCAAGGTCGTTAAGACGCTCTTCAGTCGCCGTATCACGGCTATCGATAAGGAAACGATACGCGTGAAGCAGACCAGCAGGACCGATGAACTTATCAGGGTTCCACCAGAAAGATGGGCATGAAGTTGAACAACATGCACATAAAATACACTCGTAAAGACCGTCAAGTTTCGCACGCTCTTCAGGTGACTGTAAGTGTTCACGCGCTGGCGGCTGCTTACTGTCGTTGATTAAGAACGGCTTAATCTTTTCGTACTGTGTGTAGAACTGCGTCATATCAACAACAAGGTCACGTACAACTGGTAGACCTGGAAGTGGACGAACTACTATTTTACCTTTGCCCAGTGCAGATAAAGGAGTGATACACGCAAGGCCATTTTTGCCGTTCATGTTCACACCGTCTGAACCACACACACCTTCACGGCAAGAGCGACGGAAAGAAAGCGTCGGATCCTGCTCTTTAAGTGCAAGTAGCGCGTCTAGCACCATCATGTCCTGACCTTCCTCTACTTCTAGAGTGTAGTCTTGCATGCGAGGCTTCGCATCTACTTCTGGGTTGTAACGATAAATCGAAAAAGTTAATTGCATGATCGTTGCCTCTCTTAATATGAACGCACTTTAGGCGGGAATGCTTCCCTAAGCTTAGGCGCCATATTCACTTCACGTTTAAGCATTTTATCAGTGTTCGGATCGTAGATGCTGTGGCATAACCAGTTGTCGTCATCACGGTCCGGGAAGTCGAAGCGGCTGTGAGCACCACGGCTTTCCGTTCTGAAGTTCGCTGCTACTGCTGTGCTGTACGCGGTTTCCATTAGGTTATCAAGCTCTAAACATTCAATACGCTGGGTATTGAAGTCTGCGCTCTTGTCGTCAAGGCGTGCATGCTTAAGACGCTCGCGAATTTCGCTAAGCTCTTTAAGACCTTCCGCCATTGCTTCACCTTCACGGAATACTGAGAAGTTAAGCTGCATGCATTTCTGCAAGTCTTTCTTAATTTGTACTGGGTCTTCGCCCTTACCTTTCTCTGAATTTTCCCAACGGTTGAAACGCGTCATAGAGGCTTCCAGATCAGACTCTGATGCGTCGCGTGTTGGTGCCATTTCAGACAATGTCTTACCAAGGTGTAAACCGGTCGCGCGACCGAATACAACAAGGTCAAGAAGTGAGTTACCGCCAAGACGGTTCGCACCGTGTACAGATACACATGCAATCTCACCACAAGCAAATAGACCGTTAACAACCTTGTCGTTACCGTTTTCATCAACCGTTAGACATTGGCCATCAACATTTGTAGGAATACCACCCATCATATAGTGACAAGTAGGAATTACTGGAATTGGCTCTTTCACTGGGTCAACGTGTGCAAACGTACGAGAAAGTTCAAGGATACCAGGTAGACGAGACTCAAGAACGTCTTTACCAAGGTGGTCAAGCTTAAGCTTAATATGAGTACCCCATGGGCCTTCACACCCACGACCTTCACGAATTTCAGTCATCATTGAACGCGCAACAACGTCACGACCAGCAAGGTCTTTCGCGTTAGGTGCATAACGTTCCATGAAACGTTCGCCGTCTTTGTTTAGAAGGTAACCACCTTCACCACGACAACCTTCTGTTACCAATGTTCCTGCGCCAGCAATACCCGTTGGGTGGAACTGCCACATTTCCATATCCTGAACCGCAACGCCTGCACGAAGTGCCATACCAACACCGTCACCGGTATTGATGTGTGCGTTTGTAGTAGATGCATAGATTCGACCAGCACCGCCTGTTGCTAGTACAACAGCGCGAGACTTGAAGTAAACCACTTCACCAGACTCGATATCAATTGCGGTACAACCCACAACGTCGCCGTCTTGGTTTTTAACTAGGTCGAGTGCATACCACTCAGAGAATACTTTGGTCTTGTTCTTTACGTTTTGCTGGTAAAGAAGGTGTAGAAGTGCGTGACCAGTACGGTCAGCTGCAGCTGCTGTACGAGCGCCCTGCTCGCCACCAAAGTTCTTAGACTGACCGCCAAAAGGACGCTGGTAGATTTTACCGTTTTCGAAACGAGAAAATGGTAGACCCATATTTTCCATTTCGATAATTGCTTCTGGACCAGTTTTACACATGTATTCGATAGCGTCTTGGTCACCGATATAATCAGAGCCCTTAACGGTGTCATACATGTGCCATTCCCAATTGTCTTCGTGTGAATTACCAAGTGCTACAGTAATACCACCTTGAGCAGACACAGTATGAGAACGGGTTGGAAATACTTTTGATAACAGTGCACATGATTTACCAGACTGCGAAATCTGTAGTGCTGCGCGCATACCTGCACCGCCAGCACCAATTACTACTGCATCAAACTCGTGAACGGGTAAACTCATTTTACACTCCCCACAATACGAATAGGCCAACAGCTACATAGCCGAACGCGATGATATTTAAGATATATTGTAGTCCTGCGCGCAGACCTGCTGATTTAACATAGTCTGTAAGCACCTGCCAAAGGCCGATGCGCACGTGGATCATCACTGCTACTAGTGCTGCCAATGTGAAAACTTTCATAGCAAGGCCAGAGAACAACCCTCGCCATTCGATAAACGTTAGGTTATCGGTGGTAATAAAGAACCACGCCATGAAAACCGAGTACGCGAAAATAATTGCTGCTGTAGCGCGAAGTGAAACGTAGTCTTGTACGCCGTCACGCTTAATGCTTGCTTGGTTGGTTACCATAATGCAACTCCCAATACTACGGTCAGTACAACCCAAAGTGCGATTACTGCTTTTGCACTTGTGTTACCCGACTCTAATTCTTCCCAGTGACCTAAATCCATAACAACGTGTCTTAGGCCGCCTAGAATGTGATATGTCAGCGCTGAAGCTGTGCCAATTGCGACAAATTTTCCAAAGAAACCGTCCATGATTGCTTGTACGTCCGCGAAACCTTCAGGCGAATGAACAGAAACTGCCCATGCCCAGATAACAAAAAGTAGCGCGAAGAACATTGCAACACCGGTTACACGGTGGAGAATTGACGAAATAGCAGAGGGCGGAAATTTAATAGTATTGAGTTCTAAATTTACTGGTCTTTGCTTTTTCACAATGTATGCCTGTTTAATCCGTAGGGGATAATGAATTTCTTACCTTTATTATGTCCTGAGTAAGTGAATTCGATTTTTAACCTGTTAATTGCCTCATCCACTGAGTTGTTAACAATTTGTGAATTATTCTTTAATGCCTGTAACAGAATAATTATTCCATTTCCAAAGCACCGCTGAGTATATCCAGCGTAGTATATAATTACAATTTTTTGTGCCGTAGTAAGACTTTAGTCGCTATATACACTCTTATGATAATTATTTTGAATAAAAAGAGATCAAAATTGAGCGCAACACGTTTAAACGAGCGCAATTACAGTGTTTAGAAGTTTACCAGCAGCTAAATGGAATAACTATGCATAACAACGAGAAATTAAGCACTTTTAATCTGTATGCGTATTTATTCCTCATCAAAAGGTTACTTTTTAAACTAACCTGTTAATATATTTATCGATCGGTGGTTTACCTTTATCGAAAAGCCATTGATAATTGCACCGTATCGGGCAAAGTGAAATCCCAACGAGTTAATTAATCGTTATCTGATTGCTAGTATTTTTTTAAGCAATTCGGAATATTTATTGTGCAAATATGCAATTAAATTGACTTGTTGGTGCATAATAAAGTACAAATACGCCCACTTTTCCCAACGAAGCGGATATTTTCGTCCGTTTTCGCTGCAAACAGAACCATTCTGAGGAGAGCATTTTATGGCAGATCAGAAAGCCATTCTTAAAGCCGGCGGTAAGGAAATCGAGCTTCCTATCTTGTCTGGCACCGAAGGACAAGATGTAATCGATGTCCGTACGTTAGGCCAGCACGGTTATTTCACGTACGACCCAGGTTTTATGGCGACAGGATCTTGCGAGTCTTCAATTACCTACATTGATGGCGCTCAAGGTGTATTATTACACCGCGGTTTCCCTATCGAAGAACTAGCGCGTGACGCAGACTACTTAGAAGTTTGTCACATGCTTCTTCACGGTGATGCACCAACAAAAGAACAGTACGAAGAATTTAAAGAGACAATTACTCGTCACACCATGGTACATGAACAAATTAACATGTTCTTCCACGGTTTCCGCAACGACGCCCACCCTATGGCAATGCTATGTGGTACCGTTGGCGCGATGTCTTCGTTCTACCACAGCGATTTAGACGTTTCTAATGAAGAACAGCGCATTCGCAGCGCGCACCGTCTAATTGCTAAAATGCCTACTCTTGTTGCTATGTGCTACAAGTACAATGTAGGTCAGCCGTTTGTTTATCCACGAAACGACTTAAGCTATGCAGCTAACTTCCTTAACATGATGTTCTCTGTACCAGCAGAAGAATATCAAATCAGCCCAGCTGTTGAGCGCGCGATGGACCGTATCTTTACGCTTCACGCAGACCACGAACAGAATGCTTCAACGTCTACCGTTCGTCTTGCCGGTTCTTCTGGTGCGAACCCATATGCATGTATTTCTGCTGGTGTTGCTTCACTTTGGGGGCCTGCTCATGGTGGTGCAAACGAAGCATGTCTGAACATGCTAGAAGAAATTGGCACAGTTGATCGTATTCCTGAGTTTATTGCACGCGCTAAAGACAAGAATGACCCATTCCGTCTTATGGGCTTCGGTCACCGTGTTTATAAGAACCACGATCCACGTGCAACGGTAATGCGTGAAAGTTGTCACGAAGTACTAAGCGAGCTTAACGTAAAAGATCCACTACTAGAAGTAGCAATGGAGCTTGAAAAGATTGCATTGAGTGACCCGTACTTTGCAGAGAAGAAACTGTTCCCGAACGTAGACTTCTATTCTGGTATCGTACTTAAAGCGATTGGTATTCCAACTAACATGTTTACGTGTATTTTTGCCCTGTCTCGTACAGTAGGTTGGATTTCACACTGGCATGAAATGATGAGCGACCCTAAACAAAAAATTGGTCGTCCTCGTCAGCTTTACACTGGTCATAACCAGCGTAAGTACACGCCAATTAAGTAGTAAATTAGTAAATACTGAACTAAGTATTACGCTTAATAGTAAAAATAGCGCCTTTAAGGCGC
This sequence comes from Alteromonas sp. KUL17, assembly GCF_006538305.1. Classification (NCBI taxonomy): domain Bacteria; kingdom Pseudomonadati; phylum Pseudomonadota; class Gammaproteobacteria; order Alteromonadales; family Alteromonadaceae; genus Alteromonas; species Alteromonas sp. KUL17. The sequence goes on from NZ_BJKJ01000003.1 coordinate 264,065, forward strand.
TATTTTTGTTTATACAAGATTACTTCAAGGAACAACAATGCCCTATTCAGCGGTTTTTCTAGGTATTGCCGGTCTCATTCCTTTTGTGGCTATGCCGCTGGCTTATCAGCTTAACCTGTTATCGCTTACACAAAGCGCCGTTTACTTTGTCCAATACTCAGCCGTTCTATTGTCTTTCTTTGGTGGTATCCATTGGTGGGACGCAATAAGTAATCAACGTTACGACAAGCAAATGTTAGTCGCTATGTTGCCGACCATAATTGGGTGGTTGTGTTTAGTGTTCTCTCACGACGTGAAGGTGTTTGGCGTTTTATCGCTAAGCTACGTCGCCGTACTTATTTACGACAAGTTTATCCTTAGTCTTCCTAAAGAGCAGATTGTAAGTTACATAAGCTTGCGGATGGGATTAACAAGTGTCGTTGTTATCTGTCACGCCTGGATGATTTACTTGCTCGTATAACGTTACTACTAACAGCTTAGCGTTAAAGGCATGACATTAGTTAATTGCAAAAAAGTAATAGAGGCAAAAGCCTGCGGTGATTAAGCGAGTGTCTAACTCAAACCGTAAAATTACGCATAACCAGCTTAAGCAATTGATAAATAGAGCTTTAACAAGTTCAAATCTCGAAAACAAAAAAGGCGATAATATCACTATATTATCGCCTTCGTTTTTTATTTATCTAGGGCCTGTTGACCTAGCGTTATTAACGAAAAGTACCGTGGTTATTCAGCGCGAATAAGCGAAAGTAGCTCTTCGGTTTTTTGTTCCATCAACGCAATGTCGCCTTTACTTTCGACGTTTAAACGAATAACTGGCTCAGTATTCGATTTACGTAAATTAAAGCGCCATGTGCCAAACTCCAGACCCAAACCATCGGTAGTATCGATTACGCTGGCTAGTGGCTGATATTTATTTGTAACGCGTTCCAGCGCTGCGTCAGCATCTTTTAGTTTACTGTTAATTTCACCAGAAGATGGAAACGCTTCAATTCGCGCTTTTACCATACTTGCTAGTGTTTGCTTTTTGACACACACCAATTCGGCAATTAACAACCAAGGGATCATGCCTGAATCACAGTAGGCAAAATCTCTAAAGTAATGGTGCGCACTCATTTCACCGCCATAGACCGCATCTTCTTTGCGCATACGCTCCTTAATAAACGCATGGCCGGTTTTCGACTTAATAGGTGTACCACCTGCATTCGCTACGATATCTTCTGTATTCCAGTATACGCGAGGGTCATAAATGATTTTACTGTCGGTGTTTTTCTCGATAAAGGCTTCAGCAAGCAAGCCAACGATATAATATCCTTCAATAAATTCACCATCAGCGTCAAACAAGAAGCAGCGGTCGAAATCACCATCCCATGCAATGCCAAAATCAGCTCCCGACGCTTTAACAGCGTCAGCCGTATCAGCACGGTTTTCAGGTAACAATGGATTGGGGATGCCGTTTGGAAATGTACCATCAGCATTGTGATGTACTTTAACAAACTCTATCGGAACACCCTGCGCTTTCATTTCTTGTTCAATGGCGTCAAGTGCAGGGCCTGCTGCACCATTACCAGCGTTAACTACCACTTTTAACGGTGTAAAATTACTTAAATTCACATAAGACAGCATGTGAGAAACATAGTCAGACATACACGATTTAACCGCATATTTATCGGTTTCAGAAAGCTTGTCTTCTTTTACATGGGCCGTACCGTTAAAAAACGCATCAGCATCAATCAACGCACCCTCAGTGTAGTGTGCTAATCGCTCTGACACGAAGCTATCTTCTAGTGCTTCCGCTTTCTCTTTTATCGCGTTTAGGCCTGTGTCGCCACTAATTGGAACAGAGCCTGACTTCACCAGTTTCATACCGTTGTAATTAATGGGGTTATGACTTGCCGTTACTTCAATACCACCATCAACGCCAAGGTGTTTGGTAGCGAAGTAAATTTCTTCTGTTCCTGCCATGCCAATATCGGTCACTGTTGCACCAGCATCGATAAGACCTGCGCTTAACGCTAATTTCAATGGTGTTGACGTAAGACGCACATCACTACCAACAACAACAGTTTCCGCATTTAATTCTTGCGCAAAAGCATAGCCAATTCGATACGCTACATCTTCAGTCAGTTGTGAGTTCAATTCGCCACGAATATCGTACGCTTTAAAGCAGGTAATTGGGGTTGCCATTTGGATCGAAATTCCCTGTGTTTTAACAATTTATGATTACATTATCGCCTTTTACAACAAAAAAAGCGCATACGCCCCTTTGTTATTGTCGTAAAAGAATTTAGACATACCGATATTAAATCATTAGAGGGAGTGAATTACTAATTCAATTTGAACAGCACAACGTTTTGCTCACGCTGTTTTCAATAGATGAGTTTAAAGCGCGAGTTCGAAGTAGATACTGTTATGGAAAGCGCCTTTATGTCGATACTTTCGGAGAAAACACAGCGTAGGAGTAAAACTACTCTTGATAAGGACTTTTTCAGAAGCGGCGTTATTATCCATGACTTCAGCAGTGAGCAATTTTATGCCCAAGCTTTTGGCCTCCTCAATTAAAAATGAGACGCAGTGAGAAGCAATGCCTTTTCCACAATCCTTCTCTGCAACTCGATAGCCGATTTCCGCCTTTTCGCCTGCTCTATTTTTGATGTTAGCACGCGCTACAATCTGGTTATTTCGTTGCTCATCAACAAGCACATAACCCCAAGCTCTTTTCTGCTGTTGAAGGTAAAGCAATTCGCTAACGTGGTAGCCAACGCCGTCCAAAGAATAAAACCCTGCGTCTCTTGGTGCAACAGACATTTCAAAATAAGCTTTATTACTACGCTCAAAGTCTAAAAGTGATAGCACGTGTTTTTCGGCGACGCTTTCAAAATGCATTGGCGGTGTTGCTCCTTGCTGAACCTAATGAAGAGGTATTAATTAAAAGCCCAGTCTAATACCAGTCCGCATAGATAATTACCCATAGTCGAATCAAAACAGGCAAACCTTGTATCTACTTTGCTAATGAACCGCTTTGGTAATCGTTAAATGCCTGAATAATTTCCTGCTGAGTGTTCATTACAAAAGGCCCATATTGGACCACAGGCTCTTCAATAGGTTTACCTGAGACCACTATAAACTTACAACCCGTATCAGCGGATACAGATAGCTGCTTGCCACTTTGTGACAAAACACCCAGCTCTCCCTGCGACACAATTGTTTCTTTGCTAAGTTCGCCGCTATTAATAACCACGATTCCCTCGTACACATAAATAAAGGCAGCTTCATCCGAACCCAGTGCAATTTCCGAACTCCCGCTTCGTAGTGCAACGTCTAAAAAAGTAGGAGCAACCGCCGTTGTCTTCACAGGCCCTTTCACACCTTCAATTTCACCTGCTAACACTTTGATTACTGCATCTTGAATGTGTACTGTAGGCACACTATCTGGCTGTATGTCTTGATAGTTCGGCGCTGACATTTTCTCTACGGCCGGAAGATTCACCCACAGCTGAAAGCCTTGTAACAAGCCCTCCTCCTGCTCTGGCATTTCTTCATGTATTATGCCTCGGCCCGCATTCATCCATTGAATGCCACCAGCATCAATAACCCCCTCATTGCCTACAGAGTCTTTATGGCGCATTTTTCCTGCAAGCATATAAGTAACTGTCTGAAAACCACGGTGAGGATGTGGTGGAAAACCAGCAATGTATTCACCTGGATTATCTGAACCAAAAAAATCCAACATTAAAAAGGGATCGAGGCGAGGTAGATCAGGTTGCCCAATAATACGAGTAAGCGACACCCCCGCGCCATCACTTGTTGGCATACCTGTAACCACTTTCTCTATCGATTTTTGTTCACTCACTTCCACTGACATAATGTGTATCTACCTTAAATCTTAGCCTTCACTATCTTTTACGAGCTTCACGTTTAGCTTTTTGTATTACCGACCTTTTGTGTGCTTTAACGTTCTATTTTATCGCGACCGTGAGGCGACATAAGATCTTGCTCTGGCCCGACGGGGATTACCTGGGTTGGATTTATCATAGTGTGGCTGTAGTAATAGTGCCTTTTGATATGGTCGAAGTTTACCGTTTCAGCAACGCCCGGAACTTGATAAAGTTCTTTCATATAGCCGTAGATGTTTGGATAGTCTCCGATTTGCTTTTTATTGCATTTAAAATGCCCGTGATACACAGCGTCGAAGCGTATCAGCGTGGTAAATAAGCGCCAGTCTGCTTCTGTTATTTTGCTGCCAACCAAATAACGTTGTTTACTCAACCTTTCTTCAACCCTATCTAGCGCGCAGAACAATGCAGTTACTGCCTCTTCATAGGCCTCTTGCGTTGTAGCAAATCCAGCTTTATACACGCCATTATTTATGTCGTGATACACCATATTGTTGATGGCATCAATTTCTTCACGTTGGGCGTTAGGATAATAATCGTCTTCATTATTAGTCAGTGAATTAAACCCACTGTTAAAAATACGAATAATTTCAGCTGATTCATTATTAACGATAGTTTCTGTTCGTTTATCCCAAAGGATTGGAACAGTGACACGGGTGGTTATCTCAGGTTCTGCCTTAGTATAAATTTGATGCGCATAATCGAAGTTATAAAGCTTATCTCCCGTTGACCCTGGGTAATCTTTAAACTCCCAGCCTTGATCAAGCATCTCAGGGTGTACCACCGAAACATCAATATGCGCCTCCAATCCCTTTAACTTTCTAAATATGAGCGCCCTGTGGGCCCAAGGACAAGCTAACGAGACATAAAGATGATAGCGATCAGATTCAGCGGGAAACGTGGAACCACCTTCGTTACTGACTTTGTCACGAAATTTAGATGCTTGGCGCTCAAATTTCCCACCATTTTTGCTGGTGTCGTACCACTTGTCTTGCCATTTTCCATCAACGAGTAAGCCCATATGCCTGCCCCTTTTTATTACTTCATTAAACAATGAATTCATTTAAACATGTATTGGGTAGAACGTATGTCGCTTAAAATCGGATTTATTATTCGAAAAAACTGGAGTGTATTGATCTTTAGTGTTCACTTTTGAGATGATGCGCGCCCTGCTAGCGTGTTTGCACGTTTTTGTGAAAACACACGCCTTTGAGTTAGTTTATTTTTAAGTGAAGTGAAACATGTCTGATGATCCACGTTTAGGCGGTATTGTGCGTTTATATGGCGCACAGCAAACTAATAATTTAGCCAACAGTCATGTGGCTGTAGTCGGCATTGGCGGTGTGGGAAGTTGGACTGCAGAAGCACTAGCTCGTTCGGGCATTGGTACTATAACCCTTATTGATTTAGACGATGTTTGCGTAACTAATACAAATCGCCAAATTCACGCGCTTTCCAATACCATAGGAGAAGCAAAGGTCGACGCCATTGCATCGAGAATTCACTTGATAAATCCTGCTTGCAAAGTGAATTGTATTGAGGATTTTGTCACGCCAGACAATACGGCCACGCTTTTAACCAAAGAAATGCACGCTGTAGTCGATGCCACTGACAGTATTCGCGCTAAAGCGGCGATGATAGCTCACTGTAAACGCAACAAAATTCCCATTGTTACGGTTGGCGGTGCGGGCGGTCAAATAGACCCAACTCAAGTCACTAAAGGCGATTTAGCTAAAACAACACAAGACCCCCTAGCAGCTAAGCTACGCAGTGAGCTTAGACGTAACTATAATTTTAGTAAAAACCCAAAACGCCGCTTTGGCGTTGAATGTATCTATTCAACAGAGCAATTGCGCTACCCACAACCTGACGGCTCGGTTTGTTACAACAAATCTGCAATGGAAGGTGGTACTCGACTAGACTGTGCAGGCGGCTTTGGTGCTGTTGTCACGGTAACCGCCACCTTTGGTATGTTTGCCGCTGCAAGTGTAATAAATAGATTAACTGGACAAAAATAGACTTTGGCCGATAACTTGCGCACAATAGTCAAAAACTTATAACACCTTGTCTTAACGACTTTTTAAGCGTTAGCTTGTTATAACAAAAGTATCGGTGAGAAGGAGAACAACATGTCACCTGATGAACTCAATAAATTAATGGCAGATTGCGCGAAGGACGCTGTGATAACAGCAGCTGATGAGTTCGATATTGTACTCGACCACTCACCCGCTAGCGTAGCACTGGTGGACGACATTTTACTTAGTTTCGTAGATAAATATCACGATTTAGCGTTAGAAGATGAAGCAGTGTTCACCATCTGTAATATCTTTGGCGCTTACGTTGGAGAAATTTTAAAAGCGCAGCTAGATGGTGAATGGATTTACGATCAGTCAAATCCTAAAGCACCTGCCGTTTTTCTTCAGGTTGGTGAAAATACCTATGCCTTAGCGGGTATTTGCTATGAACGTCTGGTTAACGACAGTCAAATCAGTGTATTTGCCTACTATGAACAGGCGTTGGGGAACCACTTACGCAGCCACTAACGTTCTCACAGATTTTGCACTCAGTTTAACGTCTGTTCAATTGAGTGCATTAAATATATTTCCAATAAAGATGTTTTTGGAGAATGAGGTTCAAGGGTTAGGTGTTTCCCAATCCTCTACCATCCACTTTAAATGACGACTTTTTGAAATTGCATACAAGGCTATACTGTAAAAAACGATTTTTACACCCGTAATAGTTTCAAACCCCCAGTGATGATGCATAGCGTAGTAAAGCTGAACACTCAACAATGCCAACACCCCCAATTGAGCCAGCGGAATAACCCATCGGCGCCATGCTAAAAAGCCTTTTTTCCATAAGCGATCTCGTTGGCTAACCAAAGATAACGCAATTAACACAGGTAAACTTGCCGCTAACCCCAACCCTAACGTTTCTTTTTGTGGGTAAAAGAACGTAAGTAGCTCACTAGTTTGAGTGCGGGAAGCCAGAGAAAAGACGAACGCGAGCCAGTCAATGCATAGAAGTATGAACACGCTGTAAAGCCAACGGGGAGGAAGAATTCGCCCTGACTCATCATAAAAAGTTAGCGGTAATTTTAGCATGCATTCACTTCTATTTTATTAATTTGAACCCTAAAGCGCATTCAACTCTGATAATGTTTACTTTCAAGAAGTGATAAATGTGGGGGTGAGTAAGGTATTTTTAAACCTTGTTCGTGCCGCTTTTACAATGAAACCCGTGGCCGTTTAAACTTGTTTTCACATTTAGTGCCTAACTTACGGCTGTACTGTGAGAATGCGTCAATAATTTATATCTTGGTCGCTAATTATATATACTGCGTACAAGCATGTTTTCCTGTATAATCCGCGGCCATTTTAAGCTCAGTCATTTTCCAGGTGATATTTTAGATGACAGTAGAAACGTTTAATCCAAACAAAGTAGTAAATAAAACCACCACGCTAGAAACGCCAGTGAAGGTATTAAGTGACAACAAACCTTCGCAACAAAGCAATGGCAGCAGAATTGGTTTTGTTAGCTTAGGTTGTCCTAAGAACTTGGTTGATTCTGAGCGTATTCTTACTCAACTTCGCACCGAGGGTTATGACGTCGTCCCCACGTATAACGATGCAGATTTAGTTATCGTTAACACCTGTGGGTTCATTGACGCGGCGGTAGAAGAATCGTTAGATACCATTGGCGAAGCACTTAAAGAAAACGGTAAAGTTATCGTTACCGGTTGTTTAGGTGTTAAAGAAGACGAAATTAGAGAGCTTCATCCAAATGTGTTGGCTATTACTGGACCTCATGCCTACGAAACGGTAGTTGAGCAAGTCCACGATCATCTTCCAAAACCCCAGCACAATCCGTTTGAAGATCTGATCCCTGACCATGGTGTAAAATTAACGCCTCGTCATTATGCTTATTTAAAGATTTCAGAAGGCTGTAACCACCGTTGCACGTTCTGTATCATTCCTTCTATGCGTGGCGACCTTGTCAGCCGCCCAGTGGGTAACGTACTCGATGAAGCTAAGCGTTTGAAAGACGCTGGTGTTAAAGAACTATTGGTTATTTCACAAGACACTAGCGCCTATGGTGTTGATGTTAAACACAGAACGGGCTTTTGGAACGGCATTCCGGTTAAAGCACACATGCAACAGTTGTGTGAAAAGCTGGGCGAAATGGGCATTTGGGTCCGTTTACATTACGTGTACCCTTACCCGCATGTCGATGACCTAATTCCACTAATGAACGAAGGTAAAATCCTTCCTTACTTGGATATTCCGTTTCAACACGCCAACAAACGTATTCTTAAGTTAATGAAACGCCCAGGTAGTGCTGAGCGCGTGCTAGAGCGCGTTAAAAAGTGGCGCGAACAGTGCCCATCATTAGTCATTCGTTCGACATTCATCGTCGGCTTTCCGGGCGAAACGGAAGAAGAGTTTGAAGAGTTATTGGACTTCCTTCGCGAAGCGCAGCTTGATCGTGTTGGTGCATTCGCCTATTCCCCTGTTGAAGGTGCAAGGGCAAATGACCTCCCTGACCCAGTGCCAGAAGAAGTGAAACAAGCTCGCCTTGCACGGTTTATGGAAGTACAGGGCGAAATAAGCGCAGCGCGACTTCAAGCGAGAATCGGTAACGAATATCAAGTTGTTATCGACAGCGTTGATGCGGAAGGTGCCGTCGGCCGTACCTATGCAGACGCACCGGAAGTTGATGGTCTGGTTCATTTAAACGGTGTTTATGACGTAAAACCTGGCGATCGTGTATGGGCTGAAGTTATTCACGCTAACGAACACGACGTATGGGCAGTATTGTCTGAAGACCAAGACGAAGAAGACGAAGGCGCTGATCCCGCGCTGTAACTTTCGATTAACTGCAGTCTAAACTCGAAAGTCATCTATTCGTTATTTTTGTAACCCTATCGGCTAATTGCCAGTCGATAGGGTTTTATGTATAACAGACCCTATACATAATTAAACAAGTAAAACTATCAATGCCATCTTCTGTGGTACGTGAATAAAATATGGCAATGTTACCCTACTCCAAACTGAAACACTCTTCCCGCCACATCTTGTCATTTGGCATAGTGCTCATTTTGACTTTCGTATTCAACCCTCGTGCACTTGCCAGTACAGAGTGCAAGACTTTACACACCGCGGGAGCACAACAGTGGTTTCCCTACGCATTTAACGAGTTTGAAGGAAGGTTGAAAGCTACGGGGATAGCATTTGACGTTTTAACCCTGCTAGCACGGGATTTAGGTGTCACACTAAAGATAGAAACCGGGCTCCCCTGGAAACGAATAGAATCCAAACTCGACGCGGGCGAGCTTGATATTTTGGCGGGAAACTATTGGAACGAAGCTCGTAGTCGAAAATGGCTTATCACCGCACCGTTTGCAGCAGAAGAGGTTTACGTTGTGGTCTCTCCTTCACTTTCTCAAGCGCGAGGTACCGATCTTTCGCTTAACGCACTCGCGCAATATATTGGTGTGATGCCTCGAGGAATAAGCTTAGGTGAAAAATTCGATAGCATTAAATCAAACTTGAATATTATCGAAGTTAAAGACCACGACAAAATGTATGAAATGATGCGTCGACATCGTGCTGATTACGCAGTTTCACCACAAAGCGCAGCACTAAGCCACTTGAACGACCCAGAAAATGACGGCATGCGAATAAGCCAGTCACCTATATCTTCAAACAATGTACATTTTGCTATCTCCGCCAAATCTAAGTGCGCATCACTATTTCCAGAGTTTAACCAAGCCCTTAGCGCTCGTTTAAAAGACGGGTCTATTAAGCAAATCATTGATACGTATGATTTAACGCGCTAAAGCTATGGCGCATTGGAATCATGTAGTTAAGAACACGTGTAGTTAAGGACACGTACAGTTAAAGACAGGTGTAGTTTGAAAGTAAAAGAGCGCTTTTCGTAAGCGCTCTCTTGGTGTGATGCATTATTGATTGAGTTTGTGGCAAGCCAACATTAAACCTACCAAGGCAACTCGTCACCATTTGAATGGATGAAGCGACCTGCGTTAGATACATTTAGCTCATCTATGCGTTGTGACAAACGCTCAGCACAGGTATCAGCATCAATATCTCCCGCTCCATTCACCATTTCTGTTTGAACGAATCCAGGATGGAAAATACCTACTGCAATTCCCTTGGGTTTTAGATCATTCGCCATGGACACTCCCGCCGCGTTTAGTGCGGCTTTAGACATTCGGTAGCCATAGTAGCCGCCTGACCCATTGTCTGCCATTGAACCCATGCGACTGGTAATCATGGCAATTTTACCGTCATTTGCCATTGCCGGTAATAGTGTTTGAGTAACTAACAATGGACCTAATGCATTAACCCTAAATTGATAATCGATGGTATTTGGATCCCAATCGTCAATACTCTCGCGTCCGAGCACTCCGGCATTATTAATGAGCAAATCGATGTTAACGTCCATTAAAGGTGCAAGCTTTTCAGCCAACATTTCTGGTTGGGATACGTCCACACCTTTGATGATTGTCACACCAGCACTGTTTAGCTCGTCGCAACTGTTTCGACAGGTAGCATAAACTTTCGCACCACGTGCTTTATATTGCTTGGTGAGCGCAAGGCCTATGCCTCTGTTGCCACCGGTAATAACTACGTTCATAACGGTTCCCTTGTTACTATGTGTATGCGTTTAAAAGGTTTCACTCACCTTTTATAAGAACTGGCTGTTTAGATAAGGCTTGTTGCTAAATTACTACAAGGCGTCAGCCCTATTTCAGCACTCATTTCTTATTAACTTATAGTCTTTAAAAGACGTTCTAGATCTTCCGGGGTATCAATTCCAACTGGCGGTGGCGCTATCGCCACCTCACAGTGAATCTTATCGCCATACCATATAGCTCGAAGCTGTTCTAAGGATTCAATTTGCTCCAGAGAGCTAGGCGCATAGGCAACATATTGCTTAACGTATTCAGCACGATAGGCATAAATACCTATATGGCGTTTGTACAGCGACGTATTTGCAGATTGCGGGTTTGCCATCATGTGATCGCGTTCAAAAGGAATAGGAGAACGTGAAAAATAGATAGACTCACCCTTTTCGTTTACCAATACCTTAACGATATTGGGGTTAAACACATCCTCAACACGTTCAATAGGCGTAGATAACGTAGCCATCTGACACTGAGGCGCATTGGCAAGATTATCTGCAACCTGCCTGATGTTTTCGGCGGGAATAAATGGCTCATCCCCCTGTACGTTAACCACAATAGTAGAACTCGCAATGCCTTCTTTTTCGATAACCTCGGCAATGCGCTCTGTTCCAGATTGGTGGTTGACAGACGTCATGCATACTTGAGCAAAACCAAGCACGACGTTTTGAATACGTTCATCGTCGGTGGCAACAATGACGTTATCTGCTCCAGCTTCTTTAGCACGTTCAACCACATGTTGAATCATCGGCTTTCCGTCAATAAGCGCTAAGGGTTTGCCAGGAAACCGACTTGAGCCGTATCGAGCAGGGACCACAACTGTAAATGACATAACTTTATTTCGCCCTTATTTACCACTTAGTTTAACGTTTTATTACCGTGTTGCGTCAACATCGTCTAACGACAATGCTGTTGCTTTACTTTCGATAAGTACAGGGATGCCATCTTTTATATCGAAAGCCAATCTATCAAATCGACACACTAACTGGGTGCTATCATCACTCAGAACTAATTTTCCCTTACACACTGGGCAAGCCAAAACTTCTAAAAGCTTTTTATCAAAGGCCATTGTTATTATTCCTGTCCGTCTTGGTTGATCTTCAAACCTGCCTTGGCAAGTTTCACATTTACTAAATTAAAAAAGTCTGGCGCTAAATGCGCGGTAACAGGTAAAAACCAGCAGTCGTTATGAGCAAAAGGTGCAGCTTTAACGGCGTCTTTTTCTGTCATTAATACTCTGCCATTCGTTATGTCTGACCGTGTGATCGCATGGTGATCCGCCAGCGGTGTAGCCGAAGAAAGCTGGATACCCATTTCTTTAAGCTGAGAGAAAAAACGCTGAGGTGAACCTATTCCAGCAATTGCGCTGCACGGCACTTTTTGTATCTCTTCAAGGGGACTGGTTCTTACTCTGTTTGAAACAGAGGTGAAGTCCCCTGCTACTAAAGTCATTAAATATTGAGGCGCTACAGCATGGCTAAATGTCGGCATCGAACGGCTATTATGTACAAGCGCATCGACGGTACCAAGGCGCCATTGTCCTTCGCGAAGGGGCCCCATTGGCAGCAAATAACCACTGCCTACTTTTCTGTCGTCCATCACTACAATTTCAACGTCGCGATGAAGCGCGTAATGTTGAAGACCGTCATCACAAATAATTAAATCACAGTGTAATTCGTCACTTAAGTACGCGGCTCCACGTGCGCGGACTGGATCGATAACAACGTCGCACTGGCTTCTAATGGCCAGTAAACGAGGTTCGTCACCCACCTCAGACGCATCATCTTCGCCTTTCACTAATCGCGGGTATTCTGGTGATTTAGCGCCATAGCCCCGACTTAAAATGCCGACCTTAATGCCCTGCTTCTGGTAATAATCGGCTAAAGCTAATACGACTGGCGTTTTTCCGTTGCCGCCCACTGATATGTTGCCAACGACAATCACGGGAGCGTTAGCCTTAAAGGCCTTTTTGAGTCCAATTTTAAAAAGTAATCGCCGAATTGCCGAAATAAAGTAGAACAGCAGCGCAAATGGTGAGAGCAGCCACACTAAAGGATGGCCAAAATACCATTTATCGTGCTTGGTTTTACTTTGTGATTGAATCACTTAGTCTCACCAAATTGCAACGCGTGCAGTTGCGCGTAGTGACCACCTTTTTCAAGCAATTCGTTGTGTTTACCTTTTTCAATAATGCGCCCCTGCTCCACTACCATAATGCAATCTGCGTTTTCGATGGTAGACAAACGGTGCGCCACAACAATGCTGGTGCATCGTTTTTGCAGCGTTTCTAATGCGTCTTGGATCAAACGCTCAGATTCTGTATCAAGGGCAGATGTCGCTTCGTCAAGAATAAGTATGGGCGCTTCGGCAAGTATTGCCCTTGCAATGGCAATACGCTGACGCTGGCCGCCCGAAAGCATCAAGCCGTTTTCACCAATTACCGTATCTAGTCCTTCAGGTAAGTTCGATAAGAACTCTTCAACATGCGCCATTTTTGCCGCATTCTCGATGTCTTTGCGAGATACATTTTGGCGCGCACCATAAGAAATATTGTTAGCTATGGTATCGTTAAATAGCGTAACGTTTTGCGATACCACGGCGAACTGCGCTCGCAGATCTTTAAGATCAATATCGTTGAGCGCCGTGTCATCTAAGCGAATTTCACCTTCTTGCGGTACATAAAAGCGTGTAAGCAGCGACGAGATGGTCGATTTACCACTTCCCGAGCGCCCTACCAAAGCAATCGACTGCCCAGGGTTTGCGATAAAGCTCACATTAGATAACGCGGGCGTCTGTTTTCCTGGATAAGAGAATGTAACGTCGTCAAATTCAATTTTTCCTGTTGCGCGCTCTACTTTGGTTTTCCCTTTATCTTCTTCGTCTGCTTCATCAAGAATTTCAAAAATACTGGCGCAGGCTGCCATACCTTTTTGAAATTGGTTATTAATGGTAGTGAGCTGTTTAAGAGGTTTAAGCAGCATCACCATACAAAAGACCACATTAATAAATACGCCTGCTGTAAGCTTTTCAAGCATACCGGGCGTGCTGGCAATAAACAGAACGACTGCAAGGGCAATTGACGCTATTACCTGTATTGAAGACACACTCAAAATAGAGGTGACATTCAGCTTCATTGACTGTTGACGGTTGTGATTGTTTTTCTGCTCGAAACGCTTTTGCTCTATTTCTTGACCGCCGAACATGATCACAACTTTGTGACCTTTCACCGCTTGCTCTACCGAGGATGTTAGGTTGCCCATTGATTGTTGAATGTTTTTACTTACAACGCGAAAACGCTTACTGACGATAGAAACAATTACCGCCACAATCGGGCCAATCAAAAGAAATATGAGCGAAAGCTGCCATGAGTAATAGAACATGACACACAGCAAACCGATGACCAGTGCGCCTTCCCTCACTAATGTTAGCAGCGCCTTACCAGATGCATTAGCCACTTGCTCTGTGTCGTAGGTGACTTTACTAATGAGCCCGCCAACCGCATGATTATCGTGAAATGCCACTGGAAGATGAATGTATTTTTCAAACAACTGCTGGCGCATGCGCATTACCACCTGAGCACCAATCCAGCTTAGCGTGTAACTACCTAAAAAGTTGAAAACACCCCGTAACAAAAAGAGCGGCACAATCGCATATGCGGCTAGACGTAGATAGTCATGGTCGTTTTTCCCCAGTGATTCGTCAATCATTGGCTGAAGCTGGGAAAATACGAAGGTATCTACCGCGGAATAACCAATCATACCGATGATGGCAAAAACGAAAGGCACTTTATACGCTTTAAGATACTGTAAAAAGCGCTTAATTTGATAATCCGAGTTGTCGGCTTGTTGCATGTAGTTTTTTTAACCTGTTTGAAACGTTAACAAAAACGCGTTGGAAGTATTGTACTCGTTCTCGCTCTAATTCACTAATATAGCGGCAAAATTGGTTAGTCTGCCAACTAAGTGAATAATGTGTGGCCACTTCATACCTATTTAAAGGTATTCGTGCACATCTTCGTTTCGTTACAAGCTAATATTTTTGGCATTTGACGATATTACTTAGTCTTTGAGGTGTCGCGGTGTAATGCCTGGTAAATACCAGCGATTGTTCAACGTTCCACGTTGGGAATCTATATGAAAAGAATCCTTATCGAAGGTTGCGCTTATATATCCGTGATAGCTTGTTAAATATTGCGTTACACCCAAACGCTCGTAACGTTTAGCCACAACATACGCAGGAAACTGCCATCGATTCTCATAACCTTGCGTAAAGATCACAGCTTTTGGTGTAACGTGTTCTATAAAAACATGGGTAGACGACGTTTTGCTTCCGTGATGCGGCGCAATAAGAATATCGGCACTTAGATTTGTAGAACTCGCTAAAGTATCCATTGAAGCCCCCTCTGAAAAACCATCCATGATTTCACGGGTTATCAACGCGTACTCACTTGTTTTCTCAATGTCACCAGGAATTAACACGCTACCAGCGTCGCTTGTTATTTTAACCACACACGACATGGCATTGTTGTCTTCTTTGTTGCCATTTGGCGGCCATAGAAAATTGATTGTTAAGTTCTGCCAGCGTATACGCTTTCCTCGCTCACAACCTAATGTTGGTGTGTAGAAAGTGGCTTTTTTAGCTAAGGCGTGTTGTCCAATGGCTAATGCCCCACCTGCATGATCGTTGTCACTATGCGTATGAACTACAACATCTATATTCGAAATATGCTTACTTTCTAAAAAAGGTAACAGGTGTTTCGTTGCAGTATGAGCATTGCCATTAAACTGAGCACCAGAATCAATAATCATAGCCCGACCTCCCGCAGTCACTGCAATAGCACTGGCCTGGCCCGCATCAAATACATGCAGCGCCCATGCCGATTCATTGGTAGGTAACCACTTTTGAAAAATGCTTAGCAATGGGAGCAAGAGAAGCGCTACGCAGATAGCTTTGTACCGCCATGTTGGCAAAAGAAAAATAAAAAAAGCGACAATTAGACAAAGTGCCGCACCACTACTTACGTAAAAATTGATAGCGCTCCCAGAAAACTGACTAAGAACGTTCAAAAGCGATAACAAATACCCTAAACACACATCACTGTAATGCATAAGCATGCCCGTAACTTGTTGTGCGAAAGGCAACTCAGCAAAATGAAGGACTAACAACGAAATTAAACAAATAGGTAAAAGTAACGATATGACGGGCAAGGCGATTAAGTTGGTAACAACTGCAACAAAACTGGCGCTACCAAACCATATTAGGGTTAGGGGCATCATTATTACGGTAAGTGCTACTTGTAGTTTAAACAAAGACACATACCATGGTGCTCGCTGTAGCCCCCAAACAACAACTAAAAACCAAATGCACAGTACAGCCCCTATGCTCAAGTAAAAGGTAGCGCTTAATATAGAGAGAGGAAACAGCAACAAGCTCAAAGTAAACATTGTGAGCGCAACATTTACTGGCCGCCATGCATGTCGAGAAAGAGACAGCACGCTCCCCATAGTTACCAGTATCAGCGCACGCACAACCGGCAATGCGCTTCCACTAAGCAACGCGTAACAAAAACAAGCAGCGACAAGCACACAAAGCACAGAGGCTCTAATTGGCGCGCTGGTTTGAAACATCTTACTTGTTTGCTGCTCTCTGTTCTTTCGACCTGTTGCCGGATAGTTGATGGAGGCTGAACGTACTAACCAATATTTCGCTCTGCCTAATAGGCCTGTAACATGCGTGAGTAAAAATATAACGGGGTTAAAAAACAACAAGCAGACCCCAGCGATAAGTGATAGATGCATGCCTGATATACTAAACATGTGCCCAGTGCCGGTGCGTTGTAACAGCGTCCAATCACCCAACGTAAAGCCCGTTTTCTCCCCTATCAGCAATGCGCGCCACCATTTTTCATGAACAAGGTCTAGCTTCTGCAATGTTGTAGCAAGTTCATAACGCGCTGAGTGATTATGCTTTGTTTTATCGTGCTCTATCGACTTAATATAGCCAGTTGCATGAATAAATTGGCTAACCAACTGCTGTTGTCGGCTAGCTCCAACAGGATTAGCCGTACCGTATGCAGGTTTAAGTTTTACAATTGCGGTGAAGGTATCGCCGTTGTGCAAACAATTTAATTTCACCTTGGACGGAGAAACTGATTGAGGCCGCACGCCTATAGTCCCCTGTTGAGCATATGCGATTTTCTTGTTGGCTAAGCCTTCGCTTTTTCGATCATTTGGGAATTCATAACGTTGGTGAGTAAGACGAGCTTTGAAATTAAACGTGCTAGTTAAAACACGCTTAGGCAAGGGGGAAAGTATACCCTTGTCTAGAAATGTCGCGGTGCTTTCACGGTTGACAGACTCAATAGCGACAACATAGTGATAAGTTGCTTCCAGCACCCTAGCTGTGCCGAAGATACATCCACCCGACACAACTCGACCTGAAATTGTGACATCTTGTTGAATTTTCCCTTGGGGCAGTTGCCAAGCGTAGTAAAAATGCCCTACACTCGCCACCCAAAGTACTCCAGACAGCAGTCCGCTCACTGCCCAACATAGCAGCACCTCTGGAAATGCATGATGTTCAACGGGTTTTGTCGCCGAAATGAATATAATAATAGTCACAGATATTATTAAAATGGCAATCATCAATGCCATGCTGTGAGTACTTGGAAGTTTTTGCCAGGAAACTGCACTTATTGCGCTAGCGCAAAAACAGCTTAAGCAAATTGTGATACGATTGACCATGTTTTCACGTAGCAATTGACAGTGAGTGAATGTGGGTGGTGCAAATTCATGTTGCGCAATTCCGTTTACTGTTATTTTTTCTGTCTTTTTTGATTTTATTTTCGAGATGCATTGATATTTATGCCTAAGAAATTTATCCGACGTTTTTTGCCAGATCACCAAAGCATTAAGCAAAACAAAGCTTTAAAAATTTTTGGTAGCGTATTGCACGAGCCTAATCTTTGGCACTTAAACCGTCGTTCTGCATCTGGTGCATTTGGCATAGGTTTATTTTTCGCGTTTTGGCCGGTACCGTTTCAAATGTGGCTTTCTGCCGGATTAGCTATTCCGTTTCGAGCAAACCTGCCCTTATCTGTTGCAACTGTTTGGGTGACTAACCCATTTACTATCCCGCCTATATTCTATGGGGCTTACAAGGTTGGTACTACTGTACTTGGGACCAAGCCTGAGCATTTTGAATTTCAGTTTAGTTGGCAGTGGGTTGTAGAAAGCATTAATACCATCGGCCCTGCATTTCTAGTCGGGTGTGGAATTTGCTCGGTTGTGTTTGGACTAGCGGGTTATTTCTCTTTGAACTGGGTTTGGCGCTTTCAAGTGAAAAAAGCCTGGGAAAGGCGCAGACAAATGCGGAATCAAGAAGCCCACTAGCGTGAGATCCCTACACTTGAGGGTTTGTAGAAATGTTTACCTTTTCTCAAGCCCGTTACAACCTTCAGTACAAAATACGCCGTAAAAGAAAGAGCAAGAATTACAAAAAACGCCACTTCATAGAAGTGGCGTTTTTTTATTGGTAACTATCAATATGAGTTCGGCGTCAATCTATTCAGGAAAACCATTACGCCGAGCGCTCTTATTGAATTTTAAGCCAGACAGGCTACTTTTCATGCTCTGATAAAAAAGCGATAAGCGCAGCTTCGTCCCATACCTCCACATTTAGTTCCTGTGCTTTAGTTAATTTGGAACCCGCTTTTTCTCCTGCAACTAGGAAGTCGGTATTCTTACTTACCGAGCCTGCCACTTTTGCACCAAGTAACTGCAAACGGGCTTTCGCATCAGAACGTCCCATTTCGCTGAGCGTACCTGTAATAACGCACGTTTTGCCTTCAAGAGGCAAATTATCCGAATCTGGTTTTTCAATAGCAGGCCAGTTAATTCCTTCTTTTAACAGCGCATCAATAACATCGGTATTATGCGACTCGTTGAAGAAATTAAATATGTGGGTAGCCACCACTTCACCAACGTCTTGGACTTCAACCAGTGCTTCAAGCGACGCCTCGCGAATAGCCTCCAAGGTTTCGAAGTGCGCAGCCAAGTTTGCCGCAGTAGCTTCGCCAACCTCACGGATCCCCAACGCATAAAGGAACTTGGCAAGCGTGGTTTGCTTTGAAGCTTCAAGCGATGCCAGTAGCTTACTGGCAGACTTTTCAGCCATGCGCTCTAGCCCAACAACATCGCCTAACGAAAGCGTGAAAAAGTCGGCGGGACTGTGCACAAGATCAGCGTCAACTAACTGATCGACTAACTTGTCGCCCAGACCATCAATATCGAATGCTTTACGCGAAGCAAAATGCTTAAGCGCCTGCTTGCGTTGTGCGGCACAAATTAGTCCACCGGTGCAACGAGCAACCGCTTCATCTTCTAGTTTTTCAACCTGCGAATCACACACCGGGCATTGGCTTGGGAAGGTAATGTCAGTTTCACTTCCCGTGCGATTAGCTTCAACCACAGACACCACCTGAGGAATAACGTCACCCGCTCGGCGGATTACCACGGTGTCGCCAACTTTAACGCCTAATCTGGAAATTTCATCTTGGTTGTGAAGTGTAGCATTAGATACTGTAACTCCGCCTACAAACACGGGCTCTAAACGAGCAACCGGCGTGATCGCACCAGTCCTTCCTACCTGAAACTCAACATCAAGTAGCTTAGTTACTTCTTCTTGTGCAGGAAACTTCTGTGCAATGGCCCAGCGAGGCGCGCGAGCCACAAAGCCAAGGGCATTTTGCAGGTCAATACGGTTTACCTTAAACACAACGCCATCAATGTCATACGGCAAACTGTCGCGCTTTTCCAGAATGTGGTTGTAGTACGCCAAGCAGCCCTTACCGCCCTCGGCGGTGTCAATATCAGGGCACAGCGGCAGCCCCCAATTACCCAACTGCTTAAGGCGCTCGCTGTGTGTTGTGGGCAGTTCAAAGCTTTCGGGTTGCACTACGCCTAGCGAATAAGCATAAAACATCAGCGGGCGCTTGGCGGTAATTTTAGAGTCTAGCTGCCGTAAACTGCCCGCCGCTGCATTACGGGGGTTGGCAAAAACCTTGCCTCCGGCCTCTTTTTGATGTTCGTTGAGTTTTGCAAAGCCCTCACGAGGCATAAACACTTCACCGCGCACTTCTACGCGCTCAGGATAATGCTCACCACGAAGCGTTAACGGCACATTTGAGATAGTACGCACGTTAGCCGTGATATTCTCGCCTACCTGGCCGTCACCACGGGTGGCAGCACGCACTAATTCGCCATTTTCATACAGAATACTTACCGCTAAACCATCTAGCTTGGGTTCGCAGCTAAAATCTAACGTTGCCGAATCTTTTAGTCTGTCTTTTAAACGTTTTTCGAACGCAAGCAGTGATTCTTCATCAAAGGCGTTATCCAGCGACAGCATAGGAACATCATGGGTAACTTGTTCAAAGGCCGATAATGCTGCGCCCCCTACTTTTTGACTGGGAGAATTCGGGCTTTGAAGCGTAGGATATTGTTTTTCTAGCGCAATAAGCGCCTGCATATCTCTATCATATACTGCATCAGGAACCGAAGGGTCATCCATCACATAGTACTGGTAGTTGTACTCATTAAGTGTGTTGCGAAGTGTTGCTATTTGTTGCTTTGCTTGTTCTAAAGAATCTGACATGGAGTTGTTGTCACGCCGTTTAAATAGTTAAAAGTATTACAATTCGTTGCCAAGGCCTATTCGCCCAAGCCGCTGTATGTTTCAAATGGGCTGCAAAAATCTGATCTATTTCAGTCAGGTTGTGAAACGAACAGCCACGCTACAATGCTATGGCTTGCTAGCCCGTGTTATACATCAAAGATCAATAGACCCTAATCAACAGAAAAGGACCTGGGTATGAGCCAAGTCCTTTTCTGTTTTTGCACCTACATGAATAATCCATAAGATTGAGGCGCAAGTGATAAACTAACGCTAGCTGCGCGCAATCATACGCTTGCGCTCGAACTCACGAATTTTCTCGACGTATTGCTGTAAGCCCTGCTTCGTTAATACGCTTCGGCGTCCATCAAGTACTTGTGCGCCGAACTCATCTGCCAATTTGCGGGCTGCATTGTGCATCATGTTAAACACTTGATGAGGGTCACCCTCAATAGGCAATATCATAAACAGTGAAATACCTTGGGTTTCAAAGTTCTCTAGGTTATCAATATCGAAAACCCCAGGCTTAAACATGTTAGCAAGGCTAAACAATACTGGCCCTTTGCCGTTTGAGTTTACGTGGCGGTGGAAGATGTCTTGATCGCCAAATTTAAACCCTAATGTTAATAACATAGGTAATAGTGCAGCGCCTGAAATGGGCTCGCCTTCTGGCGTTCTTACATTTAATACTAAAACCTCGGGTTCGATCGACGACTTAGCGGTCTTTGGTGTACTTCCAGCACCATCATTACCTGACTCATTAGCACTAAAGCTTTCATCGCCAAAATCAGCGCTAGCTGCTTCACTGGTGTCAAAATCAATACGCATTTGATCGTCACCAAAATTCGGCTCTTCACGTCTTCTCACTGGCGTTTTGTTTCGTTTGTTACGTGCAAAACGTCGAGGCTGTTCATTTTCTTCATGAGCATCGCTGGATGAAACAGACTCTTCGGGTGCATCTAAACTAAAATCAGCAACTTCTCTTTCGTTTTTAGCCGGCGGCTGCACTGTTTCAGGCTCTTCCTCCAGCGTTGGGTCAATATAAAACTTCTGTGCAGGACGAACAGGCTCTGCACGCCCTCTTTCTTGATGACCGCCCGCCTGACTCTGAATTGGGTCATGCGATTGCGCGTTATCCGCTCTCTCTTGAATACTTGGAGTATTTGGCTGTTCACTCTCTTCACGCTGAGCATGCGACGCTAAAGACGTTTCCTCTTGCTCTTCGCCTTCACGAAGTAAGAAGCCTGGAGGTTCAGGGAACGCGGCAAGGTTTTCGTCGCCTCTGTTAGCACCTTTTGTTGATGGGCCATCGGGACGAGTTTGCCCTTTCATGTGTGGCTTCGGATTCGTAACCACAGAGCCATAGAGCTTTGGTGCTTTCTCAGCTTCTTCTTTCCCGTCAGACGGCATAGCTGAATTACCAACGCTGCTTGGGCGTTTACCCGCATGCTCACCGTGTGCGCCCTCTTTTCCATCACCGTGCTCTTTTGACGTGGCATGTTGAGACAAGCTATCCTCGTCATCAGCTTCTTCGCTGCTGTAAGCATGTTTTTCATTGATATCGTAATGCGCAGGGCTTTTTGCCGTATTCGTCGATACGTTGCTTGCAGCCTCATGCTCTTGGTTTTGTGATTTGCTAACCACGCGCACCGCGCCAATGCCAAGCTCGTCAAAGCCTTCTTGCTCGTCGGACTCGAAATCGTTGTCATCATCTTGCCACTGACGGGGCTCTAAGCGCTCTTTTTCCGAAGGCTTACTGTTTTTACGAATTTTCCAAATACCATGGGCAAGCACTGCGATGATAAAAACCGTGCCTCCAAGGAGTAAAAATAGACGTAATTGATCTTCCATTTAATTTCTTTCGCCCTTTGTTATGCTTCTGCGAAGGCTACAGCCTCGTCCACATCTACCGCCACCATGCGCGAAACTCCCGGTTCCGCCATGGTAACACCGGTGAGGTGACTGGCCATTTCCATCGCTATTTTATTGTGGGTGATATAAATAAACTGCACTGTTTGTGACATTTCTGACACTAAGTTACAAAAGCGCCCTACATTTGCATCATCCAATGGTGCATCTACTTCATCCAGCAAACAAAATGGAGCCGGATTTAATCTGAAAATAGCAAACACCAATGATAAAGCGGTTAGTGCTTTTTCTCCACCGCTTAAGAGGTGAATCGTACTATTTTTCTTACCAGGGGGGCGAGCCATTATCGTCACCCCAGTTTCTAACAAATCGTCATCGGTAAGCGCAAGATACGCTGAACCGCCCCCAAACACTTTGGGAAATAACGTTTTAAGGTCTTCGTTAACCTGCTCAAAGGTGGTAGAAAAGCGTGTGCGGGTTTCTTTATCAATTTTCCGAATGGCCGACTGTAGCGTTTCTAAGGCTTCGGTCAGGTCGTTGTGCTGTGTATCTAAATGTGACTTTCTTTCCGACTGGGTTTCATATTCTTCAACCGCAGCTAAGTTCACAGCACCTAAGCGCTGCAAATTAGCCTGCGTTTTTTCAAGGTCTTCTTGCCAGCGCTTCTCTTCGGCATCTTCAGGTAAGGTTTCTAGAATGCTCTTTAGCGACTGCTGCGTTTCATCAAGCTGTTCTAAAATCGTATTCGCACGTACCCGATATCCTTCAATATCAATGTTGAGTTTATCGATGTTTGTCTGTCGCGTTTGAATATCTTTACCCAGAGCTTGATGCCCTTTTTCGGCTTCTCGCAACCACTGCTCTATATCTTCTAGACTACTTTGCTTAGCACTTTTCAGCTGTTCTAATTCCGCTTTGTTTTCCAACAACGACTGAAGCTCTGCTTCTTGAATTTCTTCAGGAGACGTCAGCTGTGTAAGTTCTTTTTGTAATCTTTCTTTGTTTTTTATGTACTCTTCACGCTGCTGAAGGTTACGTGTAACCTGTTGGCTATATAAATTCTGGTGGTTCTCTAGTTGCTGCTTCTTAAGTGCAAGCTCATGATTTTGTGACGTTAATGTATCAACTAACGCGCGCAACTCTGACGTAGTTCGCTCATTTGCATCACGCTTAGCGTTCACATCGTCAATGTGTACTTCGTGTTCAAGAATTTGTGCCTCTTGAAGCTCTAATTTTTCCGAAAGCTGAGCTAACTGCTCTTCTTCTTTCGCTAACATTAACTCTTGCTTTGCTAACTCGTCATTAAGTTTGGCAGTGCGTGTAGACTGTTGCTCTTGCTGCATTTCAAGCAAAGAAAGTTTATTTTTAATCTGTGCGCGCTGGTTTTCCTTTTCACCCAAGGCCCTCTGAATATCCTGCTTTTGCGCTTCGCTCTGTTCAAGTGCCTGTTTGGCGCGCTCTAGTAAATGCTCAATCTCATCTATAAGGCTTTCAGTTTCTTCAATGCTGTCTACCAGTTCCTTAATTTTATTCGCCCGCTGCAAAGCACCGTCGCTTGCTTCTCCAGGTTTCACTACCCACTGTGAGCTTGCCCACAACCCTGAAGGCGAGATTGCGCTAGTAAACCCCTTGGCTATGCCTTCAGGATCATCCTCTTTATCAAGAACGCTTACAAAAGCATTTTCAATCGTTGCCGCAAGTTCGTCATCGTTGCCACAAAGGTAAATGTCATTAAAAAATGTGGGAACACGCTGTGTTGACGATTCATTAGTGCTAGATTCAGTTAATAGAGCGTGTGCTAATGAACCAATTCTGGCAGTGCTTACAAACGCTTTATCGGTAAACACTTTAATGCCACTTGGCAAATTATCTTGGTTTTGCAGCAGTGCCTGTATGTCATGGCTTTTAGCAACAACAGGGTCTTTGGTGTGTTGTAAAATCGATTCTACGCAAGGGGCAAGGGTTTGGTTAGAGCTAAACTGTTGCCACAGCTTTTCTATCCCGTCTAACGTTACGTCTTCATTATTTGAGGCATCTTGTTGAAGCGCTTCTAGCGCAGCTTTTGTGGACAGTGCAGTTTGTAACTGACCCTGGGTATCACGGCGCTTCGCTTCTATAGCGTTGACTTCGCCTTGTTGCTGCGACACCTTTTGATTGGACTCTTGAAGTAATTGCTTAGCTTCATCAATGTCAAAATCGAGTTCGCTACATTGCTCTTCTAAAAGCGTTATCTGACTGGCAAAATCTTCTTCATCTAGCTGTTTTAGCTCGTCTTGTAGTTCGCTGATACGCTGAGAAGTGCGTAACTGCATGCTCATAGTTGACTGAATTTGGCTATGGCATTGCTGAACATTCTGACGAAGTTGATTGTAGGTTTGTTCTTGCGCTCGCGCTTGTGTGTTAAATTCTCTTAGCGCTTGTTCAGCGTCTTCAAAACGCTCTTTGGCATGCTCTAACTCTGCTTCCTTAAGGGCAAATTCAGGCTCAATATTTTCAAGCGCCTCGTTTGATACCGCAAGCGCTTCCTGTGCCTCGTCAATAGAGTGGTTAAGCAATTCGTGTTGCTCGCTAATTCGTGCTAACTCTTGCTCTACCTGCCCTTTGCGTTGTTTTGCGTGCAGCGCATTTTGCTCTAGTCGTGTGATTGCGTTACTGGTAGTAAACAGCTGCTGCTGAAGATCATCAATAGTTTGTTTTGTTTCCAGTTGCTTGGTTTTGTACGACTCAAGCCCCGCTTCATCGCCCTGTAGTCGAGCCACTAAGTCGTCCACTTCTAACTGTAGTGATTGCTGCTGTTTTTGCAGCGCTTCAATATGTTCACATTTTTTAGAAAACGAAGGGCTGCTAACTGGCCTTTCAGCTCTCTGGCTTGTGCACGTAGCGTTTTGTAACGAGTAGCCGCGGCCGCCTGACGCTGTAATTTTTCGAGCTGCTTGCCTAATTCATCGCGCACATCATTCAAGCGTTCAAGGTTATCTTGCGTGTGCCTTATACGGTTTTCTGTCTCTCTGCGGCGCTCTTTGTACTTTGAGATACCCGCGGCTTCTTCTATGAATACACGCAAATCCTGTGGCTTAGATTCAATAAGCCGCGAGATCATACCTTGCTCAATGATGGCGTAAGACCGGGGGCCCAGCCCTGTTCCTAAAAATAGATCGGTCACATCACGCCGGCGACATTTAGTGCCGTTTAGAAAATAGGTAGAGGTGGCGTCCCGTGTAACTAAGCGTTTAACAGACAGCTCATTGTAGTTGGCAAATTCACCCGCTATCCGCCCTGCACTGTTGTCGAAAACAAGTTCAACGCTACATTGCCCCACTGGCTTACGAGACGAAGAGCCATTAAAAATCACGTCGGTCATTGCATCGCCGCGTAAGTTTTTGGCAGAACTTTCCCCTAAAACCCAGCGTACAGCATCAATGACATTCGACTTACCGCAACCGTTAGGGCCTACGATGGCGGTCATTTCGCCGGGGAATGGAATAGTAGTTGGCTCAACAAAGGACTTGAAACCCGCGAGCTTAATTTTTTTAAGCCTCACACATCATCCCTCTTAAACACAAAGCTGCACGCGGTATCACCTTGATGTTAGCCAGAAACCAGCTAACCATCGGCTGAAATAGCAGTTGATGTAGAAATGATGCAATCACACGAAAGATTCTTTTGTTATTATGCTTCGACTCTACCAAATCTAACAGCTTGTAACAATTACCATTTCACTGAGTTAGGCAGAGAATACGCCAAGCGCGTATGATAGAACAGATAGTTAACAAACACAGCGTTTCAAACGCGAAGGAGTACGAATGAGTTCAGGCGGTGTACATTATTTCTTTGAAGGCTTTTCGCTTATAAAAACCAAAGGATTAAAGCGTTTTGTTTTTGTACCCCTAACAATAAACTTAGTGCTTTTTTCTGTGGCTTTTTACTTCTTATTTGGCCAAATAGAAATGGGCATCGCTTACGTGATTGACCTTGTACCTGAATGGTTAGGCTGGATCAAAACAGCGATCAGCTTTTTCTTGTGGCCCCTAGCAGTCATCAGCGTATTGCTCATTTTCGCACTCATCTTTGGTACACTCGCAAACTGGATTGCAGCGCCGTTTAACGGTGTGTTATCAGAAAAAGTAGAGCGTCATTTAACGGGTCAAGATTTAGGTGACGAGGGCGTGATGTCTTTAGTTAAAGACATTCCTAGAACTGTAGGCCGTGAACTTACCAAGCTCGTTTGGTATTTACCTCGCGCTATTGGTTTTTTGTTATTGTTCTTTTTCCTACCTATTATTGGGCAAATCTTGTGGTTCTTATTTAACGCCTGGATGATGGCAATTCAGTACTGCGATTACCCATACGACAACCACAAAATAGATTTTACGCGCATGCGCCTGCACCTTGGCGAACACAAAGGGAAAGCGATGACGTTCGGAATGATGGTGAATATATTCTCACTTATTCCCGTGGTTAACTTTATCGTTATGCCCGTAGCAATTTGTGGTGCAACGTCTATGTGGGTAAGAGAGCTTAAAGATACACTCGCCAAATAGTGGCGAGTGCATTGTTTTAGTAATGACAACTGCGGTTATTTGCCACCAGTAAACGCTTCGTATTCGGCTAACCAGTGTGCGGCTTCTTTTTGGTTGCCGCTATTGTGGAACGCCTGGAAGAAATTCATTGAAATAGGTCGCTGGGCATTTTGTTTTTCCAGCTGCTGCTGCCACAGTACCAAATATAAAGGCGGGATCACGCCGCTATCGTGATGTTCCATAAAGGTAATTCTGCGGCTGGGCTTATAGCTGTTTTCCCCCAATACGGTACACGTTTTGGCCCGTGCAATAATGGTTGCAGGATCTATCTCTAGCCAATTTTCGACCGTTTTGTGAGGTGCATACCAGTACTCAGAATCTACGATTAGGTTTGGTGGTGCAAAATCGCCTATTCCATCTTCATCGCACAGCCTATTCGCCATGCCCTTGCCAATAGGATATTCGTCAGCGAAGCCTGCGAAGTGCGCTAGCTCATGAACAAACACTGAATAAGCGTCACTGATGTCTAAGTACATTACGCCGTTTTGAACATTTGCCTTACCCTGCTCTGCCACTACTACTGCATGACTAAATTTCTGCTTTTTCGCAATGCTTGCCAAAGGAGTAATACTACAGCCTAAGATCCCAGCGTTCTTATAATCCGGATCGCAGCTTAGTACATCGGGTTTAAGCCAAATAGGCGGGGCCAGGCAAATAGAAAGGTTCTGCAGGCGCTTGTCGTCATTGAATGAGTTATAAAGACTATGAGCACGCATGATAGTAGCTAAACTGGTAGCAAAAGGCTGAATACGCTGAAGGCATTTCCCTTCATTCTCCCAGTTAAATGAAGGAGACTGCTTTAGTGCTTGCTGTATAGAATACGGCGTGTAGAGATTGATGGCCTCTAAGGCTTTTTCCGCTTGAAGATGCCCTTTCTTCGCGGCAAAGCTAAAATGCTCCTTAGCCTCAGAAAATTCCCCTTCGTCCCACAGAAGGCGAGCATACTTAAATGCACTTTGCATGTCTAAGGTTGCTGTTGCTGCGAGCAGTGGTTTCGCTAGTTGTTGTTGCCCGTGTAGAAGATACCAATCGGCCAATGCGGCCTGTGCGGGTACGTAGTTTTGTGAAGCCGCGCGTACCAGCCACTTCTCACGTTTTTCTGGCGAATCAGTAGACATTGCAAACGCAAGCTGTGCTTCTGCGACCTCGCCGAGCGCCGCTAAGCGCATAAAGCGCTGTGACGCACCTTCTTCACCTAATATTTGGTACAGCAGCCATGCAGCGTCTGCGTTTTCAAGATTAACTAGCTTCTCTAGAAAATAGATTGCAGTGGTTTCATCAATATAGTCAGTAGCAATAAAGCCTGCATTATACGCACGCTCAAATTCACCGAGCAAGCGTGCCTGTGCATTTTCACTGCCCTGCTTTGCAGCTAACCAAAGTAGCGCTAGTGCATCATGCTTAAGGTGATAGTTAGAATAATTGAAACGTTCGGTATTAGCCGAAGTTTGAGCGTCGGGAGAAGATTCTGTGCTGTCCTGCTCCATGCCGTCGGCAGCATTTACTGAAGCAGAACTCGCCTTTTCAGTTGGGTCGCTATCTGACACTAGGCTTGCCGGCGTAAGCACCTTGCTTGCATTAGCAATTAGCTGCGGGACATAGCGTCCGCTATCGCCCGCAACTATGAGCAGTGCGAACACTGCTAAAAATAAGCCTCGCATAACGCTTGCTGCTTACTCTTCGCTAACCAGATCGCTGCTAGCTAGTTCACGCAAACGGTTAAGTTCCATTCGTGCGTAGCGGTGTTCAACGTAATCAAATACATTGGTGCTTAATGCAAGCTTGAAGTAATTTGATGCAATACCGCTGTTGCCGCGCTGAGTATGAAACTTACCTAAGTAAAAATACGCTTCACACAACCTGTCTGTTAACGCTTTTTGGCTTTTCACACCGTCTAACAATGAGTTAAGTACATCGTTCTCATCAACAGTACCTAAAAACAAATCCACCAGCGTAGTAGCCCAGTGCTGGTTGTCCAGCGTTGGTCGAATAGAAGCTAAGTATTTTTGTCCTTCAAGCTCTGACACGTCGTGATGCGCAAAGTACGCCCACAGAGCGCGAAATGGATCGCTGTCATCTTTTTCAAAAAAGCGGTTAAGATCGTTGGTCGCGAGTTCGGCGCGGCCACCGTAATAAAGCGCAATACCGCGATTTAGGAACGCGAAATCATACTCTGGGTTAATTTCCAGCGTAGAGTCGAATGCGTCGTAAGCCTGAATAAAGTCGTTCTGCTGAATATAGTGAATACCCATAGAATTATAGGCTTCAGCCAAATCTGGCTTTAAATTAATGGCTTGGGTGTAATCAAACTGCGCTAAGCCCGATAAGCCCACGCTGTCGTACAACATGCCTCGTTGAAAGTGCAGTTCAGCTTTGTCTTCATCTGATAACGCAGGGCTGGTAAGCACCTGATTGTAACGAGCAATAGCCATTTCGGAACGAGGATTAATGGGCGCAGGTTCGGCTAAAAGCAGGTTTCCCATTTGTGGTCTTTCTGAAACAGGTGGTGTTTGCGCACAACCGGTTAAAATAGCAGCGAATAGAGAAAAAAAGATGAGACTAACGTTTCTGCACATGGTAAAAAAGCATTCTATAAAAAAAGAAAAAACCGCCTGAGTATTAAGTATACGCTTGTTGCGGCGCTAATGCCGCCAACCTTCTCGCATTTGATGATAAAAGTAAAGCGTATTGGGTGGTTAACACAGGTAGCTATGAAGAAAAATAATTTAGAACAACTATCACAACTTGCTTTTGACGCACAGAAAAACTCACACTCACCTTATTCCAACTTTAAAGTTGGTGCTGCGGTGCTTACTCCAAGTGGCGAAACCTTCTCTGGTTGTAATGTAGAAAGTGCTGCTTTTCCATTAGGACAATGCGCTGAAGCCACGGCTATTGGCAATATGGTCACACAGGGACAAAAACGTATTTCGCATATCGTTATTGCGAGCCCGAACGACGAGTTTTGCTTTCCGTGCGGTGGATGCAGACAGAAAATTGCTGAATTCGCCCCAGATGAAACTCCCGTAACCATGGTAAGTCAAAACGGCGAGACATTCGAAACCACCATTGGTGAGTTACTTCCAAATGCCTTTAGAGCACACGATTTAGACAAATAAGTCATTCCTAAAATACTGTTCGTAATCGAGGCTCGAGCGAGTTTCACCGCCTTTACCTCGTTTACGAACGCATCCAGCTAAACACCCTATAAATCAGCACATCAACGGCTTACTCGACTGTTTAATTGAAAGTATTCTTCCTTGCGCATCAAAGGCGAGCGCTACATGCGTGCCAATATTGATATCCCCTTCTATGCGACCGTTAATATTTAATGATGCAATAAGGTTTTCAGAAACCACAACTTGCTGATTTTTGCAGCTCACCAAGAGCCAATACCCATTTTGCGCCGTAAGCGTGGCTGGCTCTAACGTAACCGCTCTAGCGACTAAATTGCTTTCAATATATTGTTGAGTATAGGCATTAAATCGCGCTTTATAATCAGTTCCGGCTTTACCAGCTAGCAGCTTATCTTCCCCTTCGAATCCGTGATATTGAACAATGTCTACACGGTGTGCTGCCGTTTGAAAAGGCGACGAACTATTACGTTGGAATGTACCGATATTGTATACGCCCAACATGGCAACGATTGCGAATGCCACAGCCGTAAAACGTAAGGTTGAAGAAGCGAAGTACGCTCGAATATTAGCAGCCGTAGCGGCAAATACGCGTTTTATTCCACTATCACTTTCTATTGCCATGTTGTACGCGAGAACCCTTTCACGAATTCGAGCATTAGCCTTTTCACTCATTCCATCATTTTGCTTTTGTACCTGCTGGCTGCGTTTAAACGCATCTTGTAGCTCTTTATCTGATGTAGACATGATTACAGTTTCTCCAGCATGGTTTTAAGGCTGTCTTTAGCATAACGTATCCGGGTTTTAATCGTTTCTTTTTCAGCGCCGCAAATAGCGGCGATTTCCGCTAACGAAAAACCTTCAAACTGTAGCGAAAGCGCCTCTTTCTGTTTGTAGGGTAACTGCTGAATACATGCCTTAAACACGTCTTTTTCTATCCCTTTTGCTACGTCATCCTCTACCGAAGACTGTGCATTTTTAAGTAACTCACTTAACGAAAACGATTCAACCGCCTCGTTGTTATATTCAAGCTTGGCGTTTTTTCTGAATTCATCAATAAGCGTTCGCCTACCAATAGTGAACAGCCAAGCCTGGAAATTATCCCCGCTTTTAAATAAGTGACGATTTTCGATAACCTTAATCCAAGTGCGCTGACACATATCTTCTGCAACAGTGCTATCACTTAACACCTTCAAAAAATAAAATAGCTTATGGCTGTGTAAGTCAAACAGCGCGGCTAACGATGCTTCATCACCTTTTGCGCTGTACCGCAGCATTAGCCTTTCGCTGACTCCCAGCGCTTTTTCGCGCTTGCCTTGAAACAGGCTTTGCAAGCTTGCGCCTATACTCATAGGCAGTCCTTATTGTTCTAATTTGAAATCTAATACTACAACCATACCTGATTGACTAACAGGTTTACCGCCATTCAGCTTGGGTTTGTACTTCCATTTTTTAAGCGCTCTGCGCGCAGCTCTATCGAACACACGCTTGGGCTCTGAATCTAGAACTGTAATATCAGACACTGAGCCACTAGCACTTATCGTAAACCCGAGCTTTACCCAGCCTTCAATGCCGTCGCGACTGGCCTCAGGTGGATAAGTGGGGTCTACCCTAAATTGGGGTGTGGCTTGCATATCACCTTGCGCACTGTTCAAGTTAATCGACAAATCTAACGCCGTATTAGGTATGTGCGTTTTTATCTCAAAGCCGCCTGGGCCTTCATTGGGCTCAGGGTCAATCTCGATAACTTTTTGAGGTGGCGTTTTTATTACCTGCTCAATTGGCACCATAGGTTTTTTAGTGATGGTCCGTTCGTCTTCAGGTTGGTAAATGATCGGCTCAAAGAACACCGGTGGGGCTTCGCTTATGTTTACTTTGTCTTGCTTAATGAGCTCTGCCATTAATACGAAAAGCCCTGCCGTAACGGTACATCCAGCAATAGCAATTGTGGCCGCGTTTAAAGCACGTTTAGCGAAAGGCGCTTTTTCAAACGGTAGTACACTTTGGTGTGTTAAGTGCTTTGGGTTGGCGTTTGGTAAAATTGTTGTTTGCATAATGTTCCCCCTTTTTTCACTAAACGGGGGAACTGATATAAAGGGGTGAATAAATGTGAACGTTTTTATTTAACGTTGACGTTTTACAATGAACGAAAGGTTAACTTTTATTTTGGTTACTCGGCTTTTCGCCTTCACGAGTAGGCTCTGCAGACGTCTGATTGGCGCGGTTTCCTTCTTGGCGTTTATTCAGCTTAGCAGCGGCCATAAATCCAATAAAAAATATGGCAAAAATAACAACGCCCACCCAAATCAAAACATTAAAAAGAAAGTCCATATCATTCCCTAATCACAATTTCGTGAAATAACTTTAACATTTATTTGTTTGGGTAGGTTAATTAGATCACCACTGTAACTACACCACCATCTTAGTTATTCAGAAACTTCAACACCAATAGCCATAACAGACTGTCCGTCTTTGATGGCTGGCATTTGATTAACCATCATAACCGTGCCATCAACGGGCGATTTAATGGTTTCAACGAGATTTCCAAAATAGTCCGTGACCGCACCTACATCCTGCCCTGCCTTTACTTTATCGCCTATCACCACAGAAGCTTTGAAGAACCCGTTTTTTGAGCTCTTAGGATATTTGATTGTTTCATAGATAACTGGCTCGGGGTGCTGCTTTGGCGTCTCTGGCAGCATTTTCAAAAAATACATGGCGTTTTTAGCCACATCTAGCGCTTCTGCTACCGATTCTTCATCTGTCTGTGCCAAATGCCCAATTTCAGTCGTCAGTCCCGGCTTTCCTCTCGTCATCGCTGTGTTAGGGTATGAAATTGAATTGTTGGGATCTCTTGGGCGGTCGCCATACATAACGATATGCTGCATGCCCGTGGCTTTGGCAAATTCAAATGTTAACGCATCAAGTTCTTCGTCGCCCACAAAAGGAGAATACACATGATTCAGCAACGTTTGGTTTGCGCTACCAGAATGCATGTCGATCAAAAAATCTGTTTTGCCAATAAACTCTCTGGTTAGCAGCTCCGCAATCTGTTCTGTTGGTGTGCCATCAACGCTCCCTGGGAATTCCCGATTTAGGTTTTTCTCATCTTTAGGGTTCAACGCGATTCTATTTGCGTGAAACCCATCTAAGTTTGCCAAGTGCAACACAACCAACACACCGCTCATCTCTTTAGGATCAATGCTTTGCTGTAGTTGCTGCAACGCATACATAGATGGAAACTCATCGCCATGAATACCAGCGGTAAGCAACAATACAGGACCGTCACTTTTTCCGTTAATAACCGTCACTGGCAAGGTTATGTTGCTTTCTTTAGCAAGATATGACGTTTTCTCCCCCGGTTTTGTTGTCACCCCCATTAATTCATACGGCGCATTTGCACTAACATTGAGGCTAAACGCACAGCATAGGGAAACAACAATGGAGGCAAGAGGATTCTTCTTAAATAGCATAGCTGACAACTCATGAGAAAATAGCGCACTAGTAAGCCAGAACGTTTCAACTTAATCAATAAAGAGTATTTTAAAACACCTTTGCAAAAAAATACCCGCTATAAAGCGGGTATTCTCGATTGGTAAATTAGCTTGCTCGCGCGGGCTCCAGTTCGGGGTGCGTGTTCTCTACGTGATGCTTCTCTCGCACAGGTTTTACAAGTAAATTAGCAATAAATGCCAATACCAATAACCCAGCCATTGCATACATAGTGGTATTGTAGAGCGTAGAGGTTGGGTCTACCGTTCCGGCTGGCGCAATTTCCAGCAAACGTGCAACCGTTACCGTTTTAGCTTCTACCAATTTTTGCAAGTCAGCCATTGGCGCACCAAACTTACTTGCAAACGCGGCAGGGTCGACTTTTGCCGCTAAATCGGCAATTGCATTTTCTACTGACATATTGCGCAAATAAGTAATAGCGAATGGCCCTAATACGCCGGCAGTAGACCATGCTGTTAGCAATCGGCCGTGAATGCCGCCTACATGTAAGGTACCAAATAGATCTGCCAAGTATGCAGGAATAGTTGCAAAGCCACCGCCATACATTGTGAAAATTATCATTGTTGCAATGTAGAACCCAATTAACGCGGTGGTGTTCCCCATTCCAGCCCAAAATGGGATAGACAAGTAAAGCAGCGTACCTATTACGAAAAAGCAGTGGTAGGTATTCTTTCTGCCAATGTAGTCAGACGTAGAAGCCCAGAAGAAACGCCCTACCATGTTAAACACGGAGATCATCAATACATAGGTACCCGCAAAACCTGCGGTAACAATGGCTAAGTTTCCAAAGATCTCATTGATCATGGTCTTGGCTACGCCAATAACGCCAATACCCGCGGTGACATTGAAACATAATACTATCCAAAGCAACCAAAATTGAGGTGTTTTAAGGGCTTGATCAATATGGACGTGATTTTTCGATACCATTCCTTTCGATGATGCTTCAGGTTTAGGCTGCCAACCTTCTGGTTTCCACCCCTCTTTCGGTACGCGATACTGGAAAGACGCAAACATCATTACAATAAAATAAGCGATACCAAGGGTAAGGAAAGTCGATGCCGCGCCAGTTTCGCCCGTACCAACGACATAAACACCGGCTTCGCCACCAAACGAGGCCGCTTGATTTGCAGAGGCAATAACCACTTCTACTTTTCCTGCTGCCGTCTCTGCAAAACGACGCCCTTCTTCGGTAACCAGCGCAACCATGTTTTCTGCACCTAAGTATTCTGGCGCTCTTTGAAAGGTTTCAAGCAGTGCACTAATAAGCGGAGCGCCTATCATTGCACCTCCACCAAAACCCATGATTGCGAGACCTGTTGCCATACCTCGTCGATCGGGAAACCACCGTATAAGTGTTGAGACTGGTGATACGTAACCGAGCCCAAGCCCGAAGCCGCCGAGTACACCGTAGCCCAAGTACAGCAGCCACAGTTGATGGGTAGAGATACCTATCGAACCAACAATAAAACCACCGCCCCACAAGAAAGCCGCAACCACGCCTACAAAACGAGGCCCTACTTTCTCTAGCCATTTACCCGCAAATGCGGCAGCTAAACCAAGGCAAACAATAGCCACTGAGAAGATCCAAACAACCGAAGATAAACTCCAATCGTTAGCAGAAGACGCAACAACGCCCAAGTCTCGAGTTAGCGGCGTGTTGAAAACTGACCACGCATAAACAGACCCGATACAAAGGTGGATTGCGATAGATGCTGGCGGAACCCGCCAGCGGTTATAACCATCTGGTGCGACAATGTTTTCTTTGCGTAAGAAAGCAAGCGCCCCCGTTCCTGAAGTTGACATACATTTTTCCCCTACATGTATTGTGCGCGTTTCTATGCCGCTTTATTACTGGGGGTGTATGGCTCCCATTATTGTATTAAATCAAAGGTATAGAAACGAAGATGTGTACGTAAGCCAGCGTTATCCTGACCTTTTGTTATACTTAAGTATAACGATACTGTCGCGCAACTTAATTTTTACTTAATGTTTACATATAGAGTAAGACTTTAGTCTTATAAAGACAGTTGCTCTACCTTTGTGGCAGAGCAACAAGCGAAATGGATACTACTATTTTGCGGGTTGTAAATCTGAATCTTCTGCAGTTTCTGCTTTTTCCACGTCACCTTCAATCTGTGCTTTTTGCATGTTAGAGATGTTGTTAATCAATAACCAAGTAACTATGGCTAGTGGAATGGATAGGACCTCAGAAACCTGCGAAACCAGATTAACATTCATTATTTCGGAGATTTCTTGCGCCCTTCTGGACATACGAAAAACGACCTGTCCAACCACACTGTTGGCGATCCAGAAAAACCACCATATGCCTAGAATAGGGCCTGCTTTTTCTAACTGCCAATTGTTAGGGTTTTGGCTGGCTTGCCAAATCTCTTTCATCGCTTGATAAGGTTTCCATAACGACACAATAGGAATGCAATAGAAACCTATCGACCAAGCAGGTGTAAACGTCATATCTTTAGCGCCTAAATAACGCGCATTTTGGTTTGACTGATAAATCCATTTAAGAATTAAGATGCCTGAAATGATAAATACTGCCAAATACGAAAAAGCAATTATCTGCTGCCTTTTGTCATTGGACTCAGCGTCTGCAACGGCCATTTCTTGATTGAAATAAACACCATTTTGAAAATCTGTTAAAAGTTGATACTCCATTAAGTTGGAGCCGATGGCTATAAGCGCTAAAGCCACCTGTACGTACAATAAATACTTTATCCACGTAGTGAGGCGACCAGGCTCCTTAAATTCTACGTTATTTTCCGACATTTCCATTTACCTCTTTCCCCTTACTACTGCGTAAGCGTTATCTTTTGTTAATTGTTATCTGTATTGAGTTAGTTACTGGTTTATTTACTGCCTAGGTGAACTAAGCTTTATTAGCTAATAGTTCCTGTAGCGCTTTCGGCAGTATCGCTTGCGCACTCTTTGTTATGCGAGCTTCATTCTTTTGCCACCAAATTCCAGAATATACGACGCCTAAACCGATCGCTGATAGCGCCACTGGGAAAAGCCAACTATCTTCAAAAACGGTAGAAGCAAGATGATCTAAATATAAACAGCATCCCAAAGCGCCAAATATGACAAATACACGTCGAACCAACAGAGCACCAGCGCCAATCATGGCAAGGTTTATACAGAAATAGATAAACTTAGACAGTTCGCTGTCTGAATCTTGGTGGTAAGGCCGCCCCAAAACGCTAAAACGCCGAAAAGATAAAGCCAAAACGCGTAATCTGCTGTGTTTCGTGCTCTGATGTCCACCCAGAACGCCAATAGCGTCATCAACGCGCCAAAGCACATCGACACAAGTGCTCGGAATTGCCACGTATAGCTGTTCCATAAGTCCTCTTGGTCAATAACGAGCATCACAGCATCCATACTGATATACCAGAGCGTTACTGCAATCGGCATTATTAGAAACGGGTATTTATATCGCCATGCTACGACAAGTCCAGTTACTAGCGTTCCAAGTTCCATATATAACCATAGCCATTTAATGCGGTGGTGAAACTGGCGATAAACCGTATTGTCGTCGGGCCATAGCCCTAGCCATTGCTGAGCTCCGTAGATAGCAATTGGCGTTAAACAAACTACGAACGTGGCACAGATCCCTGCTGGTATTATTAAATGCTTACGCGCAAAGGAATTGGCAAGCTTTAAGCCCACGCCAGCATAAAGCATAGAGATAAATACGATGCCGGCACCACCAAATTGCTCCCAGCCTAAATTCATAAATAGAGTCATGGCGTCAATTGCAATAAGGCCACCTAAGTAGTACAAAATATGGGTGAAGGTAAAAGAGGGAGTATGCTGATTTTCTTCTTGGAAGAAATTGTACAGAGCAATGCCCTGTTGCTCGGAGATGATATTGTTAGCTACTGCTTTTTGAATACTGGCTTTAGATACTTCCATGTACTTCTCTAAATAAGCTTGAAGAGCTGAAGATTATTACTTTACTTTGTTATGGGTAAAAAGCCAGCCTAATAGAAGTTACTCGCTTCCTTTCTCGATATCTAATTCCGCTCTATCGATTAGCGTAAAATAGTCTTCATCAGCGTAAAGCTTTAAAAAAATAGACATAGTGATGCTTGTCATTTCATTTGCCGCCTCTTTGAACCCAGTGTTAACGTGAAGATCAAAGCCCGTTGGCGATGCAGAACCCATGAACTCTTGAAGTTCAGTGAATTCTTTTATTGCTTCGGTACTTAACCCTAAAATGTACTCAGTTCGCGCTGGCGTTTTACTCAGCCATCCTGACTCAGCTGGCAGTGTATTTTCTGAAATGACCTCAAGATTATACTTAAAACTTCTTTCTTGCTCTGAGGAGCTAACACCCAAGGTAAGCCAGGTGCTTTCTGGTTTTATTTCGGCAGGCTTGTCTAAGTGAATCTTCGTAAGTAAATGATTGGGGTCGAGTTCAACAAATTTCTCCTCATCAAATGAGCGAAACTCAAGCATTGTTGCAATAGGTATATTGGCGCAACTAACTACAAGCAAAGTTAATGAAACAACAAATAATTTTTTGATACTTAACAACAGCGGCTTCCCTTCATTGGTTATTACAAGACATGTTCTAGCAATTCTATACAGTTTTCGTCGTTTCTTTTGCAAAAGCTTTTTCAGATTTGTTCCACGTTAAGTGGCCAAAAGCGATACCCGCAATGGGAAAGATGATCATCGCAATGGCGAGTTTCCCCCAGACATTTTCGGAAGGCTCGATAAACGCCATAAGTAATGACCATAATAAACCTGTCGAGACTCCCCAGCCTAAAACGCCGTAAACTAGAACGAAGCGCTGTTTTCCTTTTTCTCTTATTCTCGCCCACTTTTCTAATTTCATCGCAGATATCCTTTTTCAAAACTAAGCAATCATTGCAAGACAGACAAAAACCACCACAAAGCTTATAAAACCAACAGCAACGGTCCTTCCCTCATCACGGCCAGCTCTTGGGTACTTGCCGAAGGTTAGCAATTTAAGCACTACATGGCCCGTGCCCTTCAAAACGAATTCTATAATTGCGTCAATGATAATCCACTTTATTACTCTAAGTATAAAGCGGCCCAGCGGTTCAAATACTTCTTCCATAACCTTTACGCTCTTTAAACTAAAACCTGTTCTATAAAAAGCAACAACCACATTGCAAGAACGGCAACGAAGTTGATAGTAAACACCAAACCACGCAATCTAATATTGTCTGTAAATATTTGTACAAGACTATGCAGCACCCTGCCAATAACAAATACCCACGCAAGGGAGACTTGTGAATTGCTAATTGGCTCACCTAAGGCAATTAGCAAGGCGCAAACAGCGTGAAAAAATAACGGCCACTCAAACTGATTGCTCAGATTCGCACTTACTTTAGGCTGTATATCAGCAAACGGGTTTGAACCATCTTTGTTTTTCCCTACTCCCCATACCGAAGGCGCGCGAGCTAGCGTGAGAAAAACGTAGAGCAATGCACAAAGAAAAATGTGCATAAACATAGGGGCTATTAAACTAGACATCTTGGTTTAATTATCTCGT
This sequence comes from Alteromonas sp. KUL17, assembly GCF_006538305.1. Lineage (NCBI taxonomy): Bacteria > Pseudomonadati > Pseudomonadota > Gammaproteobacteria > Alteromonadales > Alteromonadaceae > Alteromonas > Alteromonas sp. KUL17. Next base: position 302,974 of record NZ_BJKJ01000003.1, read on the forward strand.
TGTTATCAAATTTCGTTAGCTATCAACGCAACTATCATATCTTTGAACACCTTTCGGCAGACCAAGTGCTACACCGGTGAAAGAGAAAATAAAGATAATCGATATTACAGTTAATCCAGCAAAACTAGACTCGTTTATGTTGGGGCTGACAACTATCGAAAAGGTGTTGATACAAAGCAAAAGCAAGCTTATTTTTGAATACCCTTTATAGCCTAAAACTCCAGCTAACATAAGCATTAAAAACGAACCCGCAACTGCCGGAGTAAATGGCGCAGCGGCCAGTAGCATACACAAAACCGATATAAGCACAGATAACATTAAGAAGAGTTTTTTCACGTTTTGCCCCTTTTTATTGCCGAGCAGCTGAAGAGATAAAATAACCACTAAAAGCATAGAGTAAAAACGGCGAGTTAATAAACTAACTACATAATAAAACCGCTCTGTTGCCACCCATTATTTTCTAACTTGTAATGATTGGCCTAAACTGAAAAAGCGTTGAACCCAACCTACCACCTACTCGTTTTCTGCTTTTCTTAGTATTTTAAAAATTCGGCTAATTGTGATTTCAGACAAGTTCCATTCGTAACCGTCAAAGTCAGTGGTATTAATAAATTGAACAACCACGGTATCGAGGTCTTTGTCATATTCTGCAAGGCTTTGATAGCCGATAACCAAGCCTCCATGCTCGAACACATAAGGGTAAAGTTCCGCTTCGCCTTCATTGAAAATAGCGCCGTTGTTTAGCGCTCGTAAGAACTTACCTACATCTTCTGCTGTCGCTAGCATACCGTAGTCGCGAGCCTTAACATCTTCCTCGTAACCAACGTAATAGCCGCTCATCACGTCGTCCATATTGACTTCGCTTAATGAAAAATAGGTGTTGTTCAATTCAAGCGGAAGTAAAATTTTTTGCTTAATGTACTCGTGGTGACTGTACCCCAAAACCTTATCCATAATCTTGCGAAGCAAAAGATAGTTCGTGTTGGAGTACTCATACCCATCACCGGGCTCAAAACTCGCCGGAAGATCTAGCGCAAAGTCGAGCGCTCGCTTGCTGTTCTCCGGTTCGTTTTCCCAGTAGGCGGCATTATCGGTAAAGTTAGGGATCCCTGACTTATGCTGCACCATCATTTTAAGCGTTATTTTTTCTGAATGCTCAATTCTGTCTTTGAGTTCAGGGAAATAATCAATAAGTAAATCATCTAGGGATAGTCGCTGTTCTCGCGCCATTTTGGTGATAGCCACAGCGGTGTACAGCTTACTGATACTGGCAATTTTAAACAAAGAGTCGGGGGCAGCGTGTATTTTGTTATCTCTATCTTTCCAGCCTGCTGTGAAGAAAGCTGGAGGTTTTCCCGCCTGATCCACGTAAACAATTATGCCGTCAAAGCCATGGCTAATTGCCTCATCAACTTGTTCTTGCACTGTGTGTGGCAAAGGTAGGATCCAGGCTTTAACCAATATCCACGGAACGAAAAACAAGGAAACAATAGTACTGACTAGCAGAAGAAGCCTGATAATGGTTGTTCTTCGGTTCTTCGTCATTTTACCTTGCCCTTAAAGCTCATCTTGTAACACTATCACTAGGTGTACGCCAACTTATTGCAACCGAAAATACAATTGTTACCTAAACGGCTATCGAAAATGAAACTTACTCATGGTACTTTCGAATTACAGCAATCTTACCGTTCTCTATTTCTAGTACTTCCATCATTACTTGACTGTATTCAATAGGTTGATTGTTTTGCGGGTGCACGCCCTTGGCATAATTCTTATATCTGATAGCAATAGCAGAATGATTAAATGTAAAAACATCTAACAGCTCAGCACTATATTCTGTATGTGCGCCTAAATAGAACGTCATGCCCTCTCTCATTTGCTCCTTACCGTCAGGTAATCGCGTATCGTCTATCACCCATGGCAAATGTGAATGACCAACATCATCCGCGAGCAAATTTAAGTGATTTTCAAGCTCAACTTTTGTCGCGCCAGGGGCCTGAGTAGCAACCATTGTGTCGAAATACCGTTGGGCAAGCTGCTTAAGATCTAATTTAATATCTTCAGCCGATACCGTAGCTGACACTAGAAGTGATAATGCAAGAAGTAGATTTTTTTTCACTAGAAACTCCGTTTCACCTATTTCATATATTAACGAATTTGCCTAACTTGTCTCGGTTGGGACATTTTGCGTAATCATCTTTTTATGACCATGGTAGCTATCATAAAACTGCTTATGTGCCGCATAAGAAAATGTATCGTTTCTTTCTGAATATTGCCCAATCCAATCAATAAGCATTGCTAAGTTGTCATCTTGGGCTTGCTTTGTTTTGTATTTATGGGGCTCCCAAGGTCTCGCCTTTGCGTTTGAAATGCAGGTTTCAATGGATAAGTTCATAAATATAATTTCAGTAGACTGCTGTTCTACAGTTTTTAGTAAGTCTGTATAGCAGCCTTCAATTACCCATTTGTCGTTAGAAGAAATAAAAGCCTTTATCTCTTCTTCAGACTCATCAATAGGCTTTCTCTCAGGTGGGCTAGTAGGTTTCCACGCTAATGTATCTAGATCTAAATGAGCCAAACCTTGTGTTTTGCATAAGTGCTGTGCCAGCGTAGATTTTCCAGAACCAGAGTTTCCAAATATTAAAATTTTTGCCAAAACCACCCTCCTTAAATCAACTAATAAAATGCTGAACTAACAATGCGTTTTAAACGACCTGTAACAGTCCACGGCAACGTAGCCAGAAACTACCAAAAGGCCATTAAAAGTGCACTAGCGCTTAAAGTTTTGACTGTGAAGAACCCCAACCGCGTTAACTTGTTAAGTGCGATGTAAATAATTATTAAGCTCATCGACTAACTCAAGTGCTTCGCTTTTCGTTAAGTAAGGTACTTTTATCGTTCTGGCCCAAAAGAAACTTTTACCTGTTTTAGAACTCACTTCTGAAAAAGGCATAGCCAATAACGTGTTATCGTTTCGGCTTGGGATGGGAGTTAAAAACTCTACGTCTCGATACAGTGTTTCACTGTCTGGCGCTTTAACCTCACCTTTCACTTTTGCAGCAGCTATCAAGCCACACCATTTGTGGGAAAAGAAAACAATGTCGCCTATATGAACATGGTGAACAAACCTTTTGGCGTCTCCATACGCCTCCAGACGACTATTATCCATCATCGACCAAATAGAGTCCTCATTCCAACTGCGATTTGTATCAAATAATACACCTTTTACATCACTTGGGTTTTTGTGCTTATCATAGGGAAGCGCAAAGAACTCAAAGTACTTTTCGCCAGCAAGTTCATAAATTCTATAGGGCAAGAAATCGATGGATATACCACTTTTCTTCCAGTAGTCGACGGAAGATATTAATGAGTCATCCGCTGCACTGCCGATAACTAATAAGTGCTGTTTATTATTAATTTCTTTAGGCTCTAATTGGTGCTCAAGACTAAAAGCCTCTCTGTGTGCTTCAACTAGCGACATGTCGCCTTTGCTATATTCTTTGAACTTATTTTCTAATTTTTGATAGCTCCATTGACCAGCATCTTGCGCATATCTCAGCGCTTGATGAACGGCATCTTTCCCGGCAGATGCACGCTTTAGCTCGAATATAACTAATTCGCCACTTTCATTCAGTGCATATATGTCAGCTTTTGCCTGCCATTGTCGTTCTTGAAACACCGGCATCAATCTAGCGTCTTCAAATAAGACGTCTAAAATACTGTTCGCAATTAAGTTTTCTAGATCTTTCTCTAATTTTCCAAAGCTAGAAAAGTCTTTGAACTCTACGGGTTCCAACTTTTCAAATACTTCTGCTTGTTCTTCTATTTTGTAGAGCATGCTTTGCATTCCTTTAAGTGAATAACAGGTAACAGCTTTGATACAGCCTTCTGCGGCTGCATCAAAGCTGCGATGTTAATTGACTCGTTGTATCTTACTCAACAGCCACTTGATAACTTCAGTTTTACCTACAGGAGAGTAGCGACTTAAATGAGGTAGGCCTGCTACGTAAATAGGGCGTTCATTGATTTTGCAACTAAATCCCTTAACCGCCCAGTTTCCGTGTCCTGACGGTAAATAATCTTCTTTGCCGCCGAACATAGAATGCAAGTAGCCGTAGGGTGAAACATCAGAGTTTCCGAAAGTTATTATAAGCTTTGGCTTAACAACGCTTAAAATTGCCTCATGTACTGGCCAACATATTTCAGCTAATGAAAAGTTAATATCTGTAGCTTCGCGGCTCTGTAAGAATATTAAATTACTCGCACACACATCTCTGGTGTTGATCCCAAGGCTTTCAAATATCCATTGAACTCTTTTTTGAAGAGGGGCTTCGCCACTTGCCCACACACCTTTATGATTCTCCCAACTCTCATCCAAGTAGGCGTTAGTGGTATTTGTAAGCATTGAACTAATACTTTGTTCAACTGGCTTTCCGTTTGCGCCACCTGGATTGAAGCCGAGCAAGTAAACATCACTAGGCTTTAGTGTGTCGTGACTACTATAGAGAACGCTTCCCGGTTCCTCTAGATATTCAGACAGCGCTTGTTTAGCAATAATAGGTATTTCATTTTTGGTCATTTTAGCCTCGAAAAAAAATGAAAAATTTAAGCAGTACAAAAAAGCTATCGCAGCACGTTCTTCTTCGCTCCAACTAACTAGTCACACGGTTATCGTATGTCTTTATATTCAATTTTAGTTGCTGCGAATATGTTTTGAGTTTTGCCACGTTGCCACTTGGTATTAAAGACAAGACGAACGAGTCTGAGCCATCGTCAATGCCAATAATTTCTAACCCCATACTTTTTGCACAGGTTGAGAATAAAAAGCCAGATTCACTAGATTCTAAGTAGTAAGATATATTGAACTGAGTTTGCATCATATCGTCCGCCAGCTGTCTCGATATGCTGCAAGTAGAAAGTGCATTTTTAGATAAATCGTTTAATAAATCGAAGACATGTTGCGCATCCTCTCTCCAATCTACAACCACCACACGGTTGATGCTTTTTAGACCTTCTATAATTACAAATGTAAGGTCAAATGAATTTTCAAAGGCTCCATCAAATCCGCTTTCTTCTAGTCCGTCTTTGTGTTTTAGTTTGTATGCATTCTTATCAGAAAGATAAAGTTGAACTTCATTTACAACGGTTTGATTTCCATTGCCGATTATCTTCGCTAATGCAATTTCTGGGGAGTGGTTTTTCGGCTGATTTTCATTACAGCCTATTACAACAAGAGCAGTTATAACTATCAGTAATCTCTTCATCATTCCTTGATTCCAACTTGGTTTTATCCACTACAGTGGGCTTCCATATGTAGCGGATACCGACGTAAAAATAACTAGTTAGACAGACCCATAATGTAGACCCTTTTAGACAAAGATGCCTGTCTCGTTTAGTCTGCGTTTAGTCGATGATTCTCTTTAAAGGTGCGAACCCCGTATTCTCTCAGAGTGTAATATAAAGTGCCTGTTCTTTAGTTAGTTTTGCGGGATATTAATCTCTGCGGTCATGTAGTCCACGTTGCTCCCTGATAGGAATACTCTATTACCTTTGACTTCACATTCTACGCTGCCCGACCGCTTAGACAGCTGTCGAGCACTAAGCTTATTGCGACCGAGACGGCTAGCCCAGTATGGCGCAAGTTCACAATGGGCAGACCCTGTGACCGGATCTTCGTTCACTCTAAGCTTAGGAAAGAAACAGCGGCTAACAAAATCGACCTCTTGTCCCGGGGCAGTTACAACCACACCCCGTAGCCCAAGCTCTTTGAGTTTTTCAAAATCCGGTTTTAGTGATTTTATTTCTTCTTCAGAATCAAAAACAACGAGATAGTCGAACCCGGATAGTACTTCCTTCGGGGCTTTGCTGAGCGCATTAACTAGCGCTGAAGGTGCTTCAGTGTTGATAAGCGATGCAGCCGGAAAATCCATACTAAAACCCGTGCCACTTCGCGTGACAGTAAGCGGCCCACTGCGGGTATGGAAAACTACTTCCTGCTTGGCGTAGTTTAGATGAGTGTAGAGTACATGAGCCGCAGCAAGTGTCGCATGCCCACAAAGATCAACTTCATCTGCTGGTGTAAACCACCTCAATTCATAGGCGTTCCCCATCGGAACGAAAAATGCGGTTTCAGAGAGGTTATTTTCTTCAGCAATAGCCTGCAACAAACTATCATCAAGCCAAGCTTCTAATGGGCATACGGCAGCCGGATTACCTTCAAAAACATGGTTTGCAAAAGCATCAACCTGAAACATCTTAAGCTTCATCTATCTTCCTTTTGTATGCTGAAAACCCAACGCTCAGCAATTATGGCTATTCAAGTGCTGGTACGTATCGTTAGGCCTCTTTTCGTCTTTTAATTGAAAACAAGCTGAACCAAAATGCCCCTTCTACAACGAGCCCCAAAATAATGAACAGGAATACACCTGACTGAACTCCCATACTGTAAGATGTTATAGCTGTGACTAGAAGAGCCAGAGCAATCAGAATTCGATAAATACCTTTCATTTAAACTCTTCTTTTAAATGCTTAATAAAAAAGCACAAAGATGCCTGTCTTGTTAAGTCGAGACTAATTCAACTAATGAGCAGTTTGATGACTACAGAAGTCCAAGATGCTTGTAAAAACCAGTAGCATCAATTTAGCTCCAAGCGATAAAACCAGTATTAGTTGCAATAGTAACTCCTTTATGCACTTAATGTAGGCAAGTTTTAACTTTTCAAATTTACTAATCCATCATACAAATCTTATTTTGGTCTAAAGTCAGGTGCAGCTCTGCAAAGCTCGTCATATATATCTTCATCACCACGCGTTCTTTCAGATGCTTGTAAGATCACGCCATGTAGTTGGGAACGAAGCTCATCCCATCTTGTATCAAGTACTTGCCAATTATATTCATCGTAAGTGCCTTTAAAAATCACAGGTTTAACTTCGATGAATGGCAGAACACCACCTTGTTTTTGAAAAGCTTCGAATTCTTTTTGCCACCTTGAGCCAAGGCGGTCAACACGCCCTATTTGCTGCTCGACCACGCCTGGGTTCCACTCAGGATGAAGTAAGTACACGACTCTGCATGCTTGATGTAAGTTTAGTCCTTCACGGCCCACTGCCGATTGGGCAACTATCACTTTGGGAAAGCTATTTTGACGATTAAAACCTAACTGCATAACTCTCCTACTATGCGCTTCTGTACCGCCGTACATCAGGCGCGCCAAGCCTCCTCTAATATGAGTAAATTCAGCTGAAACGCGCTTGGATATGATTGGCCACAGCCCTTTGGCTTCATCCATATCCAACTCGCCATCACCATTCTGGTCGCCTTCGTTTTTGGCTGTCAGCACATTCATTAAATCTCTAAAGCCTTGAGCAATTTCAAATGACGAAAACTCAAAACCTTCTTTATCTATCAATTCAAATATTGCATTTGCAAAGTCAGTTAAGTTGGTTTGTTTTTCTGACTCTTTTGATTTTAATGAGACTTTAAATGCTTCAAATAAAGCTAAGGTTCTTGAATCAAAAACTTCAGCTTTAACTGATTCAATATTTTTAATTAGCGTATTTTTGGCCTTATCCAGTTTGTTAGTGTGTACTTTATATTGCCCAGCCAGCCTATCGTTTACCTCATTAATACTCCACTCAATATTTAGTTGATAAAGCGCTGCTTTAACTGCCAATTCCTCAGATTCTGCACTATTATCTGTGGTTTCATGGATTTTACTTTGAGGCCAATAACGCTTTTTCTGAAGAGACCTAAGCATTTCTCTAGCATTTAGCAGGTTAACTAAAGCCCGCATTGGTTTTGTCATCTTGCCAAATACAAGCGCTTTTTGGCCCTTCGATAAATCACTTTCTATCTCATCAATTACTTTTAAAATAGCTGGATGGCTATAAAGTGACTCCTCTCCTGATTGAAACGAGTTGGCAATGATTGAATGCCACCACTGAGCTCTTTGTTCTTTTTTACTGGGCAAATTAACGTCTTCTGTTTCGAACGCATCGTCATCTTCTGAAGCATTAATGGCTTTATCAATTATTCCCGCAATGCCGTGACCATTCGCTAAAGTAAGTCTTGCTCTTTTGGATGTTGAATCTGTCTGCATACTCGATGCTGCGGAAAGTCCTTCAACGGCGCAGACAATTTTTTTCCACTCGCTTGTAAGCTCAGATACTTCTATATTTACTGGTATATGCCGACGATAAGCGTTTATAGGTAAACCAGAAGCTCTATGAAACGCTTTGATAGTTTCATCTTGACGTTTGTCTCTTCTAAATAAGTAAGGCGCTAGCGCCTTCTGAAACTGATTTGAGATGTCTTTGAATTGTTGTCTGATTATTGGGTCTGAACGCCAAGTTTTCTTGAACTTTGAAACAACCTGAGCATAATTTTTGACGACCTCTAGAATCTCATCACGTTTTTCTTTTGGTAGCTCAATTCTGCTGAGCATGTCATCCCATTGACCAACACCCAATTCGACAGGGGTTGCTGTCATAGCAAGGTTGCGGGCTTCCTCGGCTCTTAATACGATATTATTTAATATCGTATTAAGGCTGCTGGTTTCACCTCTGCTTTTATGCGCTTCATCTATGACGACTAAATCAAAAGCGCCCAAGCCTAACCCTACTGTTTTTTCGAGTAAATTTCTGTATTCACTACCCGTATAGAAAACATCTCCCTCAAAACCACTCATTCCCCAATTGAAGCTTATTACTATGTCACTTAGGGTTTTGTTAATAATATGCTTTTTGGGTAGTTTTCTTGCGTGATTAACTATATTTTTGGCACATATCTCGGCCTCCCAAGACACTAAGTCTGTGCGCTTATGATAACCTCTTGGTACACTTCCATTATGAAGTTTATGGTATTGACCATAGACCTCAGGCAATAAAGCCCAACGTTCTGCTTTAGAACCGATTCCTAGGCGCCAATTTGCAAAGTTATGTGAAAGCAGAATTACGGGCTCATCTGCCCACGGCTCAGCGGTATCCTCATCGCTATAAGCATCTAGAAACCCCCAAAGACTTCGTATTACTGATTTTGGCTTAAGGTCTTTATCTCTCTCTTCTAGCTCGCTTTGCCATTGAAACCCCAAGGTTGTCGGAACAACGACCAATACTCGTCCACCAGATTGTTTTACAGCATGAATAAGCTCAACGGCAATACGGGTTTTACCCATACCGACTTCATCCGCAATGATTGCACCTGAGGTTGGCAATGTTTTAATTAGATTGCGAACACTGTACTTTTGCCCAGCATTTAACCTTTCATTTGTACCTAAAGAGTCAGAAATGATGTTTGCTACTTGCTCCCAACCTTTGAATTTCATCACTACTCTCCTAATTTTGCTAATGCTGCCAACCCTAATTTTAGTTCGAGTCGTTTCAGCACTTCTTCATAATAAGCACCTAATTCAGTTGCGTTTGATTCAGCAAAGTCTGGCCTAAAGGAAGGCTGCCATAATGGTGAGATTGGATTGATTGCTATGTTTTTGAAGAAAGTAAAAGCTGAACTGCTCTTTAATTGAGAAAATGTTTGCTCTAAACGAGTACACCATTGTATCCAGTCTTTTTCTGATACTTCAGTTTGCTTTTCTGCGATAAGCTCAATCAAAACCATCATTGTGTTAATTGAGTAGCGCTTATCGACTTCAACATCCATTTCAGCGCCCTTAACTTGTCCATCATCAGATGCCCCATCGCCTTCGTCGCCCTCGTATCCCTCAGTTTCAAAGCTTGGTAGAAGTGGAAAAGCACTAAACATATACCAAGCATCATCAAGGGCTAATTCGGGGAGTTCAGTCGCGGCAACCCGGCCATATTGATCAATAACAGGAATGTCCTCAGTATGAACAGTGCTATTATTGCACCATGAAACCGTGAGTTGCCTAGGCGGCTTTCCAAACCATAGTAAACATGCTTCTGATTTGATTGTTAGCTTATCTGCACCAGCGTTGACAACTGTAAAAGCATCAGTAAATGGGGTATTGGGTACTAAAGCGTATTTATCGTGTTCTAACTCTTCGAGTACAAAGTAGGAGATTGGTAGAGATATATGCTCTGCCTCATGCTCAGGCATTTCACTACCTCCACTTAGTTGTGATGTGTCGGTTAACGCATAATCACTATCAAAGCAAAGGGGTAATTTTAAACTTAAAGCCGTTTCTGGGTTTTCTTCCCCAACCCAAGTAATACCTTTAGCTTCAAATACTACTCCCGCTTCTATGTTACCACCGAATTTTGACGCCTTTTTTGTAAAGCCTGGGCCAGTTAAATTACCCGATCCTAAATACACCCATGCACTTTTGCATTCAACTGTGGTTTCGGATGACTTGGCAGAAAAAATAAACTTTGCATGCAAGCTTCGCTGCATTTTCCCACCCTGATATAAAGGGTCATATGCTTTTAATACTTGCCAATTATTATCTTTTAAACTGTTTAAGCTACTGGCAATAGACTGACACCCATGCTGATTGACAATAATATTTTTGTCAGCATTTTTTGAGAGCAAGCTTTCATCAATTAAACGCAGATGAAGGGAGTTAATGACACTTGGAACAGCATCACTAGAGCCGCCCTCGTAAAAGCCAGATCCTAAAGCCAAATAGTTTCGCTTCTTTTCACTACAGTGGTGTTTTACCAAAGCAGGTAACTGGTCTAAAAGCGATGCTGAACGGTTGTCGAAAAAACGAGGCTTTATACTATCTTCTACAACTACTTCGTCAAATAGCTTATGGAACCTTGCATATTGAGTATGTGTATAAGATTTCAGTTTACTGGCTCCGCTGTCAGTCAAAATAGCCGTATCAAAATGTCTAAGAATGTCATTAAAAAAATGATAAGCAGCGAGAATGTCAGCTTTACCTTGCTCATCCTTATTACCAGGCACCACATCAATCGACCACACAAGATCGAGGCTGTCTTCAAGTGTTTGCCTCGTCCAATTACCTGTTGAAACAATTAAACGTATAAATTGTTCTTCACTCTCAATGGCTTTAAAAGTAAGTAAAGCGACTTTGCTATGTAGTAATTTAAACTGTTTAGTTGTGTCGTGTTTAAATGCAAGGTGCAACAAGCCTGGGCATGCAATAGGCGATATTTGGACATGATTAGGATCAAGCATTAATGTAAGGCTTATCCCCCCTTGATAGGACCTCTGCCCTTTCATATTCAAAGTGAATTTTTCTAACGCATCATTAAAAAACTCGGCATCAGCTGAATAACCGGCCACTAAGCCGAATTCCCCTTTAAATCCTCTAGGAGGGATAAAGTAGTTTGCTAAAGATGGGGCTAATTTTCTACTCATCTCTATGTCCTTCTAGACCAAGTCACTTTTCTAATTTATTTTCAAAATCTTGATTTAGAACGTACATATTCAAAACGCGAAAAGAAATACCTTTCGGAAATAATGAATCATCCTCGATATCGTCATTATTGACAGGCTCTGGTTTGCCAAATGCCGCAGCAGGTAAAATTTGCTCACCTCTACACCGAAGAACAACTTCATCTCGCTCTAATAAAAATTTAATTATGTCTGTATCGTTTTTTTGCAAGCATTGTTTAGCAAAGTAAGTCGCTTCTTTTGATGCACTAGGGTCATGTTTTAGATTTAGGAAAGCGTTTGCCGCTTCTTTTAGCATACGCACTGCATCATGTATGCTGTGCGATAATGCTTGTGTGAGTTCGAGTCTTGGCGGGTTAAGCGACGTTATTTCTGCCTCAATTACATTAAGCAAATCTAAAGACTTATTTCTTAAAGAAAAAAGAAAGCGCCACTTTTTAAATCATCGAAATGCGCTTGTTCAATGAACGGAGGTTTTGACCAATTTACGTAACGGTGAAGGTTTTTAGACTTTACCCAATCAAGTACGCCTTTTCTTCGACGTACACTTTCATTGTCACCTGACAATAGAGCTTGAATGAAAACATGTAAAGCATGCTGCTCTAAACGATCCAGAGGTGACAATACAAAGCGCATTTTTTTGTAGCTGTTGGTGTTGGAAGAAGGCAGTTTTATTTCATTTTTTACCCATCGAGCTAAAAACTCAGAAATACTTAATCTATTACATTTGATATCTGCACAAGCTGCAACAACAAAGTCGTTACCTTGCTGATTTAAACTAAAACTATTGAACCTCTCACCTTTTGAGTCTACAAACCCTAAGCTAGGTAACGCCTGTACCGTGCGCATACGCATCGGCTGAGTGACATAAAAGTTGCTACCGCTGAATATTTTATAGGTTAAAAATGGTTGGTTACTTAGTTTTGTTCTACCGCGTAACCGATCGTTTGCCTCCCAATTAGTTGCGCTATAAGCTAAGTAACAAGCAAGTGCTTCAATAGCATTTGTTACTTCAATATTTGTAACTTTTTTACCAGAATCTCTTACTTTATTGGCAACATCAACACCTAAACAGGCTAAGAAAACAGATTTTGCGTACTTAACACCTCCTAATCCTGGTACTGCTAAGTCATTAAAGTTACGAACAATTGAACTTAAACCCAATGTTCGCGTTCTCCTTTGAGAAACGACCTTTTCTGGTCCCATTAGCCCCCAATCCATAAATATTTTCCACTTATTAGATTTTTATCATTCTTTATTGATAACTAAATACGAACAAGGCTTTTACAAGTATGCTTATAAAAGAGAATAAATATATATGGTACAAGACTTTAAGCAACAAAAGAATGAAGAGAACTATCACACAATACGTTATATCTAGATGCGGGAAATTCCTCATTCATAAACTTTTGTAAACGTATTGAACACAAACGTAAGGGTCATGAAAATAAACAATGAATAAACAATGAATAAACAAGACAGGTGTATCTAGCAAGATTGAAACTGTCCCCTCGTACACTTTCTTTAATCTAAATCCCCATTCAAACTGCTAATCGATTTAATCAAAGTTGGACAGTCACAATGCCTAAAGCCCGAAAGTCACAAATTAGTTTATCGGATACGCCCTATTATCACTGTATTTCCCGCTTTGTTCGTCGTGCTTTCTTGTGTGGCGAGGAAAACGGTAAAAGCTTCGAACATCGTCGCCAATGGGTAGAAGACCGTATTCATGTTTTGAGTGAGGTGTTCGCCATTGATGTATGTGCTTATGCGGTAATGAGTAATCATTCGCACCTGGTATTACACGTAAACAAAGAGAAAGCAGACGCACTGAGTACAGAAGACGTGATTCAACGTTGGCATAAACTGTACAATGGCACATTACTCTCGCAGCGCTACATGTCACCAGATTCACGTAAAGATTTACATGAAATTCAAATTAAAGCGGTAGAGTTAACGGCTGAAGTATGGCGTAAAAGGCTATTTGATATCAGCTGGTTTATGCGTGCACTGAATGAATACATTGCTAGGGCGGCTAATAAAGAAGACGACTGCACAGGGCATTTTTGGGAAGGACGGTTTAAATCTCAAGCACTATTGGATGAGTCAGCCCTTGCCGCTTGTATGGCATATGTTGATTTAAACCCAGTACGAGCAAAGATGGCCAAAACACCTGAAACATCAGACCATACCAGTATTAAATACCGAATTAACGCCGCTAAGGTAGGCAAAACACCAAAACGACTTATGCCTTTTGCAGGCAACCCAAGACTAGAGATGCCACACGGTTTACCTTTTACTCTTCCAGACTACTTACAGCTTGTAGACATAACCAGCCGATATATTCCCCCAAACAAGCGTGGCAAGGTTGAGCATAACCTACCCTCTATTTTAGAGCGCCTCAATATTGAACAAGAACATTGGATAACTTTAACCACGCAGTTTGAAACCTGCTTTAAGCACGCCGCCGGCAAAGTGTCTCACCTAGAGCAATACGCGCAGAATCAACATCAGCAACGGGTTCAGGGCCGACAAAGTGCAATGCGATTACTTGGTTAACTTTGCAGTTTAATAGAGAGTAAGACAGGCACTATATGTATACATCTCTACATAACAATTCTGGGCTTGTTAAGAACCTATTTTTTGCAATGCGCATCTCTATGCGTATAGTTAATATGTAGAACAGTTTGGAGTGATAGCATGCAGGATTTATATGACATTCATGCCCCAAAAAAAAGCGACAAATTTAAGCTTGAACAGCGACTTATTACAAAAAGCTAGAGACTTAAAAATTAACCTGTCTGCAACCTTAGAACAGGCACTTAAAGACAAGCTGAAAAGTGTTGAAGAAGAAAGGTGGAAAAAAGAAAACAAAGCTGCCATAGCTGCCTACAACGAGTTTGTTGCTGAGAACGGCTGTATAGGTGATGAGTACAGAAACTTCTAATGGCACAGTTTGATGTTTACAGAAACCCAAGCTCAAAAACAAATAAAGCTTACCCTTTTCTTGTAGATGCTCAAAACTCTGTAATTGACCAATTAGCAACAAGGCTAGTTGTACCGCTGACGAAGAACAAGACTAGAAATAGTCTTTATATGAAAAACCTAACGCCGGAGATAGAATTCGAAGGCGAGACATACCTATTCCTGACTCAACAACTTAATTCCATACCCGAAGATGCGCTCAAGGACTACATCGGTTCTTTAGAGCAATCCCGCGAATTTTTAATAGATGCAATAGACTTTGCTATTAATGGAATATAGCCTTCGAGTTCAGACACCGCCATGCGTATATGACGGCGTAATGTGGCTAGAAAAGTAAAGCGATGAGCTAGTACATATTACAGAATTTTATAGTGCAAGTACTCGTCGCTTCCGATATCTCCGGTACCACCACCATCGGATTTACCGTGGTCTGACGACATTATATAAACATTCCCGTCTTGTTTAGTGTTCCTACAGCAAAAAACAAAATATCTAGGATGGTCAACTTGACTGTTTCGTTAGCTTTATGTGACTAGTGCCACTATAAAATCGACTGAAAAATATGTACTAAAACAACCGAACATAAATATAGTGACTGAAATACTACCGTGCCTTAGCAGCCAACGACTAGGCAGGTAAGCAAGAAAAGATATTAAAACCAGTAGCGCACCAAACATGATCATAGGTACGCTGTTAATATTTGTTGTGGGGATCACCTCCACGCCATTTCGAAACGTGTTTATGTAGATCCAGCTTCCTTGAGGGCTTGATTGAATCAACTTGACTTGATCACCAATTTCAATTTTTCTATACAACCCTTGAGGAATTGCCTGCTTCTTCTTTTTGACACTTCCCCCGCTCAAATGAACCATATAACTATCGGTTTTTCTATTATCTTCCACCCATTTTTTCATGACACTTGCATCTACCGAGGGCGTATCTTTAGGTGTAAAGGCTGCAGAAAAAAGACATAGAAAAAAAACTAACGACGGTATCACCATCAACCTCAAAAGTAGTATTTTCTTTTTATCACTCATTATTTGATCTTGGTTCTTAGAGAGTTAACTTTTAAATAAGGGGCGCATACAAGTGGGGCATAATAGCGAAGCCGCCCCTCGTGTATGCGACTCAGCGAACGAAATGAGTGGCTTAATTTTTTGTTATATTTCATTCCGCTTCATGTGTATTAGAGGGAAGACATAAACATGCCTGTCTTGTTTAGTATGTTTGAAATGCAGGATTCAATGGGTAAGTTCATAAATACAATTTCAGTAGACTGCTGTTCTACAATTTTTAGTAAGTCTGTATAACAGCCTTCAATTACCCATTTGTCGTTGGAAGAAATAAACGTCTTTATCTCTTCTTCAGACTCATCAATAGGCTTTCTTTCAGGAGGGCTAGTAGGTTTCCACGCTAATGTATCCAGATCTAAATGAGCTAAACCTTGTGTTTTGCATAAGTGCTGTGCCAGCGTAGGTTTTCCAGAACCAGAGTTTCCAAATATTAGAATTTTTGCCATAGCTCTTTACCTGTAATAACCCAGTAGAGGGGCATTACTTCCCTGCCTTACCCGCTTCTAGTATTGGAAGGCCAGCTTCAGTTGGAATATAGATGCGTTCACCATTTCCATCTTGAAGACCTTTAATCCAGACGTAGCGAAGGTACTCTTCATTCCCTTTAAGCGATTCGCCAATGATCCTATTAGCTTCAGCAGCGGCTTTTGCACGCTCAATATCAGCGAGTCCCTCGGCTTTAGCTTGCACAATTTTAGCTTCACCTTCTGCTTGCGCTAGTGTGACTCTGGCTTTCGCCTGCATTAACGCTGCTTGCTCTCTAGCCTTGGCTTCTTCAATAAGTATTTGCTTGCTCCACTCTGCTTCTTTCAGTGCAGCAATACCATCCATTTCTTTCTTATAGACTTTGTATTTTGGCCAACCCCAAAATAATGCCGCAATAATTAAAACAATCGATACCACCAAAAATACTAGACTTCCAAAAGCGATAGCATGTCTATTTGGGTGCATTTTCTCTCCTAATTTTTATTGATATTTATTTTTCTAATGTGAGGCACGTGAAAGTGAGCTTTTAATTTCGAGACTATAACTCTAGGTCTCTAATCCACCATTTCACTTCATATATGCAAGACTATACGCCTATCTCTGTCTTGTTATGTATACAACTTTTCCACGAAGTACATTAAACCTAACGATACTAAAATAAACGACGCATTAATTAACGCACGAACTGGCCAACTTACATGGCCATATGAGATCCTTGCCGCTTTAGAAATTACAACAATCAAACCCATTAATCCAAACCAAGGGGTGAAGAAAAAAATATTTTTCAGCTTGACGATTGAGACCGCTAAATCGTGAAGCGCTCCGCTAACAAGAAATGTAAGAAAAGTAGCTAACGAAATGGGAAGAAAATTCGCAAGTGGACGCATGACGTTGCGTGATAAGTAGTAGCCCCAGATCGGGTTCCAATAGCGCCAAAACACCGGAAAAGAAGTGGCGCCAAAAGAGCGCGAAAGCATGTTTGTCATGGAGCCACTTGCCCCTAATGGAACCCCATTTCGCTTCTTAACATATTGTGCAAGTGAGAGTTTGCTTTTCATGGTGATTCCGTATATCCACAAACATGCCTGTCTTATTTAGTATTTCTTCCATGTCTCTAATCAATTTTTCACTACCAAAGCACATAACGCTTTGCTAAGCGACAATAAAATTGCTGATTAAAATTAGCGAGTAACGAGCAAAAGCCAGCTGTTTTATTGTCCCTTTAAGCAACTTGCTAAGCAGCTTTATCATCACCTTCATCTTTAGTAAATGAAAGTAAATAACTAACTGGTTTTGTAAGTGCTTTATGTACTTTTAAGGCTTTTGAAGAAAACGCATCAAGTTTATCTATAAGTTTACCGAGTTTAGCAATAACGTCAGTGTTAGTCTTAGCTACGGCTTCTAATTGAGGCTTATTTACAATTACTGCACCTAATGTTGCCTGTAATGCTTCTTTAACACCCTTTGCACCTCTAATTCTATAATGCGATAAGGCAGATCTAATTCGTTCAATTTCCTCGAGTAATACTAGCTTTATAGCATCATCAATTTGTGAGTTCTTTAATTCATCAAACAGAAAATTAACAATATCAGTTATCTCTGCAATCTCTTCGTCTGATACTTGCTCTTCTTCATAAAATTGACTCAATTCTTGAGCACAAAACTGTAAGCGCGTTAAAACATCGGTTTCTAAGTTTTGGCTTACTTGATGCCAACGTAAATGAAAATTTGCAGGAGATGTTATCTTTTCAACCGTGGAATGCGATGCAAGTAACAATTCATGATTAATACCTGGTCTAATTTTTATTAATCTCTCTATTTCACCAGTTAAGTTATAGATTTCAAAAACTTGTTTTAGTGTCTCAATTTCATTCTCTCTATCGACTCCTAATGCATCAGCCCAAACATGCTTTAAAAAAGAATTACCATCTGCACCTTTAAATTTAGATAATATTGTGTACAACCTTCCTGCAGGGTTTTCCTGATTAAACATTACTACTCCTTGGTAAATTATTTAGCTTGCTTTTTAACGCTACTGTATGGAATATTTTGTGTGCAGTGTCGTTTTGGTGTAACGTGGCACAACCACACCAAAACAAAATGTCCCTATGACACCCTTGTTATCCATTTTTGTCGCTATTATTTTTAGATACTCTTGCAAACACTTCTTTTACTAATTCGTTAGCAGGGCTCGCGTAATTATCTTTTGACTGAAAAAGTCTAATTGGATTTTGAGAGAGGTTTGCTATAGAAATCGATAGAAGTTCATGAAGCAACCCATCATCCGCTTCTACCGCGTGCTTCTTATATCCCTCAAAGGCCATAGCAGATGCGTATTTATACGCGTAATCTTCACTGATACGAGAAAGATAACCGTATTGTTTAGCACTCATCCAAGCCAGCCAAACAAATGGGGTGGCTAATAACAACTTAGTAAAAATACTCCAGTAAACAATCTCCCCGCCTGATTTTAATACCGGGGCGATAAAGTAAACAGCCACACTAAATATTGACAAGATCGCGAGGGCGAATATTCCCCCCCACATCATTATAGGTTTATTTAACTCTTCCTTTCTAATTTTAAAGGATCCTGCCATTCCAACTCTATTGGCATTTCCTAACGTGTCTTGTATTTCCTTTTGCTTTTCTGAATTCAACTTAATCTGCTCGCTGAGTTCTTCTGAAAGAGAGTTGATCGTATCCAACATGGAGTCTGATTCAGACTTCAATTCTTGAGATTTTGTTATTAAATTAGTCAACTTTTCGGACGACTCAATCAAGAACTCCTTTTTTGACCTTGCTTCATCTTCGTACTTTTCAATTGACTCGCTATTTGACTCACATTCTACCCTATACGAAGATATATCACTCGAGTTCCCTCTAGAGGTTTCCAGCAGCACTAACAGTTCGTTTTTAGCCTCTTCAATTTTTTCTTGATTATCGGTTACACTTTGTAAGGATTGATCAACAGTCCTAAATCTATCTTGGAACTCTTCATATGATTTTTTAGTATTTCATAATTTTCTTTTATTTCTGCAGCATCAGTTTCTTTTCGTAAGGATTTGTCTACCACTACGATATAGGTAATTCTTACTTGATCTCTAATTTCAGTTAGGTTATCGATAAAGTCGTCAAATTTTTTTCTTTCAAAAAACCCTTCACATCTTCGTTTAAATAATCTTTACAAAGATCTATAAGCTTAGCGAGCTTTCTCTTTAAAATGGTTATTTCAAAATTTGGTTCTAAATCGGCTAACTCATAACTGAACTTATGAGAGGACTCAATAAAATCAATAATGAGGAGCTTACTAATACCGGCGTAACCAAATATATCATTCCCTTCTGGAAGATTTTTTTCGGCTAGGTTTTTTAACCTAGTCAGATTTGACCTGATCGTTTGCATAGCTTCCTCATTTTATGGATAACGCCAGCCGTAACCGGCGCATTTGTAGTTAGCGCAGCGAACGAAAAATGCGTCCGCGTTTACGGCCTTGTTAGGCGATTTCAAATTGATCTGCGTTGTAACCACCGAACAGGACTTCCTCTTCAGTTTCTTCTTTATGGTTATCGAAAAAGCTGTAGTGGGTAGCGCCTAATTCCTTTGCGATTTCTATAACATGATTTTGCACTTGTTTGGGCAGATACTCTGATATTGCTACGGCAAATTTTGGCCTGGGCAAATCTTTGTTGCCAAAAGACGATACTCCGAGAACTCCTTTTTGCCTAAGTAGCGCTTTAATTTCCTCTCGGTACGGCAAGAACTCATTTACGCCGAATAGAATGCCTGCCAGCAATTCTTGGCTAGAAGTAGGCTGCTTTTGAGAGGAGACGAGTACTTCCAGAGTTGCGATTTTCTGTGAAAGTTCTGCGAGCTTCCCATCTTCTTTCTTTATCGAGATTGGTTCGTTAGTTTTTTGGGATAAATAAGTGGAGTAGTACGAATCCTCCTGCAGTTCAGGGCGAAATCGCGTTTGTAGAAGGAATACAGCAATAAGAAAAAGTGGAACATTTGCTATTGCCGCGATAACTAATGCTACTGATTCCGTTGAGCCTGATTCCATACGCGATGCAGCAAACAGAAAGCAGGAGTCAACGGAGAATAGGCCAGCTAGCCATGCACCAAGTAACTGGATGGGTTTGTTGATTTTTTCAGGAACTATGGTTGACTTATTCAAAGCATCAATCCTTTTTGCGCCTAACAGCTTACTCATCCCCGAACCGACATGCTTTTCCACACCACTTTGGGACAATTTCTCCTTGTATTTAAAACTACTTTAACCACAACCAACAGAGAAATAAAGAAAAAACCATACTGTCGTTTTTCGCACATTTATTAAAGCCACCAAATCGACATGCAGGTGCTTTTGATGTATTTCCCGCAAGCCAAGCACAAAAAAGCCAGCTTTCGCTGGCTCTTCTATCAAAAACAATGCTTACTTCCCCTGCCTAGCAGCTAACTTCTCCAACTGCTCGTCAGTTGCTGGTAGCTGGTGCTTCTCTTTCCACTCTGAATACGGCATTTTGTATACCACTTCGCGCGCGGCTTCGTAGTCGATATCAGCACCCTGCTCGCTTGCAGCTGCCGAATACCATTTTGCTAAGCAGTTGCGGCAGAAATCGGCCAAAATCATCAGGTCAATGTTCTGAACGTCTTTATTTGCGTCTAGGTGTTCTACTAAGCGGCGGAATACCGCTGCTTCTACTTCGGTTTGCGTTTGCTTATCCATTATCTAATACCTCTAAAAAAGCGCTTTACGTTATAGGTTGGATGTGAGGGTTAATAGGTGAAACACAACCCGTTAGTGCTTTTAAAACCCAAAACGAAAAAAGGGAGCCAAGCTCCCTTTTTACTTATATACAGCTAACTAGGTTTAAAACCTAATTGCCATTACTCTGCGTCGTCAGACTTAGGCGCAGGCTTTTCTAGAAGCTCTTTAATGCTTAGACGTACACGGTTTTGGCGATCGATTTCCATAACCTTAACGTCAACCATTTGGCCTTCTTCTAGGTAGTCAGTTACTTTGTTCACACGCTCGTGAGCGATTTGTGAAATGTGAACAAGACCTTCTTTACCTGGAAGTACTTCTACAAACGCACCGAAGTCTACAATACGTGTAATCTTACCGTTGTAAGTCTTACCAACTTCAATTTCAGCCGTTACTTGCTCAATCTTGCTAATAGCGATGTCTGCTTTCGCACGCTCTGTCGCAAAGATTTTGATAGTACCGTCGTCTTCAATCTCGATGTTAGTGTCAGACTCTTCTGTAATTTGACGGATCATTGCGCCGCCTTTACCGATAACGTCACGAATCTTGTCTTGGTCAATCTTCATGGTGTAAATACGTGGAGCAAATTCACTTAGCTCTTCACGGTGACCGCCAATAGCTTCGTCCATTACGTTAAGAATGTGCAAACGTGCTTCTTTTGCTTGTTTAAGCGCAATTTGCATGATTTCTTTAGTAATACCTTCAATCTTAATGTCCATTTGAAGTGCAGTAATACCTTCGGTAGTACCCGCTACTTTAAAGTCCATGTCGCCAAGGTGATCTTCGTCACCAAGGATGTCTGAAAGTACAACAAAGTTGTCGTCACTCTTAACTAGGCCCATTGCGATACCCGCAACAGACGCTTTAATTGGAACACCTGCATCCATAAGCGCTAGTGAAGTACCACAAACCGACGCCATTGAAGATGAACCGTTTGATTCTGTGATTTCAGAAACCACACGTACTACGTACGGGAATTCTTCTTCACTTGGCATTACTGCTTGAATACCACGCTTCGCTAGACGACCGTGACCAATTTCACGACGCTTAGGCGAACCAATCATACCTGTTTCACCAACACAGTATGGAGGGAAGTTGTAGTGAAGCATGAAACGGCTGTCGCGCTTACCTTGAAGCTCGTCAATCATCTGTGCGTCACGCTCTGTACCAAGCGTAGCAGCTACAAGTGCCTGCGTTTCACCACGAGTAAATAGTGCAGAACCGTGAGTACGAGGAAGAATACCTGTAGCAACGTCTAGTGCACGAATCATCGCAGGGTCACGACCATCGATACGTGGCGCGCCAGATAGAATGCGTGAACGTACAACGTCAGACTCAAGTTCGTGAAGAAGGTCTAGTACTTCCTTCTGATCTTGCGTTTCGTCTTCAGCAATAATGGCTGCAAGCGCTTTTTCAGTTGCTGCAGTTACCGCGTCTTTACGCTCTAACTTGTCAGAAATCTGGTAAGCCGCTGTCATTTCTGCTTCAGCTAGTGCTTTAACTTTGTCTTTAAGCGCAGTGTTTTCTGCTTCTGGTGTCCAGTCCCACTTCTCAGTGCCAACTTCAGCTGCAAATTCGTTAACTGCGTTAACCACAGTTTGCATTTGTTCGTGACCGAACATAACCGCACCTAGCATAGTGTCTTCAGAAAGCACGCTTGCTTCTGATTCAACCATAAGTACTGCGCCTTCAGTACCCGCAACAACAAGGTCAAGCTCGCTTTCAGCTTGCTCTTCTGCGCGTGTATTTAGAATGTATTCACCGTTGCTATAACCAACACGAGCCGCACCAATTGGGCCGTTGAAAGGAATACCAGAGATAGCAAGGGCTGCTGAAGTACCAATCATGGAGATGATGTCTGTAGGGATATCTGGGTTGGCAGACATTACAGTAACAACAACTTGTACTTCGTTTTTGAAACCTTCTGGGAATAATGGGCGGATTGGACGGTCGATAAGACGTGCAATCAGTGTTTCACCTTCAGATGGACGACCTTCACGCTTGAAGAAACCACCTGGGATTTTACCCGCAGCGTACGCTTTTTCTTGGTAGTTAACAGTAAGTGGGAAGAAGTCTTGATCTGCTTTGGCTTCTTTTTTACCAACTACTGTTACCAGTACAGACGTGTCGTCCATGCTTGCAAGAACCGCAGCTGTTGCCTGACGAGCAATTACACCCGTCTCTAGAGTTACAGTATGCTGTCCATACTGAAATGATTTAGTAATAGGAGTCACTATTTGTCCTTTAATTTCAATCTTTATTTTATCGCTTTTAAACGCGGCGCATAGTATAGCCATGAAGTAGCGTTAATACCATGGTCAAATGCAGCCCCGCGCGGAATTTGTCGTGTTATTTGGTCATTAACCGCTACCACCTATAGCACCATGACTATATGAAATATCTGTGAAATTTCAATTATTGACTATATTTTCATCATACTGACACAAAACAGCGTATGCTAGAACAAAAAGCGAACAAAGCAAGAACATAAATAAACATCTCGTGCAACCAATGCGCAGAAGTGATTAACCACAACAAGAACGTCTAATATTAGTGTGCTAAAGGAGATAACCATGTTGGTACTTCGACTTAATAAAGCAGGCATGCCACAAGAGTGGATAGATGTTGAACAAGCCGCAAAGCTTTACAGTCAAGATAAGGTGCTATTTGAGCTAGGTAGCGATGCTATTACGCTTAAGGGAGGCTGGAATCACGAAGGGCTGCAAAGTCAGCTTACCCTGTCTAGTATTATCGCGTGCGACGGTAAGGTAACAGATTTATCTGGCAAAGTTGCCCTTACTAATCGCTATTTGTTTAGGCGCGATAGCTACCTGTGTATGTACTGCGGCAATAAGTTTACGCCAAAGCAGCTTACCCGAGACCACATTATCCCCCGCTCTCGCGGCGGAAAAGACAGTTGGACGAACGTTGCCACGGCTTGCCAGCGATGCAATCACGCGAAAGGTGCTAAAACGCCAGAAGAAGCCAACATGCCCCTACTCGCGGTTCCGTTTAGGCCAAATGTGTACGAGCGCTTTTATTTAATGAACAGGCGAATTTTGGCTGACCAAATGGCCTTTTTACAAGGCCACTTCACCAGCCACAGAGAATGGACGTGCTTAGAATAAACGCTATAGCGCTCCGCTAGTAGTTATCTGTGCTTCGGGCATTGCTTTAGCTTGGTTTTGCACTGAAGAGGAATCGCTCTGCTGTGCATGAAGCTGGCGCTGCTCTTCTTTTTGCGCTTTGAACCACAGACTTAACCAATCTGAGCACATTTTGTGCTCTAACTCGTGAGCTTCGGCTGTAGGGCAAAACAAGCTTACCTTTACCACCACTTTGGCAAGTTCATTGGTTTTAATCTCAACCTCTGGGTCGATGCGAATAAACTCTTGCTCTAAGTGACGTTCAATTAAGCCTTTGTAGCGCTCTGCTACATCGCGAAAATATTCACAATGTGCCTGTGCCCTGGCATGAAACGCTGGAAGCAAACTATAGGCGTTAACAGAAGGCTCGTTCACTATTTCAAATGAATGCAAACGGTAGCGACGCATGAAGTTAAGGTTACGCACAGTTTGAGTTACAAGCTGACTATTAGGCACGTACACGTGTTTACCCGTGTAGTTAAAGCTTTCAGGGTCTACTTCTAAAAGTGCCGTTTTCGCCCAGTCCATCTCTACTACTTCACCAATGATGTTGTTCATTTGGATCCAGTCGCCTACCCTGAACGGCCGAGCGCCCAGGTAGTAAATGAACCCCATAAAGCACTGAATAAACTCGCGGGTTGCCAACACAATGGCCACCATAAAGGCAGCAATGGAGATTGCCAGTGTTTGGATTTCAGAGCTCCACACCATCATTAACACAATGATGATAAAAGCATTGCCCAACTGTTCTAGGATATTGATTTGGTTTCGGCGGTCTTCGCCACGATGAGAACTAATGCGCCTGATAAGGCGCAACACACCCTTTTTGATAAAGTGCAGTACAATTAAAAGTACTAGAGATGTCAGCAGTTTATAATCATTGGCAAAACTTATAAATTGATGCCATAACTGCGCGGGGTCTATCACAATCTCCATGTAAGCTCCGTCTGTACTCCGAGGGTAAATATTTGAATAGGCGAAAAAAAGCGCCGACGAATGTCAGCGCTTTTAATTATGAAGCATGTAAACTCGTGGCACAATGCCGACCAGTTAAAACACCTTTTTATTAGTCGCGAATTTGGCCTTCGCCATTCACTAAATATTTCTCTGAAGTCAATGACTCCAAGCCCATTGGGCCATAAGCATGTAGTTTAGTGGTTGCAATACCAATTTCTGCACCTAAGCCTAGCTGGCTACCATCAGAAAAACGTGAAGAGGCATTAACCATTACTACACTTGCATCAACTGCGCGTTGGAATAACTTGCCTTTTTCAGCATCTTCCGTACAAATTACTTCAGTGTGGTTACTACCAAATTGCGCAATGTGGTCAACCGCTGCTTCGAAATCGCCAACTACACGGATAGCGATTTCAAGGCCAAGATACTCTTCACCGTACGCGTCTTCAGAAATAACGTCAGCACCATCAAAGTACTGGCTGCCTTTGTCGTTTACGTGAACCTTAACGCCCTTTTCTTTGAATGCATCGGCCACTTTAGGCAGAAAATCACCCGCAACGGCTTGGTGTACAACTAAGCCTTCTAAGGCATTACATACGCCAGTACGCTGTGTTTTACCATTTAGAAGTAGCGCCATGGCTTTATCTAGATCAGCATCTTTGTCTACGTAAAGGTGACACACACCTTTAAAGTGCTGAATTACCGGCACTTTAGCGTTGTCAGTCACGTAGTTGATTAGACCTTCACCACCACGTGGAATAATTACGTCAATGTAATCACGCTGCTCCATTAGCTCTTGCATTAATGCACGATCTGGGTTCGGAACTACCGTTACCAGCGCTTTTGGTAAATTGTGCTTCTCCAGCACGTCTTGCATAAGCTCAGCAATGGCTAAACTCGTATCTAGTGCTTCTTTACCACCACGTAATATCACTGCGTTACCCGATTTAAAGCACAGCGCGCCTGCGTCGGCAGTAACATTAGGTCGTGCTTCATATATCATGCACACAACACCAAGCGGTATACGCATTTTCTTAATCTCAATACCGTTTGGACGTGTACCGATAACGCGCTCTTTACCTACCGGATCGTCTAGCTCAACAATAACTTCGATGCCTTCAGCCATTGATTCAATACGCTCATCGTTTAGGATTAAGCGGTCAACCATCGCTGCGTCTAAGTTATTCTCTTTGGCGCGCGCGACTTCCTTTTCGTTTACTTCAATAATTTTGCTTTTGTTTGCACGAATTGCCGCGGCCATATCAGTTAACACCGCGTTTTTCTGGCTTTCACTTAAAATAGCCAGTGTACGTGCAGCTTTTTTTGCCTGTTGTGCTAACTCTGTAATAATGCTCATTCTTTCTCCAGATTTGCTATGTGCTGATCAGAAATAATTGGCCCAGTCTTTTCCTCAAACTCATGGGCGAATTCTTCGTTTTCCTGATTCGCAATGAAATTCAATAAACAGCTACTGTAATTCGACTTGGCTTTTACCAGTTTAGTACCGTCTTCTTTACGTACTAGAATGGTGTCGCCTACCGAGAACTCACCTTTCACGTCAATAATTTCGCTACTTGTCAGTTGCTCTGCGTCGCCAGCTAAAGAGGCGTCAAAGTCCCCTTCTACTATCACCTCACCCTGCGCGTTTGACGTATGGCGCATCCAATGCACATTCTCTTGCATTGGCTTGGCGTGAGGTTTGAAATGCGTGCCTGGGTTTTCACCTGCTAGCAGCATATTAAACGACAGTTCAGTAAAGCCGTTAATAATATATGTATCTATACCATGCGAAACGGCTTTTTCGGCCGCTTCAATTTTAGTGCGCATACCACCGGTGCCTACACCGCCCTTTACCGCACCGCCAGCCATGTCATAAATGCTTTGATCAATGGTATTAACTGATTTAAGCAATTGTGCGTCGTCGTGTTCATGCGGGTTTTTATCGTACAACCCATCAATGTCTGAACAGATGATAAGTGCATCTGCTTCAGCTGCCGACGCCACCATGGCCGATAAATTATCGTTATCACCCACTTTCAATTTGTCGGTGGTAACGGTGTCGTTTTCGTTAACGATAGGCAGGATATTGTTGTCCAATAAGCTGAATATCGTTTCACGGATACTTACGTAACGCTCTCTGTCTCGTAAATCAGCATGCGTTAACAGCATCTGAGCAGACGGAAAATCAAACAGTCTGTCCCACGTAGCAATCATTTCGGTTTGACCCGCTGCTGCCATTGCTTTTTTAACTGCAATATCTGACTTTTCTTGCTCTGGAAACAGGTGCGCGCCTGCTGCGACAGAACCAGAAGACACGAGTACAACTTGTGTACCGTTGGCTCTGCATCGCACGATAAATTGCGCAATGCTCAAAAGGTAATGACTGCTACAACCTTGTTGGTTGGGCGATATCAATGCACTACCCACTTTGATGACTACGCGTTTCCAATTTGGATGACTCATAATAAACTTTTTAACCTTAAGATTGTTGATTTGCTAATTCTTCACTGGCTTGCGCGAATGTTGCCTGTACGTTTGACGATGGGTTTTCGCTAAAGCGACTTACCACATAAAGCGTTAACGTACTTACCGCAAACCCTGGAATAATTTCATAAATAACGCTGCTTAACGTTTTACCGTCAGCTAAAACGGGCGCATAAATCCAGAATAGTACGGTTACCGCACCGCTAATCATGCCCGCCATTGCCGCTTTCGCTGTTAGGTCCTTTTTATACAGACAAAACAGTACTAACGGACCAAATGCTGCACCAAAACCTGCCCAAGCATTACTTACTAAAGATAAAATTGTGTTCGACGCATCCATGGCTAATAACAATGCAACCACAGCTACACCTGCTACACCATAACGGCCAATTGTTACCGTTTGCTTTTCACTCAGCGCCTTGGTTGAAGACTTTTTATTTACCATTACGCGGTAAATGTCTTCGGTTAACGAACTTGCGCTAACCAGCAGTTGCGACGAAATTGTACTCATAATAGCGGCTAAAATAGCGGCCATTAAAAATCCACTGATAAGTGGGTGGAACAGCAATTGTGAGAAAATAATAAATATCGTCTCAGGGTCGTCGACAGCAAGACCAAACTGATTGGCATAAGCAATGCCTACGAATCCTGTTGCCAGTGCACCAATGATGGTCACTAACATCCACGACATACCAATATTTCGCGCTGTGCCAATGGCATTAACAGAACGAATTGCCATAAAGCGAACAATAATGTGCGGCTGTCCAAAGTAACCTAAGCCCCAACCTAAACTCGATAGCAACCCTACAATCGTTAGCGTTTCTAACGATTCAGAAAAATTGGGTACAGATTGATAAGCGGCGCTTGTCATTTGCGACACGCTATCGAACTCGGTAAACGCGACAATTGGAACCAGTACCAGCGCCACGAACATAATGCACCCTTGTACAAAGTCCGTAAGGCTTACTGCCAAGAAACCACCAAGTAATGTGTAAGACACCACAACACCCAGCGTAATAAATAGGCCTAGCTGATAGTCGACTGAAAACGCGCTTTCAAACAACTTACCACCTGCAACTAACCCGGCAGAGGTGTATAGCGTGAAAAACAGTACGATGATCACCGCTGAAACAATGCGTAAGCTTGAGTTAGGCGTATTAAAACGCTTCGCAAAAAACTCAGGCACAGTCAGCGAGTCGTTGGCAACTTCGGTGTAAACGCGAAGTTTCGGCGCTACTAGTAAATAATTGGCTAACGCACCTGCAACCAACCCTATAGCAATATAAACCGCATCGAAACCGGTTAAATACATTGCACCTGGTAAGCCCATTAGCATCCAACCAGACATGTCAGACGCACCCGCAGACAGTGCGGTTACTTGAGGGCTAACTTGTCGCCCTCCCAAAATATAACCAGAAATATCACTGGTAGATTGTCGGTAAGCAAACAACCCTATCCCTAACATCGCTATAAAATACACCGCTAGTGATAGGTAACTTTCCATTGGCATAACGTTCGTTATTTCCTCTATTGCTCTTCGAAAACTCGTAAATGAAAACGCCATTTAACCTTTGCTAATTCAAATTCAAAAGCAAATAATTAAATCGAACAATAATCATTAGAGCTCTAACAATATAAGGATCTGACAGAAAATTTCAAGTGCAATTTTTAAACAACATCGTTTAACAGGCACTTATGTTTAAATTAGCACCAACCATGTTTCACAGCATATTACGCTAATAAAATCCAAAATTACCCCTAGTATTCATTAACTTAAAAACACTAAGTCATTTATGAAACAATTTAACTTTAGCTGAAAAGTCGCAAAAACAGCAACTTTACTATCAGCTAAAACATTTTCATTAAAAATACTTTGTTACGCGCACTCAGACGAAATAACATCCAAAAGAAGCTTTTCTACAGGCAGTAAATGGGTAAGTTGCGTACAATCTTCACTATGTAGCGAACGAACCCGATTAATTAGCTTCTCACACGCCTTTTCGTCATTTTTCACAGTAAATAGTTTCGGATGAATATAATATTTCCTGCAAACGGTGGGAGTATTGCCAAGTTCTGCTGCAACACACTTACTTAACGTACTCTCCCATTTCTTGGTTCTGGAGTTTGCTATCTGTTCATACACACTGGGCAGGTTTGTTAGTGCAAATCGACTTGATGCCCACGTTCGAAAGTCTTTACAACTGAACTGTTCACTTAGTTCTTTGTGGATGAACGCATTAACGTCTTCGCTCGTTACGTCGTGCCATTGTTTATTCTCATCTTGATAACGAAATAAACAGTAACCTTGTTGTTGCGCACAGTCACAAACTAATGAAGCAAGCTCAGGGTCGTTTACTTTTAGTGTTCTTGGTTTGCCGTGCTTACCAATGTAAGCAAGTTCAACACTATCGTCACACTGCGCTTGTACATGCTTGCGCCGCAATGTAGTTAACCCATATGTGTTATTTTCCTTGCTATATTGAGCGTTGCCAACTCTAGCACCTGTGTAATCGAGCAACAGGCACACCAGCGCGCAAGCTCTTTCTTGCGTCCATGTTGGCTGTGAAATTAATGAAAGACAGTGCTCACGGAACTCAGGAAGTGCATTACCAAAGGCAACCAAACGCTCAAATTTTTCTACTTGCTGCTGCTCGTGCCATTTGTTGTGATAGATATATTGTTTACGTCCTTTTTCGTCATAGCCGACGGCTTGAACGCTGGCTTTACTGTCACGGCTTATAAAGGTGTTGCGCCAATTTGGAGGAATGACAAGCTTTTTGATACGCTTTAGCACGCGCTCTCCTGTGACTTTCTTTCCACTTGCATAGCGATAGTAAAACCGTTTATCACCGCAAGCGATGCGCCTTATTGATAGATGGCTATCATCAGAGTAGACGTTGCAATAACCCTTAATCCGTTTCATTTATAGATACTCCTTTCCTTACCAGCTAAGAAGACCGACTGTTAAGGTGCTGCTACGGCCGCAGATGCTCGCTGTGCTTTCTTAGTCAGATTGCAAACAACGGTACCAAATCTCAATTTATAAATAGAATCTACAGAAGAACGTACAGAAATGATCACTACACGCAATTAACCTTGCCGCAAGCCGACGCTTCCACGGCAAGACAGTGATTTTAAAGGCCATAACGAATTTTCACGCTATGTGTAAAATTATCACAGTACCGGTTGTTTGGTCCGGCAGCGACGCTTGCTAAAACTCAGCATATCGCTTCGAAATCCTTCTTCATTTCGCCTTCCAGCTTACTAAATCATATTTAACACTCCTAAAATAACAATTAAAAACAATAACATAAAAACGTACCTTCTCTTTTTTCTACTAAAGTATAAACCGCTACTTTTCTTCGTCGGAATGCAACTTGAATAAGTATGAACAATAGTTGTCGAGTTACTTATGCACTTAGGTGAAGCCGAACAGCAATACCTTTTGAAGTGCAAGTGAAGTGGATTGATTTAGAGAGTCCAAGTAAGAAGTCGAGGATTTAAAGATGAATGTTCAAAGTTCGAAAAACGTAGAGTCAAAAAGCGAAAACAGTAATGAACATGAGAATTTGAGAGCCCATGTTGTATCAACCGGTGATTTGCAAGTCGCGGCTGTATTTCCGTCAAAACGTAAAGTGCAGGAAGTACTTGAGATAGTTCAAGACCAAACATCTGTTGAGGTATCTCAAGTAGAAATTATCGAAGCTGGCGACCCTAAAATGAGTGAAAAACTTGAACGTAACAGCGCATCCATTGGCAAAAGCATGTGGTCGTCCCACCTGTTGCTTGGTTCAATCGGTCTGATTGTAGGTTTAGTGGCGGCATTTTTGTTAACGCAGTTTGGCCCAGCGCTTACTCAACAAAATCATTTGTTTACCTACATAGCACTAATTAGCCCAGGCATATTCATTGGGTTATTCATAGCGGGTTTAATCGGTTTACGTCCAGACAGAAATGAGGTTATACAAACCGTAAGACACGCGGTTAGATATGGTAAAGTTGCGCTGGTAATTAACCTTAAAAAGTCACAGTCTGCTTCTAAAGTCTCGCAATTACTGAAGCAGCACACCGACAAAGTGGTCGAATCTATTCGGTAGCAAGACTAGCGACATAATATGGAACGCTGCTTCAAAGCAGAATGTGATACAGTAATCATAGCGGAGTTATCAATCTAGCTGTTCCAATATTTTCGAAGGGCAATATAACGAACTCCACGTTTATTGCCTTTCGTCGTTTGGTCGGCGTTATTCTGAAAGAGAGATTAGGCACCAATTGTATGGATTTAATATTTTTTGATTTAGATGGCACTTTATTAAATAAGTCTTCTGAAATCTCCTCGTTTACTAAAGAGACGTTGGGCTTGCTTGGTGAGAGAGACATTGCATTCACTGTAGCGACGGGTCGTACCATGCATTCAGCGCAATTTGTGCTACAAGGTCAGTCTTTTGTACTCCCTCACATTTATAATAATGGGGTGGCAATTTGGGATCCTGCCGGAAACGCGCTAACACTAGAAAATTTGCTCGCGCCCAGTGAAGTAAATCTTATTATCGAGCACGCCGTAAATAATAATATTACGCCTTTCATTAACACAGTGAATATGGATAGCCCAGGTCACGAGCACGTGATTTACCATTCGTCGCCTAAGCATCAGGTGGAACACGATTTAATTGAAAAGTATTTTTCGCGCACTAAAGCGCGACTAGCGTCTATTGAGTCGCTACCTGCTAATGCACATATAACAAACATCAGTATGATCGGAGATGCACCGCTAGTCTATGACATGTATAAGCAGCTCAACATGCACGAAGGACTGATAGCGTACTCTGGGCCAGCTATCGAAGGAGACGAGTACCGTTGGATGGATGTACACCACAATCTTGCGAATAAAGGCAGTGCGGTAGAGCTTTTGCGCCAACAGTTGAATGCAAGCAACGTTATTGTGTTTGGCGACAGTGATAATGATTTAAGTATGTTTAAGCTAGCAGACGAGGCTTATGCACCTTCTAACGCTAAACCTTATATCAAAGACGCCGCCACTTCCGTCATTGGGCATCACGATGAAGATGGAATCGCCCGCTTTCTACGAGAGCGATTCTCACTTTAGAAGATGCTGATTAAAAAGCATCGTGAAAATGGTAGCCTTCAAACTATATGAATTAGGCTAGTTAATTAAGGCTACCACTCTATAGGCTCTCTATCTTTTAAGAATTGGCCATGGGGGCCGCCCGCTTCCATGGTTGCTAACCAAATGGCCGTATCTGCTCCCTCCTCGGGCGTTTTGGGCGCATCACTACCCCCCATTCTAGTATGCACCCAACCTGGGGTCATGCTATTAACGGTTACATCAAGAGACTTACCGTCAGCAGCTTCATCAACTACCGCTGCCATCTTAACCGTAAGCGCATTAACAGCAGCCTTTGTTATCGCATAGCACAGTGGCCCTTTCAGCCCCTCGGCGAAGCTACCGTAACTAGAGCTTACATTGATAATACGTCCAAAACCTCGCTCAATCATTTGCGGTAACGTTTGCTGGATAAGTGTAAGCGGGGCGTTCACATTAATTTGCATCGATTTAGCCAACGTCTCAGAATTTACATCTTTCCATGGCGTGTCGTCTAAGATACCTGCATTGTTTATGAGGATATCAATAGGGCCATACACGGCCTCAGCTCGAACAAACGCATCGACGATGGCTGTTTCGTTATCAAGAGGCATCTCAATAATATGCAAATCCCCTCCCACAATATCTTTCTTGGCTTCAAGGCCGGCCTCTTCGTCTCGACACCCCATTAGCACTTTATAGCCTTTAGACAGCATTCCTTTTACTATTTCTAGACCTATACCTCTGTTTCCACCTGTAACTAATACGTTTTTCGTCATTGCCAATACACTCCTTGCATTTACGCTTGGGCTTGTTTTGCCTCAAAACGATTGGATAAATAAAAACACAGCGGGAAGATTACACTCCACACTAGAGCGATAAAAATATAAGAAAGCACAACGCTTGCGCCCAATTCAACCGCGCCGAATTTGGCGCCGGCGATATAACTGAGCGGCGCGAAGATAGCTCCAGCAACCGCCGCAACGGCCATTCGACCATTAAAGGCGGTTAAACTGTGATAGACCGTACCTGCAAAGGCTGCCCATAGAAGACTTAGCCAAATTGGAATTGGCCAGAAGCTGACCAGCGTTTCAGTCTCGTTAAAAATGAACAGCCCGCTTAAGGTTAAAAGTGCATCAACCACCGTGCCCAGCAAAAATACCGTGCCCATTAGCTTTATATCTTCCACTCGCTTGGGCGAAATGACTATCCATAGAAGGATTAACCCTAACACTGGAATTACTGCTTTATTCTGGAACAAGATGACCAGCCACCAAATTCCTTGGAACCATACAAAGTTCGCAACCTTTAGTACCGCACTATTCTTCATTTGAAACGCTCATATTTTCAATACCAAAGCATACGTTTACCGGTACGTGATAGTTCAACCCTATTGCGACAAAAGTAAACGAAAACGCTCCAGTGTAAGTATAGATGCATAGACTGTTTGCTCTTTCCAATTACAAAGGATGTGTTAATCGTGAAAATGGTGAAGTATTACGTACTTAGTGCATTAGTGGCGTTAGCACTAACGCTTACCGTGCCAGTGATATTATTAAAAGTGGTATTTGGTTGGATTGCATTTTCCCTTATTGCCGTAAGCAGCGCCTATTTGCTCAACTACCCAAGCCTGTTTCGCAAACGTGAGGATGGCTCAATACCATTCTACATACGCTGGATTTTTGTACCTTTTTTACTGGGCTCTTGGCTTTACAATGAATACGCACGCAGAACGGATAAAGTCCCTCCCCTACAAAAAATTGAGCCGCACTTATTCCTTGCGTGCCGCATGTCGGGAAAACACGTTAGCCTTTTAAACGATAACAACATTGATGCCATTCTTGACGTAACCGCTGAATTTGATGGACTGGATTGGACGGCATATCAAGAAGATTACCGCTATTTAAACGTACCGGTACTCGACCATACCAGCCCCACTCCTGAACAGCTTGTTTTAGCAATAAATTGGTTGAACCAGCAAATTTCTGAAAAGAAAAATGTTGTTGTGCATTGTGCGCTTGGACGAGGTCGCTCTGTTCTGGTAGTTGCAGCCTATTTACTGGCCAAAAACCCTACATTGAGTGTAGATGAAGCATTACGTGAAATTAACCAGATACGCCAAACAGCAAGGCTCAACAAACGTCAATTAGCATCGCTGCAGCAGATCAGAGATGGTGGCCTACTTTCACTACAAAAGAATCTAACCCTTATCGTTAACCCAGTTGCTGGGGGCGGTAAATGGGAGCAATACCGAGATGACGTTCTTTCTCGATTAAATAAAAAATTCAAAGTGACCGTGAAAGAAACCACACCTGAAGTAGACGGTAAGGCACTAGCAGAAAAGGCAAAACAAGACGGCGCCCACATTATTGTCGCATGCGGAGGCGATGGAACGTTAACTGAAGTCGCCTCGGCATTGGTCAACACCGACGTTACCATGGGGATTATCCCCTTTGGTACAGCAAACGCACTGAGCCAAGTGTTGCATGGCTACATTAGTAAAGTCATGCCTATTAGTACAGCATGCGACATCATTATAGAGGGCAACACCTTAGCCATAGATACCGCAACCTGTAACGACCACGTTATGCTTTTGGTAGCAGCAGTTGGCTTCGAGGAAAAAATGATTTCGGCCGCTGATCGCGAAGAAAAGAATGTAGGCGGCCAGTTTGCCTACCTTAAAGGGCTATGGAACGCGATTTCAAATAACGAAAACATGACGTTTAAAGTAGCAAAAGACAACCAGCCAGCTGAAACCTTAGAAACGCCGAGCTTTGTTATTGCAAACGCAGCCCCAATGACCACAGCACTTGCTCAGGGCGCAGAGCCGCCTGACATCACCGATGGGAAGCTTGATTTGACCTGGCTATTACCTCAGCCCAGCTCTGATAAACAATTCGCATCGTTAGCAGAGCTAGTGCTAAGTCCAGCTGAAGCAAAGAAGCAATCTGAATCAATACGGCACGAACGCGCATCAAGCATAACGTTAACATTTGATAAGCCCACGGCGTATGCTGTCGACGGCGAGATCTACGAAGGCGAAAAGCTTGAGATAAAAACATGCCCTCGAAGCCTTAACGTTCTCACCAATTTTGAAGAAAAGGATTAAGCAGTACATGACTCAGAAAAGTAACTTTGAAGAAATCTATACCTTTCTTAATGAGAAGTTTGCTAACGAAACGGAATATCTACAAGCGGTACACGAAGTATTAGAAGATATTGTTCCTATTTACAATGCAAACAAAGACTACAAAGCGTTCGATATTATAAGACGCATTTGCATGCCTGAACGCATTATTTATTTTACCGTGTCGTGGATGAACAGTGATGGCGATATTGAAGTCAATCAAGGTTGGCGTGTACAGCACAATTCAGCCATGGGTCCTTACAAAGGTGGCTTGCGCTTTCATCCTACCGTCAACTTATCGGTGCTTAAGTTTCTTGCTTTCGAACAGTGTTTCAAGAATGCCCTGACCGGCTTACCCATGGGCGGAGGTAAAGGCGGGTCAGACTTTAACCCCAAAGGGCGTACTGATCGCGACATTATGTTGTTTTGCCAAGCCTTCATGCGTGAATTACAGCGACATATTGGCGCAAATACCGATGTACCTGCAGGTGACATAAACGTTGGCGCAAGAGAAATAGGATACCTTTATGGCGAGTATCGCAGACTAAACAATAAGTTCGAAGGCGTGTTAACCGGTAAAGGCTTAGAATTTGGTGGTAGCTATGTGCGTACTGAAGCTACAGGCTTTGGCTTAATTTACTTTTTAGAAGCGGTATGTCGACATCAAGGTACTCCAATTGAAGGCAAAACCATTGCAGTGTCTGGAGCCGGAAACGTAGCGTTGCATGCTGCACTTAAAGCGGTAGAGAAAGGCGGAAAAGTTATTTCGCTGTCTAATAGCCGAGGACTTTTACATAATGAGAATGGGTTAACTGATACCGCGCTTAAATGGGCAATCGACAACCATGCAAACCGTAACAATATCCTTGCTGACATGGCAGATGAAAACATGGGCAAGTGGATAGCTGATAAAAAGCCTTGGCATTTAAAATGCGACATAGCACTGCCTTGCGCTACGCAAAACGAACTACTTGAAGAAGATGCAAAATCACTGCTAGATAACGGCTGTCAAATGGTACTAGAAGGTGCGAATATGCCGTGCACAAACGAAGCGCAGGCTTTGTTTTTAGACGCCAAAATTGCATACGTACCAGGCAAAGCATCTAACGCTGGCGGCGTTGCGCTATCAGGCTTAGAAATGAGCCAGAACGCCATGTTCAATCAACGTAACGCAAGCGCACTCGATGAACAGCTCTATTCAATTATGGAAAGCATTCATCAGCGCTGTGTTGATGAGGGTAAATCTGAAGGCGATGCTGGAAGCAGCTACGTTGATTATATGAAAGGCGCCAATGTAGCAGCATTTCGTAGACTCGCTGACGCCATGGTCGCACAAGGCGTGTAGCGCATATCCCATCTCCCTCTTTCGGTAAATTCACGGACTTACTGCCGTGAATTTATCGGAAACTGACTTGTAAAATTTGCGTTGTCCCCTTCCCCAATTCAATGACTCTGTGTCACTTCATTTGAAATTTCTTTTAAAAATCAGCGCGTAACAGATATCTCACTAATGGAATAAAAATAGCATTACCACAGGTGTGATTCATTTTTTAGGTATTTATAAGGAACTACCCATGAAAATTTTTGAAGCTTTGCGTCAAGACCATGAAAAGCAACGTTTACTGCTTAAAATTCTAGCTGAAACAAGCGGAAACACTGCTGCGCGCCGTGAATATTATCAAGAGCTTAAGACACAGCTTGAAAGTCATGCTATCGCTGAAGAGCGCCATTTCTATTCTCATCTTCTGGAGAAAGATGCCACTGTAGATTTAACACGTCACGGCATTGCAGAACATCACGAAATTGATGAGCTACTCGCAAAGCTCGATGATACGGATATGAGTTCACCAGCTTGGTTACGTCACTTGAAAACACTTCAGGAAAAGGTAGAACATCACCTTGCCGACGAAGAACAGGAATTCTTCCAAGTTGCAGGCAATGTGCTTAATGACCGCCAAAAAACAAAACTTGCAGACGAATATCAAAAAGAGATGAAGCAAGAGTTAGACGACGAAAAGCTCACCGCCTAACATGGGATATGTCACGTTGCCGAAATCGTCCTATTCGACAAACGTCATAATGTAAGAAGCCAGCTATTAACGCTGGCTTTTGTTTATTTCATATTTAGTTGCTGTACTTGCTACGACTATGCGATTTATTGCATAGCCGCCAATAAAGCGTTTTTCACCACCTACTTTTTAGCGATGATGTAAACAGCGTGAATAACACCTGGGAAATAGCCAAGAATAGTTAAAAGGATATTAATCCAAAAGTGAGCACCGATACCCACTTGTAAAAATACGCCCAGCGGTGGAAGTAAAATCGATAAAAGTATACGAATGATGTCCATAATAAATTCCTTGTTTTTGAAGTAATTTCACAACTCAGTGGGCAAAATACTCACACTTTGGCGAAGAAATCAGGCCCGCAGAGCGTTTTACACGCTTCATTATTAGTTTTGCATTTACGATGCCATGTCGCCAAATACTGCAACAAAGGCATAGTGATTACTGTAAAACAATAAATTTAATTTGAAGAAATAGCTATTCACCGAAAGGCGTATTTTGAAGCCAGTCTTCAAGGTCTGAACGGCTAAGTGGGCGACTAATGTAATAACCTTGAACGATATCACAGCCCCAGTCCTTTAAGATTTCAAGCGACGCTACGTCTTCAACACCTTCAGCCACAACCTTTAAATTAAACACATTCGCCAAACTCAGCACGGTATGAACAATTTGCTGGTCGTTTTCATCACTCGCCAGCGACAGAATAAAACTCTTATCAATTTTAATCGTTTTTACGGGCAAGTTCTTTAAATAGGCTAACGATGAATAGCCTGTACCAAAGTCGTCGATGGCGAAATGAAAGCCCCGCGCCGTTAGTTCATTAAGGTTCTCTATAGCAAGCGACGCATCAGCAACTAAATCGCTTTCTGTTATTTCAAGTTCCAGAGCTTCAGGTGACAGGCCTTCCTGAGTTAAAAGCGACACCAGCTTCCCTAGAAGTACCTTATTTTGAATATCCTGAGTAGATAGGTTCATCGCAACAGTGAACCCATACCCCATGCCTCTAAAATAAGCTAAGTCTGAAATGGTTTGCTTCATTACCCAAGTTGTAACTTGCTCAATTAACCCTGCTTGCTCAGCGATGGTAATAAACTCATCAGGTGGAACGAAGCCCAGA
Organism: Alteromonas sp. KUL17; assembly: GCF_006538305.1. NCBI lineage: Bacteria > Pseudomonadati > Pseudomonadota > Gammaproteobacteria > Alteromonadales > Alteromonadaceae > Alteromonas > Alteromonas sp. KUL17. The sequence goes on from NZ_BJKJ01000003.1 coordinate 341,619, forward strand.
ACACTATTATTCCAGCGAATAAGCGCTTCCATGCTGCATACTTTCATTGTCTGCAGATCTATTTTTGGCTGGTAAACCATGGACAGTTCGTTTTGCTGGCTAGCCAGTGCACGTTTTAGTTCGGTGGTAATTGATAGTCTTCGATTGTATTTATCTTCTAATTCTGTTTTATAGCGAACGCACCAGCTGTCGCTGTGTATCGCTTCATCAGTAACAATATTCATTTTTCTGAATAATTCTTCTGATGTTGTTGCATCTTGCGGGCACTGGATAACCGCCATGGCTACTTTTACTGGAATTGCAATCAGGTTACTTTCCACTGGTTGCTCTAATATGTGCTTGAGCGTTTCGAGTTGGCCATCATTAAGTGAATCTTGCGTAATATATAAAATCTCACCGCCAGCTAATCTTGCGGATGTACCAGGCCAACGCTGAAGCCTCTCGGCCAATGCTTTCAGTGTATTATCGCCGTTAGAGTAACCGTAGAGGTCGTTAATGGTTCGAAATCCGATTACGGTAATGGCAACAACCTGTAACTCTCTTTCTTCTTGAAGTTCTGACTCAAAGAAGCCTTCAACATAGTTCCGATTGAAAAGCCCGGTAAGCACGTCGTGTTCTGCTTGATAACGAATATGATTTTCACGACTTTTAATACTTGCTTGCATGCTATCGACTGCGTTGGCAAGTTCGGTAATCTCTTTGAGGTTCGACGGTGCGTCAAGGGTTGCGCCATAGCTTCCTGACGCGACCTTATTCACTGCTTTTACCAAGGTAGACACTGGTCGACTCACGTTTCTGGCAAGCAGCAGAGAAAGACCCAGAGCAATGAATATTGCGACTAAGCAAAATGCCAGAATCGTCACTTGAATACGTGTGAAAGAACTAAATGAAGACGTTGTATCTACAGCTAGAGTTATCTTAACCGGCAAATTGCTATCAGAGGCGATATTCACCTCACGAGCAAAGTAAGTAAGCTCGTCTTTAAACGTTACATCTATCCACGAGGGGTCGTGTTCTGACGCGAGGATCCGTTGCGCATCATTTTCTTTTAAGGTAGTCGTAAGAACGTCATTGGTATCAGTTCTTGAGATAATAATTTCAGCGTCTACGAGCGCTTTTAGCTCTTCTAATAATCCGCTATCAAACTCAACGCCTATTAGCATGTAATATCTAAGCGTAGGTATTTCTACACGAATTAGATTTAACTGTACTAATTTATTATCGACTACGAAGAAACCGCTGTCTTTCCCTTTAGCAACCAATGCAAGGCTACTTTCTACACTTTGACCGACTTCGAATAGGCCTGTACGCGTTACAACTACTTGATGGTCTAGACTTACCAGAGCGATGATATCGGTGTTTAGTCGCTGCGCGTAACTGGTAAACGCCGCTTCTATAGAGGGTATATTCTCTGTGCCAACCGCACGCCTGAAATCAAATGAGCGAGACAGTACTTTCGAAACGTTGCGTATGACAGCTTGACGATCCGCAACAACCTTATCGAATACTTTCTCTGCTAAAACAATATTATGGTCAATATTTTGAACAACGAGAGTATTGGCTGAGCGCCACACTGCTCCAATTATCAGAAGTGATGCTATCACAATCCCTATGAATAGGGTTTGGAACAAACTCTGACTAAGTGTTTTTTGCACTATAGTGCCTCGTAAAAGTTATTATGTTTATGTCGCAGACAGTATGACTAAGTACTGAAAAGCATAGCTGAATAATAAAAATAGGAACAGACATAACATCCTGTAAATTTTAAATTTTAACGCTTTGTTACAATTAACAAGGCCAGTTTAAAGTGAGCGTACAGGGTCACCTTAACAAGAATTACACAGTGTAAAAACAGAAAAGGCCAGCATTGCGCTGGCCTATACATTTATTTGGTGCGGAAAGCGGGACTTGAACCCGCACGAGCTATGCTCACCACCCCCTCAAGATGGCGTGTCTACCAATTCCACCACTTCCGCGAAAACTTATTAGTTTGAACCTTCAGCGTCGTCAGACTTTGGTACGTCTGTTACATCGCTTTCAACAACAGGAACATTACTTTGAGCTGCATCTTCAATAACTGGTACGTCTTGATCAGCTGGTAGCTCTACTGGCTCTTCTACTGCCGCTGGAACTTCTAGGTTGTTCCACTCATCTTCCGCGCTTTCACGGTTTGCAGTCATTGCACCCAAAGAAAGGCTAATTAAGAAGAACAAGCCTGCTAATATAGCGGTCGTACGAGTCATGAAGTTACCTGAACCTGATGAACCGAAAACAGTGTTTGAACCGCCTGAGCCAAATGAAGCGCCCATATCTGCACCTTTACCTTGTTGGATCAATACAAATCCAATAAGTAATAGCGCTACAATTAGGTATGCTACTAATAGCACTTCGTAAATCATAAATACCTCGTCAGTTTGCCGCTTGGCAAATTGAAATAAAATCTTCAGCTTTTAAACTGGCTCCGCCAATTAAACCGCCATCTACATCTTTCTGTGCAAATAGGGTTTCAGCATTATCTGGCTTAACACTACCACCGTACAAGATACGAAGGCCTTGAGCCAATTGTGCGTCTACTTTATTAAAGTAGCCGCGAATAAATTCGTGTACTTCTTGTGCTTGCTCAGGGCTGGCTGTTTTACCAGTACCAATTGCCCAAATCGGCTCGTATGCAATAACAGTTTTGCTGAGTTCGTCTACAGACATGGCGCTAACTAGTGCATCTAGTTGCTCGCCAACAAACGATTCAACATCACCTGCTTCTCTCACTTCAAGTGGCTCACCTACACAAATGATGGGTACGACACCTGAAGAAACACACTGCTTTGCCTTTAATGCAACAAGTTCGCTTGACTCGCCTTGGTCTTCTCGTCTTTCTGAATGCCCAACAATTGCGTAACCGCAACCTGCTTCTTTAAGCATTTCAACTGACAACTCACCAGTGTGAGCGCCGTTATTAAGATGACTTACGTTTTGAGCACCAATGGCAAACGAATGGGTTTCAAATGCGTGTAAAAGAAGTGAAGGAGCGCAAATTACGATTTCCGAATCAGCTTTTACATTCGCCAGTTTTTGATTAAATTCAGCAACTAATGCCAAATTTCCGTTCATTTTCCAGTTACCAGCCACGAATGGCTTTCTAAGATTTTTACTCACAACGCAGACCTTAGCCCTGTCTTCAAAGCGGGCGTGATATTAACTATTTAATTGAGAAGATACAAGCACAAAAAGCAAAATTTCCTGCTACGCCAACTAATTGGCGAGATTACGAACAGTTTCAGCAATATGCTCTGCCCATTTGTGAGATTGGCTTTCGTCATTCGACTCAACCATCACACGAATTAACGGCTCAGTACCACTTTTACGTAGAAGTACCCTGCCCGTTTTACCTAACGCAGACTCAGCCTCTTTCTTAGCATTTTGTACATTGCTGTGTGCTAAATAATCCACTTCTTGGTTAGCGTACCTCACGTTAACTAGCGTTTGCGGGTACATTTCAAACCCACTTGCTAAGTCGTGTAAGTCCATGTGCGAACGAAGCATTGCGGCAAGCACTTGAAGCCCAGCTACAATACCGTCACCTGTAGAGCTCATATTAAGATTGAGAACATGACCAGAGTTTTCACCGCCAATAGACCAGCCTTTTTGCTGTAACAGCTCCATCACATAACGGTCGCCCACATTACTTCTTGCGAAAGGCACACCAAGCTTAGACAACGCATTTTCAAGGCCTAAGTTACTCATCAACGTGCCTACCACGCCGCCTTGCATTTTGCCGTTTTTAAGTGCGTCACGAGCAATGATATAGACAATTTGGTCGCCATCTAAGATGTTACCTAGGTGATCAACCATCATAATGCGGTCGCCGTCGCCATCTAGCGCGAAACCAAGGTCTGCACCCGTCTCTTTAACTTTCTCAACAATGGCGTTCATTGATGTAGCACCTACACCGTCATTTATGTTCAGGCCATTTGGCGCTGTGCCTAGTTCAATTACCGTTGCGCCCAGTTCACGCAGAACGTTTGGCGCAATGTGATACGTCGCGCCATGTGCGCAATCAACAACAATTTTAAGGCCAGTGAGTGAAAGCTCAGAGGGGAATGTTCCCTTACAAAACTCTATGTAACGACCCGCAGCATCATTTATACGCGTTGCTTTACCTAGTTTGTCAGACGCCACACACGTCATGGGTTGCTCAAGCATGTCTTCAATACCAAGCTCAATATCATCGTCTAGTTTAAAGCCTTGAGCAGAGAAGAATTTGATGCCGTTGTCATAAAAAGGATTGTGAGAAGCACTAATGACAATACCCGCTTCTGAACGAAACGTTTTTGTTAAGTATGCAATTGCAGGTGTTGGCATTGGACCAAGTAAACCAATGTTAATACCCGCTGCAGATAAGCCTGCTTCCAACGACGATTCCAGCATGTAACCAGAAATTCTTGTGTCTTTACCAATAAGTACTTTGTTCGTACCGCGACCCGCCAACACTTTACCTGCTGCCCAACCCAACTTGGTAACAAATTCCGGGTTTATATTGCTTTCGCCTACTTTTCCGCGGATACCGTCGGTGCCGAAATATTTGCGCTGCGTCATTATTATTCCTTATTTTATCGTATTCAGCATTTTCACGATATTGACAGCATCAGCTGTTTCTTTCACGTCGTGAACGCGAATTATCTGTGCGCCCATTTGGGCGACAATTGTAGCGAGGCTTATGCTTCCCGCCAAGCGCTCGTCTACATTTCTGTTGAGTAAATTGCCAATCATTGATTTACGAGACATACCTACCAACACTGGGTAACCTAAAGCCATCAGTATAGGCAAGTGTTTTACTAGGACGTAGTTGTGCTCCAATGACTTACCGAAACCGTAGCCTGGGTCGAATAAAATCATATCTTTTGGTATGCCTGCCTCTTCACATGCATTAGCGCGGGTTAATAAAAACTGCCCCACATCTTTCACAACATCGCTGTATTGAGGGTTTCGCTGCATCGTGCGGGGTTGCCCTTGCATATGCATTAAGCAAACGGGAACTTTAGCGTCAGCAGCCACTTGCACCGTACCCCGCTCTTGCAAAGCGCGTACGTCGTTGATTAACCCAGCGCCAGCTTTCACTGCCTCACGCATAACCTCAGCTTTGCTAGTATCAATAGAAATAATACATTCGGTGTTTTTAGCTATCGCTTCAACAACCGGTATAGTGCGGTCAAGCTCTTCTTGAAGCGACACATCGGGTGCACCTGGCCTTGTTGATTCACCACCAACATCAATAAAGGTTGCGCCTTCTTCCGTCATGCGTAGCGCGTGTTCAAGCGCTTGCGATACATTTGCGTGCTTACCGCCGTCAGAGAATGAGTCAGGCGTAACATTTAAAATGCCCATCACATGTGGTTGTGACAGGTCAATGGAGTGTCTTCCAAACTGCATGAATTACCTGCAATGTTAACTTTTAAAATAATATTATCTTTTAGCAATGAAGCTATAAAACAAACTTGTTTAAACCATCCGAGCTAACAGTAAATACTCTTTGAGAATGGACCTATATTGTTAACTTCAAAGCGATTAATGAAGCAGTCAAAATACATTCCAATCGTGATTAAAATAAGTGTGCTCTAATAAAAAACGCCAGTTAAACTGGCGTTTTTTCATTTAGCGTAGACGCTTAGCTTGGGATATCACCCGGCTTACCTACCGACGGTTTGTCTACACCGTCATTCTTAATTTCACCTTCACGTACCGGCGCACCACCACTTGGCTTGTCGCCACCTGATGGCTTGCTGTCATCCCAGTCTGCAGGAGGACGAACGTCAGTGCGGTTCATCAGATCATCAATTTGCTTAGCATCAATGGTTTCGTACTTCATCAATGCGTCTTTCATTGAATGTAAGATATCGATGTTATCTTCAAGGATCTTTTGAGCGCGCTCGTAGTTGCGGTCAATAAGAGACTTGATTTCCGCATCAATTGCTCGCGCTGTGTCATCAGACATGTTTGTTGCCTTAGACATAGACTTGCCTAAGAACACTTCGCCTTCATCTTCAGCGTAAAGCATTGGACCCATTTTGCTCGACAAGCCCCATTGGGTCACCATCTTACGTGCAATTTCAGTAGCGCGCTCGATGTCATTAGATGCACCCGTGGTTACTTTGTCGTCACCATAAATGATGGCTTCAGCAATACGACCACCGAACAAGCTAGAAATCATACTTTCTAAGTGCTGTTTAGAGTGGCTCACTCGGTCTTGCTCTGGTAAGTACATGGTCACACCCAGCGCGCGACCGCGCGGAATGATTGACACTTTGTATACCGGATCGTGTTCTGGCACTAAGCGACCTACGATAGCGTGACCCGCTTCGTGATACGCAGTCATTTCTTTTTCAGGCTCAGACATCACCATAGACTTACGCTCAGAGCCCATCATGATTTTGTCTTTCGCTTTCTCAAACTCTTCCATAGAAACAAGGCGCTTGTTGCCGCGAGCAGCGAACAATGCAGCTTCGTTTACTAGGTTAGCAAGGTCAGCACCTGAGAAACCCGGTGTACCACGAGCAATAACTGACGGCTCTACGTTATCAGCCACTGGCACTTTGCGAATATGAACTTTAAGAATTTGTTCACGGCCGCGGATGTCAGGAAGACCAACCACTACTTGACGGTCAAAACGACCCGGACGAAGAAGCGCAGGGTCTAGTACGTCAGGACGGTTAGTTGCCGCAATAACGATAATACCTTCATGACCTTCAAAGCCGTCCATTTCAACAAGCATCTGGTTAAGGGTTTGCTCACGTTCGTCGTGACCACCACCTAGACCAGCACCACGTTGACGGCCTACCGCATCGATTTCATCGATAAAGATGATACAAGGCGCCGCTTTTTTCGCTTGCTCAAACATGTCACGCACACGAGATGCACCTACACCCACGAACATTTCAACGAAATCAGAACCAGAGATAGTAAAGAATGGTACTTTCGCTTCACCGGCAATGGCTTTTGCAAGCAACGTTTTACCCGTACCAGGAGGACCTACCATAAGTACGCCCTTCGGAATTTTACCGCCTAGCTTTTGGAACTTAGACGGGTCGCGCAGGAAGTCTACCAATTCAGATACATCTTCTTTCGCTTCGTCACAGCCTGCTACGTCAGCAAATGTTGTCTTAATTTGGTCTTCACCAAGCAAGCGAGCTTTGCTTTTACCGAATGACATAGCGCCACGGCCGCCGCCACCCTGCATTTGACGCATGAAGAAAATCCATACACCAATAAGCAGTAACATGGGGAACCATGAAATGAAAATAGACGTCAGAAGAGACTGCTCTTCTGGTGGTTCACCGTACACTCTTACGTCGTTCTTAACCAAGTCAGATACTAACTTGTCATCGAAGTAAGGTACGAATGTTTGGAAAGTTTCGCCTGAACGCTTAGTACCTCGAATTTCGCCACTATTATTGATGCGAACTTCTCGAATATTTCCCTGTTCTGCTTCTCTCAAAAACGTTGTGTAGTCAGTTTGCGAACGAGACGATTCACTCGGTGAAAAGCTCTGGAAAACCGACATTAAAACAACGGCGATGACTAACCATAAGATTAAATTTTTTGCCATATCGCTCAATGCTACTAACCTCTATAAACCCGAATTGCTTGTATATTCAACAAGTTGTTTATTGAATAAACGACACAACTCGCAACGAAAACCGCTTATCTCAAAGCGTACTACACTTTATACCCACAAGCCACCAAATACACCTCTCGCGAACGTGATCTGGACGAGTCAGGCTTACGCGTCTTTATGGTGGTGAAAGATTGTTTAAGTGCGTTCATGAACTCAACAAACCCCTCACCTTGGAACACCTTTATGACAAACGAACCACCAGGCTTTAACACTTGGTGACACATATCAAGCGCTAGTTCGCAAAGATACATAGAGCGAGACTGGTCAACCGACGCGTTACCTGCAAGGTTCGGTGCCATATCAGACAACACAATATCTACGGTGTTCCCACCGATTCTGTTCAATAGTGCGTCGAGAACAGCGTCCTCTCTGAAATCACCTTGTAAAAAGTCTACGCCCACGATTGGGTCCATGGGCAAAATATCGCACGCGATAACTTGACCATTGTCGCCAACGAGCTGTGCGGCTAGCTGTGACCAGCCCCCCGGTGCAGCACCAAGGTCTACAAGTGTCATTCCTGGTTTAATAAGCTTATCTTTTTTCTGAATTTCTTCCAGTTTATAGATAGCTCGCGAGCGCCAACCTTCCTTATTTGCTTTCTGCACATAATGGTCATTGACGTGTTCTTGTAACCAGCGTTTACTGCTGGCGGAGTGTTTCTTTTTTGTCATTCCAATACAATGTCATTAGGATTGTAGAGAAGATGGCGTTAGAATACGTTATTTCAAGCATAAACTAACAGATTAATTGTAAGAAATATTACTTCATGAAACTTTCAAATAAACAGAAACAATTCCTAAAAGGCCTTGCACACCCCTTAAAACCTGTGGTGCAGCTAGGTGGGAACGGCCTGACAGAAGGTGTAGTTGCCGAAATCGACAACGCACTTAGCCACCACGAATTAATTAAAGTTAAGGTGCCAACTGATGATCGCGAAGAAAAAGCGCTTATCATGGATGCCATTGTTCGTGAAACCAACTCAGTTAAGCTTCAGGTAATCGGTCACACACTAATTATCTACCGCCAAAGCGAAGACTGTAAAATTCAGTTGCCAAAATAACGGCAAAATAGCTGAATGAAAGGTGCCGATTCCTATCGGCACCATAGTTTTTCTTCTTACTTCCCGTTAACATCACGTTAATAATAGTGAAAAACTAGGGTTTAAGGGAAATCTATGACGCTAAATAATCTTACTGCCATTGTTACTGGCGGTTGCTCCGGACTTGGTCATGCCACTGCTATCGCACTTCGAGATGCAGGTGCTAACGTCAGCCTTTTCGACTTAAATGAAGAGCTTGGCGCACAGCGCGTAGAAGAATTAGGCAAAAACAACACACTTTTCACCAAAGTCGATGTACGCGATGAAACTTCTGTTCAAGCAGCTATAGACGCGACAACCGAAAGGTTTGGCGCCATTTCTTTAGTGGTTAACTGTGCAGGCATCGCACCAGCTAAGCGACTGCTCGACAAAGAAGGCAATCCGGCGCCGTTGGGTGACTTCCAGAAAACTATCGATATTAACTTAGTAGGAAGCTTTAATGTTTCTCGCTTAGTTGCAGCGACGATGGCAAAGCAATCGCCAATTAGCGAGGAAGGCGAACGCGGTCTTATCGTAAACACTGCTTCAGTTGCTGGCTACGAAGGTCAAATAGGGCAAACCGCTTATGCCGCGAGTAAAGGTGGTATTATCGGCCTAACCCTTCCAATGGCTCGAGACTTAGCCCCGTTGGGTATTCGTGTTAACACCATTGCGCCGGGTGTAATGGGCACGCCAATGCTACTTGCTATGCCAGAAAAAGTGCAAGACGCCCTTTCTGCTAATGTTCAGTTTCCTAAGCGCCTTGGGCTACCAGAAGAATTTGCTAAGTTAGTTATCCATATGGCGAACAATAGCTACCTAAATGGTGAGACAATCCGCTTAGACGGCGGGCTGCGCATGCCTCCAAAGTAGTGATTAAGTACATTAATGCTTTAATCAAAAAAACCGCCTTTT